>NZ_JBIWPN010000031.1:23024-79003 GCF_044768305.1 Kitasatospora sp. NPDC101155 | reverse complement strand
CGCGCCGGCGCGCGTCTCCTTTGGGGGGTCGTGTGTGTTGTGGGTTGTTTTCGGGGGGGGCGGGGGGGGGGGGCCCCCCGGGGGGGGGGGCGCCCCCCCCCCCCGCGCTGAGCGTCGCGCTGAGTCGTCGCGCTAGCTGCCGACGAAGGCGGCGAGCAGCAGCCAGACCACCGGGGCGGTCGGCAGGAGCGAGTCCAGCCGGTCCATGATGCCGCCGTGGCCGGGCAGCAGGGTGCCCATGTCCTTGATCCCGAGGTCGCGCTTGATCATCGACTCGCCCAGGTCGCCCAGGGTCGCGGTGACCGCCGCGCAGCCGCCCAGGATCAGGCCCTGCCACCAGCTGCCGTCGTCGATGATCAGCTGCATCAGCAGGGCGCCCGCCAGCATCGACAGGCCGATGCCGCCGGCCAGGCCCTCGCGGGTCTTGCCGGGGCTGATCGTCGGAGCCAGCTTGTTCTTGCCGAACTTGTAGCCCACGGCGTAGGCGCCGGTGTCACTACAGATCGTGACGATCAGGAAGAGCACGATCCGCTGGGGGCCGTCGTCGGCCGCCAGCATCATCGCCACGAAGGTGGCCAGGAACGGCACGTAGAAGGCGGTGAACACACCCGCCGTTATGTCCCGCAGGTAGTTCTCCGGCGGTGCGGCCATCCGCCAGACCATCACCGCCAGCCCGGTCAGCGCCAGCGAGGCGGCGGCCCACTCGACCCCGGCCCAGTAGCCGGTGGCGACCATCGCAACGCCGCCCACCACCAGCGGGACCAGCGGCACCTTGATCTGCTTGCGCTCGGCGAGCCGGGACGTCAGCTCCCAGCTGCCGACCACCACCGCGGCCATCACGACCACGAGGAACAGCGCCTTGACCACGAACAGCGAGGCGACGATCACCGCGCCGAGGCCCACCCCCACGCCTATGGCGGCCTGGAGGTTGCGGCCACCGCGCTGCTTGCGCGGCTCCGGTTGCGGGGCGGGCTGGGCGGCCACGGGTGTCTCCTGCCCTGGGTGGGACGACGGCACGAAGTGGGGCTGCCCGGCCGCCCGGTGGCTCTGCGGCGGCGCGGGATGCACCGGAGCCCCCGGGTACGGCTGGGCGCCGGGACCGGGGGCGGGGATGACGTCGTCGGTTATCGCGCGCAGCACGACCGTCTCCGTCACACCAGGCGGCGCCGTCTCGGGCTGCCCGTCCCGGAACAACGGGCCGCCGCTCAGCCGGCCGGCCTCCCGGGCCGGGCCCGCGCCGGGGTCGGCCGGCTGGCCGGGGACCGCCGGCTGACCGTACGCCGCGTGCTGACCGGGGGTCGCCCGCCCGTGGTGCGGTGCCGGCCGGCCCTGGGCGGGGCCGTGGTCGGGCACGCCGGAGTGCGGGCCGGGATCCGCCGGTACGGGAGGCATGACCTGAGTGTCCTCCGCGTCTGCGCCCCAGTACACCGGAGGCTGCTGCGACTGATCCGAACGGAGGGCGGGGCCACCCGGGACAGCGCCCGGCCCGCCCTGGTGGGCGGCCTGGCCGGGGTGTCCCTGGGCGGGGTGCCCGGGGACGGCATGCCCCGGGACGGGCTGTCCCTGGACCGGCGCCGGGTGCTCGCCGTACCCCGGCGTCGGCTGGGCCGACAGCCGGGGTGCCTGCGGCTGCGGCGCCGGGCGGTAGGGCTGGAACTGCTGGTCGGACGGGCCCCAGTAGCCAGGGGCGTCAGGGGCGTCGTTCATCAGACCTCGAGCAGCTCGGATTCCTTGTGCTTCAGCAGCACGTCGACCTGGGCCACGTACTTGGCCGTGAGGTCGTCGAGCTCCTTCTCGCCGCGGCGGCCGTCGTCCTCGCCGACCTCGCCGTCCTTCACCAGCTTGTCGATCCCGTCCTTGGCCTTGCGGCGCACCGAACGGATCGAGACCTTGGCGTCCTCGCCCTTGGTGCGGGCGATCTTGATGAACTCCCGGCGGCGCTCCTCGGTGAGCTCGGGCAGCACCACTCGGATGATGGAGCCGTCGTTCGACGGGTTGACGCCCAGGTCGGAGTCGCGGATCGCCTGCTCGATGGCCTTCAGCGCGGTCTTGTCGAACGGCGAGACGACCGCCATCCGGGGCTCCGGCACCGAGAACGAGGCCAGCTGGTTGATCGGCGTCACGGCGCCGTAGTACTCGGCGACGATCTTGGCGAACATCGCCGGGTGAGCACGGCCGGTTCGAATGGCCGCAAGGTCGTCCTTGGCGACGTTGACGGCCTTCTCCATCTTCTCCTCGGCCTCGAGGATGATCTCGTCGATCACTGTGGTCTCCCTGTCCGGTTCATCTGCTGTTGTCCCGACCGGTGTCGGCATCGGGGCCGGTCGCGGCGGACGCCGTCCCGTACGGCTGGTTGCTGCTCAGGCCCGGACGGAATCCTGGCTGATGAGTGTGCCGATCTTCTCACTCTTCACCGCACGCGCGATATTGCCCTCCGCCAGCAGTTCGAAGACCAGCATCGGGAGGTTGTTGTCCTTGCACAGCGTGATCGCGGTGAGGTCGGCGACCTTGAGGTCGCGCGCAATGACCTCGGAGTACTCCAGCGCGTCGAACTTCACCGCGTCCGGGTTGGTCCGCGGGTCGGAGTCGTAGACACCGTCCACGCCGTTCTTGCCCATCAGCAGGACGTCGGCGTGGATCTCCAGGGCGCGCTGGACGGCCGTGGTGTCGGTCGAGAAGTACGGCATGCCCATACCGGCACCGAAGATCACCACACGGCCCTTCTCCAGGTGCCGGACGGCCCGCAGTGGCAGGTACGGCTCGGCCACCTGGCCCATGGTGATGGCGGTCTGGACCCGGGTCTCGATGCCCTCCTTGACCAGGAAGTCCTGCAGCGCCAGGCAGTTCATCACGGTGCCGAGCATGCCCATGTAGTCCGAACGGGCCCGGTCCATCCCGCGGACCTGCAGCTCGGCACCCCGGAAGAAGTTGCCGCCGCCGATGACCACCGCGACCTCGGTACCGGCGCGGACGACCGTGGCGATCTCCCGGGCGATCGCGTGCACGACGTCCGGGTCGACGCCGAGCCCGCCGCCACCGGCGAAGGCTTCACCGGACAGCTTGAGCAGCACCCGGCGGCGCGAGCCCGCCTTGGGGTCCTGCGCGGTCTCCTGCGTCTCCTGCATGGACTTCTCCTTTTTGCACCTGCTGGCTCACAGGCCTGGGTGTGCGGATACCCGGCCTGCGCGTACACGCGAGGAGGCCACTGCCGCGGGAACCGGTTCGGTGTCCTGCACGGCAATGGCCTCCTCGTCGTTCATGGTGCCGAAGCGGCCCGCCCATGGACGGTTGGCGCTGGGTGAGCCCGTTCGGCGTTCCGCCCGCCCTGGTCAGCGGGCGGGGGCGGTTCCCAGCCTAAAGGGGGCTGGGACCAGGTGGAACGTGGCTCAGGCGCCGACGCGGAAGCGGGCGAAGCGCTTGAGGGCGACGCCGTTCTCCTCGAGGACCTTGGCGACGGTCTTCTTGTTGTCCTTCGCGAAGGCCTGCTCCAGGACGGAGTTCTCCTTCACGAAGCCGGTGACGCGACCCTCGACGATCTTCGGCAGGGCGGCCTCCGGCTTGCCCTCCTCGCGAGCGGTGGCCTCGGCGACGCGGCGCTCGTTCTCGAGCTCCTCGGCCGGGATGTCCTCGCGGGAGAGGAACTTCGGCGCGAACGCGGCGATGTGCTGCGCGACGTCCTTGGCGACCTCGGCGTTCTCCTTGTCCAGCTCGACCAGGACGCCGACGGCCGGCGGCAGGTCGGGGCTGGTCTTGTGCAGGTAGACCGCGACGAAGCCGTCACCGTCGAACTGGGCGAAGCGACGGAAGACGATCTTCTCGCCCAGGGTCGCGTTGGCCTCGTCCACGAACTGCTGGACGGTCTTGCCGGCCTCGATCTCGGAAGCCAGGGCGGCGTCCAGGTCGGCCGGGGCGGTCTTGGCCACGTGGGCGGCGATCGCGTCGGCGACCCGGACGAAGTTGTCACCCTTGGCGACGAAGTCGGTCTCGCAGTTCAGCTCGACCAGAACGCCGGACTTCTTGTCCTCGGCGATCAGCGCGGCGACGGCGCCGTTGGAGGCGTCACGGCCCTCGCGCTTGGCAACACCCTTCTGGCCCTTGATGCGCAGGAGCTCGACAGCCTTCTCGACGTTGCCCTCGGCCTCGTCCAGGGCCTTCTTGCAGTCCATCATGCCGGCGCCGGTGAGCTCACGGAGCTTCTTGACGTCCGCGGCGGTGAAGTTCGCCATGGTGTGAATCTCTTCTCGCGTCTCGCGTGTCTGCGTGGGGATGCGCCGGGACCGATGGTTCGGCCCCGGCGCGGGAGAGAGGGGCACCTACCGGTGTCGCACCGGTAGGTACCCCTCACCCTTGGTGCGTCAGGCCTGCTCGGCCGGAGCCTCAGCGGCCGGAGCCTCGGCGGCCGGAGCCTCGGCGGCGGGGGCCTCGGCGGCGGCGGGGGCCTCCTCGGCCTTCTTCTCGCCCTCGATGAGGTCCTTCTCCCAGTCGGCCAGCGGCTGGTCGGCACCCGGCTCGGCCTTGGCGTCGCCCTTGGCGACACCGGCGCGGGACTTCAGGCCCTCGGCCACGGCGTCGGCGATCACACGGGTCAGCAGGGTGACGGAGCGGATCGCGTCGTCGTTGCCCGGGATCTTGTAGTCGACCTCGTCCGGGTCACAGTTGGTGTCGAGGATGGCGACGACCGGGATGTTGAGCTTGCGGGCCTCGCCGACCGCGATGTGCTCCTTCTTGGTGTCCACGATCCAGACAGCGCTGGGAACGCGCTGCATGTCGCGGATACCGCCGAGGGTCTTCTCCAGCTTGTCGTGCTCGCGCTGGAGGACCAGGAGCTCCTTCTTGGTCAGGCCGGAGCCGGCCACGTCCGAGAAGTCCAGCTCGCCGAGCTCCTTCAGGCGCTGCAGACGCTTGTAGACGGTCGAGAAGTTGGTCAGCATGCCGCCGAGCCAGCGCTGGTTCACGTAGGGCATGCCCACGCGGGTGGCCTGCTCGGCGATGGCCTCCTGGGCCTGCTTCTTCGTGCCGACGAAGAGGACGCTGCCGCCGTGGGCAACGGTCTCCTTGATGAACTCGAAGGCGCGGTCGATGTAGTTCAGCGACTGCAGCAGGTCGATGATGTAGATGCCGTTGCGCTCGGTGATGATGAAGCGCTTCATCTTCGGGTTCCAGCGGCGGGTCTGGTGACCGAAGTGGACGCCGCTCTCCAGCAGCTCCCGCATCGTGACGACGGCCATTGCCGTGCTCCTCAGGTGTTACGGCCCGGCTGCGGCGTTCCCGCGAGGTTTTCCCGTCGGGCAACCGCCTGCGGCCAGGTCAGGCTCGGTTTTGTCCGTGGCGGCCAGGTGACAGCCACGCCTGACGCCCCGATCGTGCCGAGCCGCTTCCACCCGCTCGGTCCGGGGACCGGTCGGGCTCGGCGGACCGAGCGGCACTCGCACCTGGCGGGGCCGCGGAAGAACCGCGTGCGACCACCGGTGGCGGGGCGTGCGAAGTCGACCCGGTGGACCGGGTCGCGTGTGAAGTGTACGGGAAGCGCCGAGGAGCGAGCGACTTCGCGAGCGACGGAGGGCCCGTGGAGGGCCTGGGAGAAGCCTGGGACCGGCTGCGACCGGCGGGTCCGCGGCGGCGGGAGAGCAGTGCGGCGGGCCGGGGGCGCTTCGGTCGGCTGCCTGCCCGCGGTTCGGTGCTCGCATGCCGTTTGTACACCGGATGGCAGCGCCCGTACACCCGTTGGGGGGACGGCGGTCGGGGGCGGGGGCGGTTTGTCCACAGGAATCCGGAACGGGGTGGTGCGGGGGCGGGGGCGGGATCAGCCTCGGGGCATGACTGGGCTCAGTGGGGTTCGAAGGGTGTCCGCCGCGTTCACCGCGCTTGCCGTGTTCGGCGGGGTGGTGCTGGTGCTGGCCGTGGTGGCGGCACTGGTGCTCGGGTGGCCGGGCAGTGCGGGGGCGGCTGCCGCCACGCCTGCGGCGGACGGCCCGGGTCTCGCGGCCGGTCGCGGTGCGGAGGCCGGTCGCGGCGCGGAGGCGCGGGCCTGGCCGACGGGCGGGCCCGGTGGGGTGCTGGGGCGGTTCGAGCCGCCGGCGAAGCCCTGGGCGGCCGGGCACCGGGGAGTGGACCTCGCCGCCGTGCCCGGGTCGGAGGTACGGGCTGCGGCCGACGGGGTGGTCGCGTTCTCCGGGCTGGTGGCCGGGCGGCCGGTGCTGACCGTCACCCACCCGGGCTCGGGGACTCCGCCGCTGCGGACCACCTACCTGCCCATCACCGGCACCGTCCCGGTCGGCACCGCGGTGGCCGCCGGGCAGGTCATCGGGCAGCTCGCCCCGGGTGGGCGACACTGCGGCGCACGGGACTGCCTGCACTGGGGTCTGCTGCGCGGCAACCGCTACCTCGATCCGCTGGCTCTGCTCGGCGTCGGCGCGGCGCGACTGCTGCCGCTGGGCGGGGCCGGGCGGGCGGATGGCTCTGGGTTGCACGGGCCCACTGCGGGCGGCCCTGTCGTGGGTGGGGGCCCCGTCGTGGGTGGTGACCCTGTCGTGACTGGTGGCCCCGGCGTCAGTGATGGTTCAGACGTACGTGGCGGCTCAGGCGCGGGCGAGACCGTGCAGCGCCAGGGCGACGGCGGCGTCGGCGATCGCCTCGGGGGTCTCGGCCTGGCAGCCCACGCGGTCCCCGGCCGCCAGCTGCTCGGCCCGGCGGACGGCCGCCTCCACGACCCCCTGGAGCAGGGCAGCCGCAAGCCGGGGCTGTTCGTGGCCGAGGTCCTCCAGCGCCTGGACGACCAGGCCGACCAGTCGGCCGTGCGCCGCCCGGATGCGCTCGCGCGCGGCCTCGTCGAGCTCCAGCGCCGAGATCGCCACGACCGCGCGGTGCCTCGGGTCTGCGGCCAGCGCCAGCTGGCCCCGGACATACGCCTCGATCCGCTCGGCCGCGGTGTCGCAGCTCTCCATCCCGGCCTCGATCTCGGCCGCCCAGAGCGGGAAGTCCACCTCGCAGAGCGCCTCGACCACGGCGGCGCGGGAGCGGAAGTACTCGTAGACCGAGGAGCGCGCCAGCCCGGTGCGCGCCGCGAGCGCGGGGAAGGTCAGGGCCTCCATGCCGCCCTCGGTGAGCAGGGCGCGGGCAGCGTCGAGGAGGGCTGCCCGCTGCAGCTGGCGATGCTCGGCCACCGTGGCCGCTCGGATCTTCGGCACGCCCCCACTGTACGGAGCCATACCTTCGGCCGATACGGTGCCGCGCGTTCGGACGAGGTGCCGGCCCGCCGGGTGGATCCGGCGTGCGCTACCGGACGTCCGAGAGCTTGGCGCGCAGCTGGAGGACGGACTTGGTGTGGATCTGGCTCACCCGGCTCTCCGTAACCCCCAGCACCTGTCCGATCTCGGCGAGGGTGAGTCCCTCGTAGTAGTAGAGGGTCACCACGGTCTTCTCCCGCTCGGGGAGGGTGTTGACCGCCTGGGCCAGCAGCCTGCGCAGCTCGCGGTCCTCGGCCACCTCGACCGGGTCGTCCGCGCCGTGGTCCTCCAGGGTGTCCATCAGGCTCAGTCGGTCACCGCCCTCGCCGACCGGGTGCAGCAGCTCGTCCAGGGCCACCACGTTGGCGAGCGACAGCTGGCTGAAGATCGCGTGCAGGTCCTCGATCGCGATGCCCATTTCGGCCGCGACTTCGGGATCGTGCGGCGTCCGGCGCAGCCGGGCCTCCAGCGTCGCGTACGTCCGTTCGACGGCCTTCGCCTTCTGCCGCACGGAGCGGGGGATCCAGTCGAGGGCGCGCAGCTCGTCGATGATCGCGCCGCGGATGCGGCTGATCGCGTAGGTCTCGAACTTGATGGCGCGGTCGATGTCGAACTTCTCGATCGCGTCGATCAGCCCGAAGACCCCGGAGGAGACGAAGTCGGCCTGCTCGACATTGGAGGGCAGACCGACCCCGACCCTGCCCGCGACGTACTTGACGAGTGGTGAGTAGTGCAGGATCAGCTGCTCGCGCAGCCGCTGATCGCCGGTCTCCTTGTAGCAGCGCCAGAGCTCTTCGAGCGCGCTGCGCCCCGGGGTGCCGGACGAGGAGGCGGCGCCCGGTGGGGAGGTGGCGTCCGGGGTGGGGGCGCTGCCGGGCGGGCGGGACGCGCGGTCGGAGGGCGCGCCGCTTGGCGCGCCCTCCTCACCGGCCGCCCTGTTGGCGTGGGCCGGTTCGGTGTCGCGGGCCGCGTCCGCGGGCTGGCCCGGCACCACCGTCGGCCGGCCGCCCTGGCGCGACAGTCCTCCCATCGTCCCCGCCGACTTGGGCGGGAACTCGGTCGCCGGTCGCCGCTCGGTCCGCGGCCCTCCCGAGGACCGAGCGCCACCGGTCACTCTGTGTCCGGGAATGTGTGTGGGCATACGTTGGTCTGCGCCGTTCTGCCGAGTCATGTGCTGATAGGGAAGGCAGGTGGAGCGTAGCGTGACCGACTCACTGCAAAGCGCTACCGCCACTCGGTGGTCCCCCGATCCGGTGGCACTCGCCCACCGGATCCGGCCACACGAGCGGAAGAACCGGATCAGCAGGTCAGCCGGGCCGTCCCGGCGCGCCCCCCAAGGCGCACGTGCGTTCTCCTTCCCGACGGTCACCCCCTTCTCCGCACCAAGCGCCAGTGCGCACCGTGCCGCTCCACGAAACCGAGCGAGGTCAACTCGTAGAGCCGCTGGAGGACTTCGTCCGGCGAGAGTCCGGACTGACGGGCCAGCCGCTCGACCGGGGCACCCTGCGCCGTGGCCGGGACGGCCTCCAGCACCCTGGCCACCGCGGGATCCAGCAGGTCCCGTGGCAGCACCGGACCGCTGCGCTGCGGCGCCAGGTCGTCCCCGATCGCCCCGATCAGCTCGGTGATCTCGGCCGCGTCGGTGACCAGGGTGGCGCTGCCGCTGCGGATCAGGGCGTGCACCCCGGCGGAGAGCTCCGAGGTGACCGGGCCGGCCACGCCCATGGTGTGGCGGTTGAGGTCCCGCGCCCGTCTGGCCGTACTGAGGGCTCCGCTGCGCACGGCCGCCTCGACCACCACGGTGCCCCGGGTGAGCGCCGCGATGACCCGGTTGCGGAGCACGAAGCGGAACCGGTTCGGGTGCTCCCCCGGCGGGAGTTCGCTGACCAGCAGCCCCTGGACGCCGATCCGCCGGATCAGCTCGGCGTTCCCCTTCGGGTAGGCCACGTCGACCCCGCAGGCGAGCACGGCGATCGTCATCCCACCGACGGCGAGCGCCCCTCGGTGGGCGGCCGCGTCGATCCCGTAGGCGGCTCCGGAGACCACCACCCACCCGCGCTCCGCCAGTTGGGCCGACAGCTCCCCCGCGACGTGGGCGCCGTAGGCCGTGCAGGCCCGGGAGCCCACCACCGCCACCGAGCGCAGGGCGAGCAGTCGCAGTGATCCGGTGCCGCTGGTCCACAGCCCGATCGGGCGTCCGTCGCCGAGGTCGTCCAGTTGACTGGGCCATTCCGTGTCCCCCGGAATGATGAAGCGTCCACCGACGGCTCGTACCCGTTTCAGGTCGCCCACCGGGTCGAGGCCAGGCAGCCGAGCCTGGTAGGCGGCCAGCCGGGCCGCGTCCAGCCCGGGGTGGTCGGGGACGGTACCCGCCCGGATCGCCCGCACCACCTCCACGGCGGAGAGCTGGCCGAGCCAGCGACCGACCACCGCGTCCCCCGGTTCGCTCAGCCGGTTGAGCAGGACGCGGGCGAGACGCTCCGGCTCGGGGACGGCAGTGGTGTCGGGCTCCGCTGCGGTGCCAACCACGGCTGCGGTGTCCAGCGCGGCTCCGGCCCCCGGCGCTGCCACGGCCTCCGGCACGGCTCCGTTGCCGGCCTCGGCCGTGCGGGGCGCTTGAGGGGTCCTCAACAGCCGGTTCATGCCGCTCCCTCCTCCTTCGCCGGGGGTTGCTCCCGCTCCTGCGGCCTGTCGTCGTCCGGGCCGCTCCGGCGCTGGGCCGGGATGCCCCGGAGCCGGCCGAAGGGGCGTTCGGTCAGCGGCAGGCCCTGCTCGACCCCGGTGCGCATGACCAGGGCGGTGCGCACGTCCCGCTGGTCCGGCCGGTCACGGCCGGCCAGATCGGCGACCGTCCAGGCGACCCGGAGTACCCGGTCCAGGCCCCGGGCGGTCAGCAGGCCGCGCTCCAGCTGGTGCGCGGCGTCGTTGAGTGCGCCGGGCGCGAGCTGCCAACGGGTGCGCAGTTCATGGCCCGGCACCTCCGCGTTGGTCCGCCACGGGGTGTGCTCCAGCCGGGCCGCCGCCCGCTCCCGCGCGGCCAGCACCCGGGCCGCGACGGTCTCGGTGCTCTCCGCCGTGACGTCCCGCTCCATCAGCTCGACCCTCGTCACCGGAGCGACCTGGACCTGGAGGTCGACCCGGTCCAACAGCGGGCCGGAGAGCCGCCCTTGGTAGCGGCTGACCATCGCGGGCGTGCACTCGCAGCCCTCGCCCCGCCGTGAATGCCGGCCGCACGGGCAGGGGTTGGCGGCCAGGCAGAGGAGGAACCGGGCCGGGAGCCGGAGCGATCCGGCCGAGCGGGCGATCACCACCTCGCCCGACTCCAGCGGCTGGCGCAGCGCGTCGAGCACCCGCACCGGGAACTCCGGTGCCTCGTCCAGGAAGAGCACGCCCCGATGCGCCAGCGAGACCGCCCCCGGTCTCGGCAGGCCGCTGCCGCCGCCGACGATCGCGGGCATCGTGGTGGAGTGGTGCGGGGCGCAGTAGGGCGCGGTGTCGATCAGTGGGCGCCCGGCCGGGAGCAGGCCCGCCACCGAGTGGACGGCGGTGACCTCCAACGCCTCCTTCTGGGTCAGCGGCGGGAGCAGCGAGGGCAGCCGCTCCGCCAGCATCGTCTTGCCGGCACCCGGAGGCCCCTTCAAGTAGAGGTGGTGTCCCCCGGCGGCGGCGATCTCCAGCGCCCGCCGGGCCTCGTACTGGCCGGCCACGTCGGCCATGTCGAGGCGGAACGCCCGCGCGTCGGGCAGGCCCCGCACGCAGGCGCTGGGCAGCATCAGGCCGGCCATCAGCGGATCCGGCCGGCCGCCGATCGGGTCGGGCGGCTCCTCCGGTGCCGTCGCCCCGGTCAGGACGGCGACCAGCTGGCGCAGGCTGCGGACGCCGATCACCGTCACCCCGGGGACGAGCGAGGCCTCGGGCGCGGTCTGCTCGGCGACCACCACCCGCTCGTACCCGGCGTCGGCGGCAGCCAGCACCGACGGCAGCACCCCGCGGACCGGCCGCACCCGGCCGTCCAGCCCCAGCTCGCCGATGAGCAGCAGATCGGCGATGGAGGACGGGTCGAGCCGCTCGGCGGCGGCCAGCACGGCGCAGGCCACCGCGAGGTCGAAACCGCTGCCGCTCTTGGGCACCGAGGCGGGGCTGAGGCCGACGGTCAGCTTGCGCTGCGGCCAGGCCTCCCCGCTGTTGCAGACCGCGGCGCGGACTCTGTCGCGGGCCTCGGTGAGTGCCTTGTCGGGCAGGCCGACCAGGGTGAACGCGGCCACCCCGGGCTCCAGATCGGCCTGGACCTCGACGATCACTCCGTCGACCCCGACCAGCGCGACGGAACAGGTTCGGGCGAAGGCCATCTCAGACCACCCCCCGCAGGTGGTCGACCAGGGCCGCACCCCGCGCCCGGTTGACCACGGCCACCAGGTCGATCCGCACCCCGCCCGGTGGAGCGGGCGGCCATTGCGGATCGGCCGGCCCGGGGTCGTACCCGGGCCCGGCGAGCCGCGCGAAGTGGCCCGGCCAGCGTTCGGCCATCCAGCGCTCGGCCAGGCGTTGCAGCCGGGCGGCCTTGGCCCGGCCGATGGCCTCGCTGGGTTGTTGGAAGCCCCGCTCGGAGCGGGTCTTCACCTCGCAGACCGCGACGGTGTCGCCGTCGAGGGCGACGATGTCCAGCTCGCCCTCGACACAGCGCCAGTTGCGGTCCAGGATGCGGAGCCCGGCCTCCGCGAGGCGGCGGGCGGCGACCCGCTCCCCGTAGCGGCCGAGCCCGTTCTTGGTGTTGCGGTCCGGGCTCTTCCCGGTGCCTGCCCCGGCTGCGGCCGCGTTCGGTACGGCCTGGTCCTGCACGACGGTGTTCTGCACGGTGACCACCTCCGCCGAGGAGGCTGTACCACCGTGCGCGGCGAAGCCGGGGAATTCCCCGACCCTGTGGATAACTCGGCCCTGTGGATAACTTTTGTCACCCGCAGGGGTGAGAAGCCCCCGTCGCGCGAAATTCGGCTGGACAACGCGGGACGGAGTCGTCCAACGTCAGTTCCCGAAGCCGGACTCGTCCGAGGGCAGCTCCAGATCGCTCTTCGCGAGTTCCTCGATGTTCACGTCCTTGAAGGTCAGCACCCGGACCTTGCGGACGAACCGGGCCGGCCGGTACATGTCCCAGACCCACGCATCCGCCATCGACACCTCGAAGAACACCTCGCCCTGGACCGAGTGCACCTGCAGCTCGTAGTCATTGGTGAGGTAGAACCGTCGCTCGGTCTCGATCACGTACTTGAACAGGCCGACGACGTCCCGGTACTCCCGGTAGAGCTTGAGCTCCATCTCGGTCTCGTACTTCTCGAGATCTTCGGCACTCATCCAGGCGTCCCCTCAACTTGTCACGTCCACCCATTGTGGACCACCGCACCCACGCTCAGAGCCGTACCGGATCGACCGGCGGGCCCTCTGCCAGCAGCCGCCCGAGGAAGTCCACCAGTCCGGCCGGATAGACCGTCTCGGCGGTCCCCCGCAGTTCCTCGACCGTCCACCAGCGCGCCGCGAGCAGCTGGGCGTGTTCGTCCCCGCCCATACCCGAGTGGTCCAGACCCGTCTCCGTGGTCCGGGCCAGGTGGAACCACTGTTCCTGCTCGTAGCGCTGTCCCTGAAAGGAGAACGACACCGTGCCGTACGCCACCAAGGGCCCCAGGTCCACACCCCGCAAGCCGGTCTCCTCCGCGAGCTCCCGTTCGGCCGCCTCGCGCACGTCCTCCCCCGGCTCCAAGCCGCCCCCGGGCGTGAACCACCACGTCTCCCCGGGCACGGCCGGATCGGCGCCCAGGAAGAGGAGGATGCGGTCCAGCCCGTCCAGCAGCAGGATCCGCGCCGCCCGGCGACGCTGTGCTGTCATGGCAGCGCTCCACACTCCTTCCGTACGCATCGGTGGCGCTATCGATCCTGCCACCCGACGCGTACGTCCGGGGCGATGTTCGACAGAGCGGCCCCGCCGGCGACGGCCGCGCTCAGGAGCTGCGCCCCCGGCGAAGCCTGCGGGCCAGGCCCGCCACCCCGCCCACCGCCGAGGTCACGACGATCAGCGCCGCGCCCGCAACGCTGGCGTAGGCGGCCGGCTCCAGCGGCCCGGGCTCGCCGGCCCCGGGGCCCGCGAAGGAGTCGAAGGCCGTGGTGCGGTCGAGCAGGCCCATCCGGCCGAAAGGTTGCAGGATGGCCTCGACCCTGGCCTCGACCTCGGTGGTCGGGACGGTCCCGCCCTCGACCTCCAGGTGGGTGCGGGAGTCGAGCGAGCCGACCCGGTTGTCGCCGAGCAGGAACAGCCGTCCCTGCGGCACCGTCGCACTGAACGACTCGCCCTGGCGGCCCTGGGTCGCGAGGTAGGGCTCCTCCACCGGCCGGCCGTTGACCGTCAGCCTGTGGTCACTGTCAGTGGTGGCGACGGTGTCCCCGCCGACCGCGACCACCCGCTTGACCATGAGTTCCCCTCCCCAGGCCTGGTCGCGGAAGACCACCACGTCGCCCCGGCCGATGGCACCGCCGCCCACCTTCCGGGCGAGCACGGTGTCCCCGGCTTGGAGGGCCGGGGACATCGAGGCGGTGGGGACCTTGTACGGCCGGTAGTCGATCGCGATGAGGGCGAAGCCGCCGATCATCAGCACCAGCCCGAGCGCGAGCGCGATGCCCTGCAGCACTGCGGCGGGCCCGCGCCGCGGAGGGGCGTCAGTGGCCGGACAGTCGGCCGGCTGTTCCACGACACTGCTCATCGACACCGTCCACCTCAGGCCGACCGGAGAACACCACTGGCACGCCGGTGGCTCGGGCGCGAACGCCGACGGGCCGTGGCACGTCCGAGCAGATTACTCGTCGGTACCACGGCCCGCGCAAGAGCTGGAGACGACCCGGTGGAGCTCAGGACTCCTTCCGGCGGTCCGCCCGGGCCCGGACCCGACGCACCACCGGAAGCAGGGCGACGGCACCCACCACACCGGCCGCGGGAGGCGCCATCGGCAGGGTCTCCGCCAAGTCCTTCTGGTCGAAGGTGTCCGGCACCGGCAGCGTGGACCAGTGGCCGATCGGCCAGGCCACCACGAAGGCACGCCCGATCACGTTGTCCACCGGCACGGCCCCGCCGCCCGGCTGGTCCATGTGGAAACGGGAGTCCAGCGAGTCCGCGCGGTGGTCTCCCATCACCCAGATCCGGCCGCTCGGCACCCTCACCGGGCCGAAGGGCTGAGTCCCGCAGGGGGTGTTGCCCTGGTAGATGTACGGCTCGTCGAGCGCGACGCCGTTCACCATGACCGGCCCGTCGCCCTTGCACTCGACGGTGTCGCCGCCGACCGCGATGACGCGCTTGATCAGGTCCTTCTCATTGGTGGAGGGCATCAGGCCGATGAAGCTGAGCACGTCCTGGAAGCCCCGGACGAAGGAGTTGCTGCTCCGCTGGGACGGCTCGTCGTTCAGCCAGCCGCCCGGGTCGTGGAACACCACGACCTCACCGCGCTCGGGCTCGGCCCCGAACCAGGGGGTCAGCTTGTCCACCAGGACGCGGTCGCCGACCTGCAGCGTGTTCTGCATCGACTCCGACGGAATGGAGAACGCCTGGACGAAGAAGGTCTTGATCACCAGCGCGAGGATCAGCGCGATGCCGATCAGGATCGGCAGCTCCTTCAGGAAGGACCGCTGCTTGTGTGGCTTGGCCGGAGCCTCCGACTCCGACTCCTCCGCCGGCTCGGCCCCCCGCCGCAGGGGCTCCGATGAGTCCTCCGGTCCGGTGCCGTGCTCGTCAGCTGTCTGAGCAGTCGTGTCATCGACCGCGGCCGAGGGCGCCGAGGAATCGGCGGACCGGGTCACCCGGCCACCGCCCGGGCGCTCGGGTTCCCCGGCGCCCGAACGGGCACCGATCACCAAATCCCCCACAACGTCTCCTCCCTGCTGTGCGGACGCCCGCGCGCCCGCGCTCAGAGTGCCGCACAGCGGGCACCACGCTCGCCACGACCATGAACGCATCAGGGCTGCCCACAACGGGCTCCCCTGACACCAACGCGGCCTCGGCGCACAGCCGGGATCCCGGCCGCACCTGCACTTCTCTATCACTCCAAGGCATCCGGCTCACGGTTCCACACGCGCGGCCCGGCCGTTCAACGGCCGGAGCGACTCACTCGGGAGGCCGCCCCGGTCGGCGAATGACGAGCGGCAGGATGCCCAACAAACCCATAACGAGCGGAGGTTGCATAGGAACCGGCCCAACGCCCATCGATTTCGGCGCAGTTCCGCCGGGCGGTGAAGCCCCGGCGAGAGAGGAGAGTGAACTCGGCTCATCGAGTTGATGGAAGCGGTCCAGTGGCCAGGCGATCACGAACGCGCGACCGACCACACCGCTCAGCGGGATGGTCCCCTGCCCCGGATTGCCCATGTGGAAGCGGGAGTCGGCGGAGACGTCGCGGTGGTCACCCATGACCCACAGGCGGCCCTTCGGCACCGTCACCTTGAAGGGCTGCCGGGACGGCGGGTTACCCGACGCGAGGTATGGCTCCGCAACCGCGCGGCCGTTGACGCTGAGCCGACCCTGCGGGTCGCAGCACTCGACGGTGTCCCCGCCGACACCGATGACGCGCTTGATCAGGTCCTGCTCGTTGTCGGACGGCAGCAGCCCGACGAAGGTCAGCACGTGTTTGGCCGCGCCCAGCACCGGACCGTCGTCAGACGGCTTGTGATCGTTCTCCAGCCAGCCGCCCGGGTCCTTGAACACCACCACATCGCCGCGCTGCGGCTCACTGCCGAACCAGGGGGTCAACTTGTCCACCAGCACCCGGTCCCCGACCTGGATGGTCTGCTCCATCGAGCCCGAGGGGATCACGAACACCTGGATCAGGAAGGTCTTCATCACCAGCGCCACCAGCAGCGCCACCAGGATGATCAGCGGGAACTCGCGCAGCAGCGAGCGCTTGCGCCGACGGGCCGCGCGCCGGGCGCTGCGGCGGCGCTCGGCGCGGCCGCGAACCGGCAGGGCAGGGTCGGGCGCGGCGCCGCCCGGTCCGGTGTCACCCGGCTCCGTGGCCGGGTGGTCGGCGACCCGTCCCCTACCTCTGGTCCCCATGACCACCCGTCCCCGCAATCGCGGCGAAGGCCGCAGGCCGGTCCAGACCGGTCCAGCGCGAGAACGGGTAGACCAGCCAGTCCGCCCGGCCGATCACCTTGTCCTCGGGCACGAAGCCGCCGCCGGGCTCGCCGAGGTGGTCGCGGGAGTCCCGGGAGGCGCTCCGGTGGTCGCCCAGCACGAACAGCTTGCCGGCCGGCACCACGATGTCGAAGGCCACGCCGGACGGTTGGTCGCCCGGGTCCAGGTAGGAGGTCTCGTCGACCGGCACGCCGTTGACGGTGATCGACTTGCCCGGGCCGGTGCTGGTCACCCGGTCCCCGCCGACTCCGATCACGCGCTTGACGTAGACCGTGTCCCCGGCCGGGGCGAGCCCGAGGTCCCGGCCGAGCGAACGAAGGTTGTCCCAGAAGCCCGGCTGCTCGGCCGACTCGGGGAGGAAGGAGCCCGTCCCGTCGAAGACCACGACATCGCCCCGCTGGGGGTGGCCACCGAAGGCGTAGGCGAGTTGGTTGGCGATCAGCCGGTCGCCGGGCCGCAGGGTGTCCTCCATCGAGCCGGAGGGCACCGTGAACGGACGGGCGACGAAGGCGTTCACCAGGAGCACGGCCGCCAGGCAGGTCCCGACCAACAGCAACAGGTCCCGCGACCGCGAGTGCCCGGACCCCTCGTCCGGCTCCTCGCCCTCGCCTTCGCTCGGCTCCGCACCCTCGTGCGGCTCCTCGCCGTCGCGCAGCTCCTCAGCGAGGACACCGGCACCCACGCCGGCACCGACATCCGCACCGACATCCGCACCCGCAGCAGAAACTGCCGCGGAACCCTCCCCCGAAACACCCCCAGAAACGGCCGCGGACCGCGACAGCGAGTCCGCACCGAAGGGTGCGGGACTGCTGTCGCGGTCCGCGGGTGGTTCGTGCGTGCTCATCGGGGGCTGAGCTTACCTTGCGGCCGCCCGGCCCTTCAGAGCGCTCCGATCCCCCGGCGTGGCCGGGGGCCGGTGGATCAGCGGTCGCGCTTCTCCTTGATCTTCGCGGCCTTGCCGCGGAGGTCACGCAGGTAGTACAGCTTGGCGCGGCGAACCGCACCGCGGGTCACGACCTCGATCTTCTCGACGACCGGGGTGTGCACCGGGAAGGTGCGCTCCACGCCGACGTTGAAGCTGACCTTGCGGACGGTGAAGGTCTCACCGACGCCGGCGCCGTGGCGGCGGATGACGACGCCCTGGAAGACCTGGACACGGGAGCGGTTGCCCTCGATGACCCGGACGTGAACCTTCAGGGTGTCACCGGCGCGGAAGGCCGGAATGTCGCTACGCAGCGAGGCCGCGTCGACAGCAGCGAGCTTGTTGCTCATGTTGCTCTCCATCGCAGGCGCCACGGGCCGCCCACGGAAGTTCGTCACAATGGGGTCTGCTGCGGGCCGCGTCGGCTGACGGCGATCCCCCCGTGGCGGGGGCGCCGGTCCACGTGCCCCCTACGGGAGGGGACCAGCGACAGACAGCAGCCGCCTATTCTTCCACACCACCGGCCACGGACCGAAATCGGCCGAGCTCCTCGTCCCAGGCCAGGCCCAGGACGCTGAGCGCCTGGCGGTCCTTCTTGTCGAAGGCGCCGTACTGCCAGCGCTCGACCAGGTCGGGCCGGTTGGCCAGGGTGCGGGCGAAGGCCTGCTCCCGGCGCCAGCGGGCGATCTTGCCGTGGTTGCCGCTGAGCAGCACGTCCGGCACGGTCCGGCCGCGCCACTCGGCGGGCTTGGTGAAGACCGGGCCCTCCAGCAGGTCGGCCATCGCGCCGGGGGCGAAGGAGTCGTCCCGGTGGGACTCGGCGTTGCCGAGCACGCCGGGCAGCAGCCGGGCGATCGCCTCGACCATCACCAGCACCGCGACCTCGCCGCCGGCCAGCACGTAGTCACCGATCGAGGCCTCGACCACCGGCATCCGGGTGGCCGCCTCCTCGATCACCCGGCGGTCGATGCCCTCGTACCGCGCGGGGGTGAACGCCAGCCAGGGGCGGCCGGCCAGCTCCTGGGCGAGCTCCTGGGTGAACGGGCGCCCGCTCGGAGTGGGCACGACGAGCGTGGGCAGCTCGCCCTCGGGTCCGCCGGCGACGACCGCGTCCAGCGCCTCGCCCCACGGTTCGGGCTTCATCACCATGCCGGGGCCGCCGCCGTACGGGCTGTCGTCCACCGTGCGGTGCACGTCGTGGGTCCACTCGCGCAGGTCGTGGACGTGCACGTCCAGCTGGCCGCGGGCGCGGGCCTTGCCGACCAGCGAGATGTTCAGCGGCTCCAGGTACTCGGGGAAGATCGTGACGACGTCGATCCGCATCCCGGACTGGACGCCCGCGGCGGCATCCCGGCCGACGGCCGGACCGACGCCCGGACCGGCATCGGGAACGACACCCGGACCGTCGACCTGGGGGGTCTGCTCAGCGGTCACGCCGACTCCCCCGACTTCGCCGAATCACCGGACTCACCGGACTCGCCGGCCCCGCCCGCCGCACCGGCGACCTCGGCCTGCTCGGGGTCGATCAGCCCGGCCGGCGGGGTGATCACGGCACGCTGGTTCTCCAGGTCGATGGTCGGCACGATCTGGCTGACGAAGGGCACCAGCACCTCCGTCCCGTCGGCCTTCTTCACCGTGAGCAGGTCCTGGTACGGGAGGTGGACCACCTCGGTCAGCTCGCCGACCGGGGTGCCGTCGAGCAGCACCACGTCGAGGCCGATCAGCTGGTGGTCGTAGTACTCCTCCGGGTCCTCGGGCCGCTCCTCCGGGTCGACCTCGGAGATGAGCAGGGTGCCCCGCAGCGCCTCGGCCGCGTTGCGGTCCTTGACGCCGGCGAAGCGCAGCAGCAGTCGGCCGCTGTGCACCCGGCCGGACTCGATGGTCAGCGGTCCGGCCGAGGCCGGGTCGGTGAGCAGGACGGCACCGGGGCCGAGCCGGAGTTCCGGCTCGTCGGTGCGGACCTCGACACTGACGTCCCCCCTGATGCCGTGGGCGCGGCCGATCCTGCCGACGACGAGCTGCACGGTGATCGTTCTCCTGGAGTTGCTGAGCGAGAGGGCAGAGACAGGTAAGCAGAGCAGCCGGCACGTGGCGGCGCGTGGCACACGCGCCGCGGGAGCCAGCAAAAAAAGGCCGACCGGGACGACATGCGTCCCGGTCGGCCTCAAGCCCGACGGCTGAACGAGCAGCTGCGTCAGCGAATGTTGTCCACGTCGACCAGGTCGACCCGGACGTTGCGACCGCCGAGGGCGCCGACCACGGTGCGCAGAGCGCGCGCCGTGCGGCCGCCCCGGCCGATCACCTTGCCGAGGTCATCGGGGTGCACTCGCACCTCGATGGTGTTGCCCCGACGCAGGTTGCGCGAGCGCACCTGCACCTCGTCGGGGTGCTCGACGATGCCCTTCACCAAGTGGTCGAGGGCGTCCTCGATCACGATCAGGCCTCGGCGGCGGCGTCGGCGTCGGCCTCGGCCTTGTCCGACTTCTTGGCCTTCGGGGTGATGGCGACACCGGTGGTGGCGTCCTCGAAGCCGGCGACGGCCTTGGCGAACAGGTGCGAGAAGTCCTCGACCTTCGGCTCGGCGACCTTCAGCGGCGCCGGAGCCGGCAGGCCCTTGAACTTCTGCCAGTCGCCGGTCAGCTTCAGGATGGCGAGCACCGGCTCGGTCGGCTGGGCGCCGACGGACAGCCAGTACTGGGCGCGGTCGCTGTCGACCTCGATCTTCGAGGGGTTGTAGGTCGGCTGGTAGATGCCGATCTCCTCGATCGCGCGACCGTCACGCTTGGTGCGGGCGTCGGCGACGACGATGCGGTAGTGCGGGGAGCGAATCTTGCCGAGACGCTTCAGCTTGATCTTGACTGCCACGGGAGTGGATTCTCCTGGTGTTGACGTGGGTGAGCGTCCTCGCCATCCGCGTGGGGTTGCGGGGCGGGGCGTTCAAGGGACACGCCAGCCGTAGGAGAGAGGGGTCCTGCTCGGCTGCCGAGTACTCAGCTGTCCATTCTGCCATACCGGCGAGGACGGCCTTCACCCGACCTCTGCGGACCGAGCTGCTCAGACCGCCGGGGACCGCGGCGCCCAAGGCCCGGAACACACGGTTCAGGGCTCGACCGGGAGCCCCCGCTCCCGGTCAGCCCACAGACTCACCGACTCCGATCGTCCGATCACCCCGGTCGCGCCGACTGCCCGCACAGTCGCCGACCGGTCCCGGACGACCGGTTACGCGATCTTGAACGGCTGCTGGCACGCGCCGCAGACGATGGACGCCTGCGCCAGCACGGACGGCACGACCCGGACGTTGCGTCCGCAGCCGCAGACCGCCTTGACCCGAACGCCGCCGCCGGAGGACCCGTGCCGGGCGGCCGGGCCGCGGAAGGCTCGGTTGGTGCCGTCGCCGGCCACCGCTTCCTGGTGCGCGCCAAGGGCGCGGTCCAGGCGCTCGATGGTTTCGGCGTAGCGCTCCTGCGTCTCCTTGAGCATGGTCACCTGGGAGAAGCCGCTGCTCGCGTGCGGCTCGACCGGGTGCGCCAGGCCCAGCTCGGAGGCGAGCATCAGGAAGCGCCGGTTGTGGTAGCGGCCCGCGCGCGAGGTGTCCCGGATGTCCCGGGCCGCGGCCAGACCGTGGGCAGCCTCGTGGAGGAGCCGCTCGAAACCGAGCCGCGTGCCACAGGCCGAGGAGGACTCGCCGATCAGGGCCTCGGGCGAGGCCAGGTCCGGGAGGTCCTGGTGGTAGGCCTGGATGTCACTCCAGGCGGCGGCCAGTTCGGCCGCGAGGACGAGGGGCTGTGTCGTGCTCACGCTAGACCAACGATGCAGGGCGAGCCGATGTTCCGCATGTTCCCGTTCTCCGGGAATTCCCAGGGAACTCCCAGGAATGCGCGACTGTGCGCGAATTGCGCGTTCCGGATCTGACGCAAGACCAACCCCCTGCCGGTTTCGGCCCGTCGCAGAGTCGGCGGGCCTCGTGAATTCCGTCCGAGGGACGGGCTGTCGCCCCAGGGACGTACGGCCCGTGGACCCGCCGAAGTTGACAGGGCCACGGGCCGTACACCGTACCGCTATTCCGTTAATACCGGCAGTTGACCGGCCAGTAGGGATGTCGGGTGTCGGTAGTCCCCCGAGAGAGTTACCGGATTCTTACCAACCCGCATTCCGGGCGAATGTCGCCGCTAACGGTCATCGCCTGCGGGTAACAGGCATCAGTACGCACGCGCGACGATCGCGATATTGCCGTCCTGGTCGTCCGACTGCGGCACCGAACCGTCGGCCGCGACGATGCAGCGCACCGTGACGCCCTGCTCGGACAGCTTGGCCTCGCCCTCCGGGCCGAGGTCGGCCCAGGAGATCCGGCCCCAGCCGGTCGCGGCGGCCTCGACGGCCTCGTCGAGGGTCTTGACGTCGACGGTGCGGGCCTCGCGACGCTCGCGGGACTGGCGCAGCAGCAGCGCCTGGTCCTCCTCCAGGATGCCCGGCAGCAGCGCGGCCAGGGCGTCGATGGAGACCGGCTCCTTGCCGCCCGGGATGCGGCGGGCCAGCATCGCGGTGCCGTTCTCCAGGTCGCGCGGGCCGACCTCGATGCGCAGCGGAACGCCCTTGAGCTCCCAGTCGACGGCGCGGCGGCCGAACGGGGTGTCGGTGCGGTCGTCGACGACGGTCCGGATGCCGGCCGCCTCCAGCGCGGCGCCGATCTCGCGGACCTTGGCAATGACGGCGTCGTCGCCCTTGATGGCCAGCACGACGGCCTGGACCGCGGCCAGGCGCGGGGGCACCCGCAGGCCGTTGTCGTCGCCGTGGGACATGATCAGGCCGCCGACCATGCGGGTCGAGACGCCCCAGGAGGTCTGCCAGACGTGCTCGCGCTCGGCGCCCTGCAGCTGGTAGGTGGTGTTGAACGCCTTGGCGAAGTTCTGGCCCAGCTCGTGGCTGGTGCCCATCTGCAGGGCCTTGCCGTCGCCCATCATGCCCTCCAGGGTGAGGGTGTTGATGGCGCCGGCGAAGCGCTCCTTGGCGGTCTTGCGGCCGAGCACGACGTCGATGCCGAGCACATTGGTCATGAAGTCGCCGTAGACCTGGGTGTGGATCATCGACGCGTACTCACGGGCGTCCTCGTAGGTGGCGTGGGCGGTGTGGCCCTCCTGCCAGAGGAACTCGGTGGTGCGCAGGAAGACACGCGGACGCAGCTCCCAGCGGACCACGTTGGCCCACTGGTTGATCAGCAGCGGCAGGTCGCGGTGGCTCTGCACCCACTTGGAGAAGTACTCGTTGATGATCGTCTCGGAAGTCGGCCGGACGACGACCGGCTCCTCCAGCTGCTTGCCGCCACCGTGGGTGACCACCGCGAGCTCGGGCGCGAAGCCCTCGACGTGCTCGGCTTCCTTGGTCAGGTAGGACTGCGGGATGAACATCGGGAAGTAGGCGTTCTGCGCGCCCGCCTTCTTGATGCGCGCGTCCATCTCCTGCTGCATCCGCTCCCACAGGCCGTAGCCGTACGGTCGGATGACCATGGTGCCGCGCACCGGACCGTTGTCGGCCAGCTCGGCCTTGTTGATGAGGTCCTGGTACCAGCGGGGGAAGTCTTCCGCCTGGGGGGTGAGAACGGGTGCCTTAGCCATGGCCGAATCGTACGGGGCGCGGCCCTCCGGTTTCGAATCGGTATCGCACCCGCGGCAGTGGTTACGGCCCCCGCAGGGGGCGCACGACCGCGACACGCGCGCACCACCCTGCACCCCTCTGGACGCCGGGCCCGACCCGCTGTTCGCTGGAGTGGGGCGGGACTTTGGGGGAGCCGTAGCAGCACACCGAAGGACCGGATGGGAGGCCGCGATGGCTTCAGCTCGGACGACCGGCACGACCGTACGACCAACAGGCGCACGATCGCACCACCCGCAGCCCGGGGCCGCCGCGCCCGCGCGGGCGCGCGACTGGGCGGAGATCCAGGAACGCATGCTGGTACCCCTCTACGAGGCGGTGTACGACCGCCTGGAGGTCGGCCCGGCCAGCAGCGTGCTGGGACTGGGCTGCCGGTCCGGACTGGCCCTGCTGCTGGCGGCCGGACGGGGCGCCCAGGTCGCCGGGCAGGAGCCGCGGGACGAGCTGCGTGAGCTGGCCCGCAACCGTCGACTGCGGGTGTGCGCCGGGGCCCGGCCGACCGCGGCCGTCCCCCGCTCGGCCCATTCCCTGGTGACCGTTTTCGAGCAGCTGCCCGGCGCCGCCGAGCCCCGCGCGGTGGTCGCCGAGGCGGCCGGGCTCACCCTTCCGGGCGGGCACGTGGTGCTCGCCGCCTGGGGCCCGCCGGAGCGCTGCCAGAGCGCCCCGGTGCTGGACGTGGCCCGCCGGAGGGCGGGCCGGACCACCGCGCGCGACCCGTTCGAGCTGAGCGCGCCCGGCACGCTGGAGGACCTGCTCGCCCCGGCCGGCCTGCGCCCGGCCGGCAGCGGCCGGGTGAGCTGCCCGTTCGCCTACCCGGACCTCGACAGCGCGGTCCGCGGCCTGCTCTCCACCGGGCTGTTCGAGGCGGCCGAGGAGTTCTCCGGCGCCTCGCTGGTGGCCAAGGAGCTGGAGGAGGCGCTGCAGCCGTACCTGCGCCCGGACGGCACGGTCCGGATGGAGAACGTCTTCCGCTACCTGGTCGCCGAACGGCCGCGGTAGGGCGTTCACAGAGAACGACCGTGCCAGGACCAGGCGGAGACGGCACCGGGCACGAACAGAACCGATCGGAAACGGAAGCCGGACAACGGAAACCGGGGGCGCCCGCCATCTCGGCGAGCGCCCCCGGCACCGACTTCACGCCTGGTCGAGCGACTTCCCGTCCGACCCGCCGTCCCCGTCCCCACCCGAGCCCGAGGCGGAGCCCGAGGCGGAAGCCGAGCCCGAGCCCGGCTCCGCTTCCGAGTCCGAGGCCTCCCGCGGCACCCCCGCCGCCCGGTACGCCGCCTCCTCGTCCAGCGTCTCCGCCTCCAGCAGCGCCGCCGCCAGCGCGTCCAACCGGTGCCGCTGCTCGGTCAGGATCCGCACCGCGTCCTCGTAGCACTCGGCGACGATCCGCCGGGCCTCCTCGTCCACCGCGTCCAGCGTGGTCGGCGCCGCGGAGAGCCCGTAGGCACCGGCGCCCTGCACGTCCGCGGGCACGGCGGTGAGCCGCCCGACCCGCTCGCTCATCCCCCAGCGCCCGGCCATCCCCCGCGCGATGCTGGTGACCTGCTCCAGGTCGCTCTCCGCGCCGGTGGTGATCACGCCGTAGACGACCTGCTCGGCCGCCATCCCGCCGAGCGCGCCGATGATCCGGCCGCGCAGGTAAGGCTCGGTGTACGAGTAGCGGTCGTTCTCCGGGGTGGAGAGGGTCACGCCGAGCGCGCGGCCGCGCGGCACGATGGTGATCTTGCGGACCGGGTCCGCGCCGGGCTGGAGCATGCCCAGCAGCGCGTGTCCGCTCTCGTGGTACGCCGTCCGCTCGCGCTCCTCCTGGGGCATCACCAGCGGCCGCACGGCGCCGAGTTGGACCTTCTCCAGGGCGTCCGAGAGGTCCCGCTCGTTGACCGCGTCCTGCTGGCGCTTGACGGCCAGCAGGGCGGCCTCGTTGACCAGGTTGGCGAGTTCGGCGCCGGTCATCCCGGGGGTGACCTTGGCCAGCTGGGTGAGGTCGGTGCCGCCGGCCAGCGGGACGGTCCGGGTGTGGATGCGCAGGATGGCGGCGCGGCCCTCCCGGTCGGGCGGGCTGACGGTGATCCGCCGGTCGAAGCGGCCGGGGCGCAGCAGCGCCGGGTCGAGCACGTCCGCCCGGTTGGTCGCGGCGATCACGATGACGCCCTCGGAGCCGGAGAAGCCGTCCATCTCGGTGAGGATCTGGTTGAGCGTCTGCTCGCGCTCGTCGTGCCCGCCCATGCCGCCGCCGGCGCCGCGCTGGCGGCCGATGGTGTCGATCTCGTCGATGAAGATGATCGCCGGGGCGACCTTGCGGGCCTCGGCGAACAGTTCGCGCACCCGGCTGGCGCCGACGCCGACGATCATCTCGATGAACTCGGAGGCGGAGGCGGAGAAGAACGGTACGTCCGCCTCGCCGGCCACGGCCCGGGCCAGCAGGGTCTTGCCGGTCCCGGGCGGGCCGCTGAGCAGCACCCCGCGCGGCATCTTGGCGCCGAGCCTGCGGTACCGGTCGGGGTTCTTCAAGTAGTCGACCACCTCGGTGAGTTCGGCCTCGACCTCGTCGATGCCGGCCACGTCGGCGAAGGTGGTTCGCTTGCCCTGCTCGGCGGTGACCGGCTTGGGCGGGGCCTTGCGGCCGAGCGGCCCGGCGCCGAGGCCGCCGGCCATCCGGCGGGCGAGCAGCACCCAGATGAAGACCAGCAGCAGCATCGGGGCGAGCGAGAGCAGCAGGTTGGTGAGGAAGCTGCGCTGCTGCACCGGCGAGGTCGCGGTCACCTCGACGCCGTGCTGCTGCAGGGTGGCCCACAGGTTGTCACCCGCGAAGGAGGGGCGCTGGGTGTCGAACTCGGTGTAGCTGCCCTTGCCGCCGTCCGGTTTGGGCTGGGCGCTCTTGAGGGTGCCCTCGATCGCGTCGCCCTTGGAGTAGATCTTGGTGATGTTGCCCTTGTTCAACTGGTTGTTGAACTCGGTGTAGGAGATCGTGGTGGTGCCCTCGTTGCCGAAGAACGACAGCAGCAGGTCGGAGATCAGGAACACCACGAGTGCGGTGAGGACGAGGCCCGCCCAGCCGCCAGGCATCCGGCGGCGGGGCGGCGGCGGGGGCGGGGCGCCCTCGGACCGCCAGGGCTGGTCGGGGGTTTGGCGCGGCGGCGCGGGTTCGGTCACCCACCGGACGATACGGACAGGTGCTCGGACGAGCCAACCGCAACGCCGCGCCCCACCGGCCGTACGGCCGCGCCGGGGTCCGCGCTCCCGGTGGCTACGCCGCGGTGCCCGGCCATTCCTCGGCGGTCAACGCGAAGCGCTCGTGGTCGCGCCAGTCCCCCTGCAGGAACAGCATCCGCGGCGTGAAGCCCTCGTGCCGGAAACCCAGCCGCTTGGCCATCGCGATCGAGCGCTCGTTCTCCGGCTGCACGTTGATCTCCAGCCGGTGCAGGCCCAGCCCGTCGGCCGACTGCGGGGCGAAGCAGCGGTCCAGGACCAGCCGCAGGCCCTCGGTCATCCGCCCGGTGCCGGCGAACGGCAGGTACGAGTCGTAGCCCAGCGCGCCGTTGCAGAACCGGCCCATCACGATGTTGGCGACGTTCACCTTGCCGACCAGCCCGCCGGAGTCCCGGTCGAAGATCAGGAAGGTGCGCAGGCCCGGTCCCTGGCGCTCCAGCAGTTCCGGCAGCCCGTCCGGCTCGACCGGGTTCCACCGCCCGATGTGCTCGGCGGACCGACGGACCGCCTCGGCGTACACAACCTCGTCCTCGGCCCTCGGGGCCCTGATCATCACTCGCACGCCAACATCATCGGACATGGCAGCATCATCGGACATATGAACGGCCCGCCGTCCGGAGAACACCGGACGACGGGCCGATCACAACGGCTCAGGACCGACCGAAGCCGATCAGAAGCGCTCAGGCCGGGCAGGCCGGGCCGAGGGCCGAGGACTACAGCAGGTCCTTGAACTCCTTGGGCAGCTCGAAGTCGGCCGGGCCCTTGCCCGCACCGAGGCCGAACGCGCCGCCGTCGGCCGGACCCTGGCCGGCGCCCGGGCCGAGCGCCCGGCGCTCGGCGGCTGCGGCCTCCTCCTGCGCACGCTTCAGCGGGTTGCCGCTCTTGCGCTTGCCCTTGGCCTGCGGGGCCTTCTTGGCGGACTTCTTCGCGCCGCCGCCCATGCCCGGGATCCCCGGCATGCCGGGCATGCCCTTGCCGGAGGCCATCGCGGACATCATCTTGCGGGCGTCGAAGAACCGCTCGACCAGGTTCTTCACCTCGCCGACCTGGACACCCGAACCCTTGGCGATGCGGGCCCGGCGCGAGCCGTTGATCAGCTCCGGCTCGGCGCGCTCGGCCGGGGTCATCGACTTGATGATCGCGCCGACCCGGTTGACGTCCTTGTCGTCGATGTTGTTGATCTGCTCGCGGATCTGGCCCATGCCGGGCAGCATGCCGAGCAGCTTGGAGATCGAGCCCATCTTCTGGACCTGCTCCAGCTGCGACAGGAAGTCGTCCAGGGTGAACTGCTTCGGGCCGCCGCGCAGCTTGGCGGCGATCTTCTCGGCCTCGGCCTGCGAGAAGGTCTGCTCGGCCTTCTCGATCAGCGAGAGGACGTCACCCATGCCCAGGATGCGCGAGGCCATCCGGTCCGGGTGGAAGGCGTCGAAGTCGTCGACCTTCTCGCCGTTGGAGGCGAACATGACCTGCCGGCCGGTGACGTGCGCGACCGACAGGGCGGCACCGCCGCGGGCGTCGCCGTCGAGCTTGGAGAGCACCACACCGGTGAAGTCGACGCCGTCGAGGAAGGCCTGCGCGGTGGTGACCGCGTCCTGACCGATCATCGCGTCGACGACGAAGAGGACCTCGTCCGGGTTGACCGCGGCGCGGATGTCGGCGGCCTGCTGCATCAGCTCGGCATCGATGCCCAGGCGGCCGGCGGTGTCGACGATGACGACGTCGTACTGCTTCTGCTTGGCGTACTCGATCGAGTCCTTGGCGACCTGCACCGGGTCGCCGACGCCGTTGCCCGGCTGCGGGCCGTAGAAGGCCACGCCAGCCCGCTCGGCGACCACCTGGAGCTGGTTGACCGCGTTGGGGCGCTGGAGGTCACAGGCGACCAGCAGCGGGGTGTGCTTCTGGCTCTTCAGCCAGAAGCCGAGCTTGCCCGCGAGGGTGGTCTTACCGGCACCCTGCAGACCGGCGAGCATGATGACCGTCGGGCCGTTCTTGGCGAACCGCACCCGGCGGGTCTCGCCACCGAGGATCGCGATGAGCTCCTCGTTGACGATCTTGATGATCTGCTGCGCCGGGTTCAGCGCGCCGGAGACCTCGGCGCCGAGCGCCCGCTCCTTGACCTGCTTGATGAAGGCCCGGACGACCGGCAGCGCGACGTCCGCCTCCAGCAGCGCGATGCGGATCTCGCGGGCGGTGGCGTCGATGTCCGCCTCGCTCAGGCGGCCCTTGCCCCGGAGGTTCTTGAACGTCGCTGCGAGGCGATCGGAAAGGGTGTCGAACACGTCGGCGCGGGTCCTCTGCGGCATCGGTATCGGTACGGTCGTCGTCCCCCAGGGTATCCGGCCGCCCCGGGTACGGTCTCCACCCCTGCCGAAACCCCCGCCCCGACCGGTTCTCAGTCCAGCGCCGCCCGCACCGCCGCCGCCACCTCTCCGGCCCGCTCGGCGGTGAGCGGACGGCCCGCCGCGTCGGTCAGGTAGAACGAGTCGACGGCCTCCGCGCCCAGCGTGGAGACGTGCGCGGTGCGCACCCGCACCCCCGCCCCGTCCAGCGCCCGACCGATCCGGTGCAGCAGTCCGGGGGCGTCGTGCGCGCGGACCTCCAGCACGGTCGCGGTCGCCGAGGCCACCGCGGGCGCCACCGCGACCAGCGGCGGCGGGGTGGGGATGCCCTTGCGGCGCGGGGCGGCGGCGTCCCGCTCGGTGAGGCGGCGGGAGACGTCCAGCGAGCCGTCCAGCGCCCGGCGCAGGTCGGCGCGCAGCCTGGCGGCCTCCGGCAGCTCGCCGAACTCGGCGGCCACCCGCCAGGACAGCAGCAGCACCGGGCCCGCGCCGATCGGGTCCAGTTCGCGCAGGCCGGCCGAGCGGACCGTCAGCCGGTGCAGCGCGAGCACCCCGGCGACCGTGCCGAGCAGCCCCGGGCGGTCCGGGACCGCCAGGGTCAGCTCGACGCCCATCGGTTCGGTGCCCGGGTCCGCCCCCGCGGCCTGGGCCAGCAGCGACAGCGCCGGCTCGCCGGTGCGGGCGGCCTCGACCGCGAGCCGCTCCTGCCCGGCGGTGGGCGCCCCCTCTGCGGGCTCGCCGCCGGCCCCGGCGAGCCGGGCGGCGGCCCGGGCCACCAGGCCGTCCACCAGTGAGGCCCGCCAGCTGCTCCACGCGGCCGGGCCGGTGGCCAGCGCGTCCGCCTCGGTGAGCGCGTGCAGCAGTTCCAGCTCCGGCAGGGTGCCGACCGCCTTGGTGATCGCTTCGACGGTGGCCGGGTCGTCCGGGTCGCGCCGGGTCGCGGTGTCCACCAGGGTCAGGTGGTGGCGGACCAGCACCGCCAGGGTCTCGGTGTCCTCGGCCCCGAAGCCCATCCGGGCGGCCACGTCGCGGACGATCACCTCACCCGCCTCGCTGTGGTCACCGGGCCAGCCCTTGCCGATGTCGTGCAGCAGCGCGGCGACCAGCAGCAGGTCCGGCCGGGCTACCCGGCGGGTCATCGCGGCGGCCCGCACCGCCGTCTCCACCAGGTGCCGGTCCACCGTCCAGCGGTGCACCGCGTTGCGCTGCGGACGGCAGCGCACCCGCTCCCAGTCCGGCAGCAGCCGGGTGACCAGCCCTTCCGCCTCCAGCGCCTCCCACACGGGGACGGCGGCCTCCCCCGCGCCGAGCAGGGTGACCAGTTGTGCGCGTGCCTCGTCCGGCCAGGGCACCGGCAGCGGTCGGCACTCGGCGGCCAGCCGGCGCACCGTCGCGTACGAGACGGTCAGCCCGTTCTGGGCGGCGGCGGCCGCGGCGCGCAGCGGCAGCACCGGGTCGGTGGCCGGGCGGGCGGCCTGGGCGAGCACCGCCTCGCCGTCCTGCTCGACCACGCCCTCGGCGAGCGGGCGGCGCTCGACCGCGCCGCGGGCCACCGCACCGGTGCCGCGGCCGACGCCGGTGAACGGGAAGCCCCGCCGGCCCGTCCGGCGGCCCCGGCCGGAGCGGGCGGCCAGGACCCGGTCCACCGCCCGCCAGGTGACGTCGCTCGCGTAGGCGATGGTCCGGGCGGCCTCGTAGACCTGGCGCAGCAGGGTGTCGGCGTCCAGCACACCGAGCCGCTCGGCGACCTGGTCCTGGTCCTGGAGGCTGAGCCGCTCGGTGGCCCGTCCGGTGGCCAGGTGCAGCGCGTCGCGGACGTCGGCGAGCCGCAGCGCGGCGGCCTCCAGGCCGTCCCGGGGCGCGTCGGCGAGCCAGGTGGCGGCGATCGCGTCCAGCGCGACCAGGTCGCGCAGCCCGCCGCGGGCCTCCTTGAGGTCGGGCTCCAGCAGGAAGGAGAGCTCACCGTGGCGTTCGGCCCGCTCCCGGCCCAGCTCGCGCAGCTCGGGCAGGCGCGCGGGGGCACCGGCGCGCCAGTCGGTGAGCACCGCGGAGCGCAGCGCGGCGGTGAGCGCCGCGTCCCCGGCGAGGTGGCGGGCGTCCAGCAGGCCGAGCTGGGCCTTGAGGTCGGAGGCGGCGACGGAGCGGGCCTCGGCGACGGTGCGCACCGAGTGGTCGAGCTTGGCGCCCGCGTCCCAGACCGGGTACCAGATCCGCTCGGGCAACTCGCGGGCGATCGGGCCGTCGTGCAGCAGCAGGACGTCCAGGTCGCTGCGCGGGGACAGTTCGCCGCGCCCGTAGCCGCCGACGGCCACCAGGGCGACGCCGGAGGCGGGGGCGCCGGCGGCGGCGAGCAGCCCGGCCAGCCAGTCGTCGGTGAGCCGGGCGAGCGCGGCCCGACGGTCGCGGCCGGTCAGGCCGGGCCGGTCGAGCAGCTGGGCCCGGGCGGCGGCGTGGTCGGAGGAGTCGGAGGGGCTGGTCTCGGTGGTCATGCGCGTGGGTCCCGTCCGTCAGGTGGGCCGCCGAGCGGTCGGTCGTCGGCGCCGTACGGCCTGCGGCCCGGCCGGGCGCCGGTACGCCGTCGGCGGGCCCGCGCCCCCGGGAGGGGTGCGGGCCCGCCGATCGGTCAGGGCGTCACAGGGCGTCCGGCCCGCGTTCGCCGGTGCGGACCCGGACGGCGGTGTCGACCGGGATGCTCCACACCTTGCCGTCGCCGATCTTCCCGGTCCGGGCGGCCTTCACCAGGGCGTCGATGAGGCCGTCGGCGTCCTCGTCCTCGACCAGGACCTCGATCCGGATCTTCGGCACCAGGTCCACGGTGTACTCGGCGCCCCGGTAGACCTCGGTGTGGCCGCGCTGGCGGCCGTAGCCGCTGGCCTCGGTGACGGTCAGGCCGTGGACCCCGAAGGCCTGCAGGGCGGCCTTCACCTCGTCCAGGCGGTACGGCTTGATCACAGCGGTGATGAGCTTCATCAGGCGTCGACCTCGGTCTTCTCAACGGGCTTCTCGACGGACACGGCAACCGGCTCGGGGGCGACACCGCCCAGGCTCGGCAGGGCCCGGGCCAGGCCGGCGCCCACGGCGCTGAAATCGTAGGCGGACTCGGCGTGTTCGGCCTGGTCGATGCCGGCCACCTCGACCTCCTCGGTGACCCGGAAGCCGACCAGCTTGTCGACCGCCTTCGCCAGCAGCCAGGACAGCACGAACGAGTACGCCGCGACCACCGCCACGCCCATCGCCTGCTTGCCGAGCTGGCCCAGCCCGCCGCCGTAGAACAGGCCCTTGGCGGTCTGGCCGACCCCGCCGGTGGCGAACAGGCCGATCAGCAGCGAGCCGATCGCCCCGCCGACCGCGTGTACGCCCACCACGTCGAGGGAGTCGTCGAAGCCCCAGCGGTACTTCAGCGAGACGGCGGCTGCGCAGGCCGCGCCCGCGATCAGGCCGATCGCCACGGCGCCGAGCGGGCTGACCGAGCCGCAGGCCGGGGTGATCGCGACGAGTCCGGCCACCGCGCCGGAGGCGGCGCCCAGCGTGGTGAACGCGCCGTGCTTGAGCTTCTCGTAGATCAGCCAGCCGACCAGCGCCGCACCTGTGGCGACCTGGGTGTTGACCATCGCCATCGCGGCCACGCCGTTGGCGGCCAGCGCCGAGCCGGCGTTGAAGCCGAACCAGCCGAACCACAGCAGCCCGGAGCCGAGCATCACCAGCGGCAGGCTGTGCGGGCGCATCGGGTCCTTCTTGAAGCCGACCCGCTTGCCCAGCACCAGGCAGAGTGCGAGGCCCGCGACACCGGCGTTGATGTGCACGGCCGTCCCGCCGGCGAAGTCGATCACGCCGTTTCTGTCGCCGAGCCAGCCGCCGTGGCCGTTGTCGAAGAAGAACACCCAGTGCGCCACCGGGAAGTAGACGATCGTCACCCAGAGCGCGATGAACAGGCCCCAGGCGGCGAACTTGGCCCGGTCCGCGATGGCGCCGCTGATCAGCGCCGGGGTGATGATCGCGAACATCAGCTGGAAGACCGCGAACGCGGTCACCGGGATGGACCCGGTCAGCTCGTTCAACCCGATCCCGCGCATCCCGAGGAAGTCCAGGTTGCCGATGAGTCCGGCGAAGGAGTCGGGCCCGAAGCTGAGTGAGTACCCGTAGAGGACCCAGAGCACGCTGACGATGCCGAGCGAGAGGAAGCTCATCGCCAGCATGTTCAGTGTGCTCTTGGCCCTGACCATGCCCCCGTAGAAGAAGGCCAGGCCCGGGGTCATCACCATGACCAGGGCCGCACTGATGAGCACGAAGGCGGTGTCGCCCGCGCTGAAGCCGTCCGGCATCGGCGTCTCCTCTGCGTGAAAGCCGCTCCACACCCCGGGCACCTGTCCCGTGCCCCCCGGGGTGGCGGCGATGAAGAGGAGAGTGCCGAAGACTGGTTTCGGCCAGTGCGGTCGGTTGTTTCGCGGCCGTGACGCGTGCGTCGCGCGGGTTACGGGCATGTGAACCGCGGCCCCGTCCCAGGGCCGGATGGGCTACCGTGCCGCCGCACGTCACCACCGGTGGCCCAGAAGCCACCGACCGCGGCGGCGGCGGCCGTCGCGGTCGGTGGAGTCCGGTGCGGGGGGTCGCTCAGACCACCGAGACGTACTCCGGGATGTCCTGGACCACCCGCTCCTTGAGCCGGCTCACCGCGTCCACGCCCTTGAACCGGGCGGAGGCGGCCTCCGTGGTCTTGCGCACCCGGGAGTTCAGCCGCTCCGAGCGCACCTTGGTCGCGATGTCCACCGCCTGCTCGGCGTACACCACCGCCTCCTCGGCCTCCTTCTGCAGCAGGTGCACGCTGGCCATGCCGATCAGGTTGAAGGCGTACGAGCGCACGTGGTCCTCGTCCTGCCGGAACAGGTCGACCGCGCGCTCCATCACCGGCGCGGACAGCGAGGCGTACAGCTGGGCGTTGTCCGAGTGGTACGCGAGGTCGCGGAAGGAGTGCGCGTTCTCGGCGTTCAGCTCGGCCGGCGAGAAGAACTTCAGCCAGTCCGGATCGCCGTCCCCTTCCCGGATGTCGGTGAAGGTGTCCTCGGCCAGCCGGATCGCCCTGGCGCAGCGGTTCACCTCGCCGATGGTGGCGTAGGCGCGCGCCTCCATCGCGTACAGCAGGGACTGCTGGCGCGGGGTGGCCGTGTCCCGGCTGCCGTACTGCGCCAGGTGGATCAGTTCCAGGGCGTCCTCGCCCCGGTTGAGGTGGATCATCTGGCGGCTCATGTCGGTGAGGATCAGGGCGCCGAACGGGCGGTCGCCGGCCTCCTTGGCCGCGTGCAGGGCGAGCACGTAGTACTTCTGCGCGCTCGGGTGCATCCCGACGTCGTAGGACATCCAGCCGGCCAGGTGGGCGAGCTCGGCGGTGAGCCGGAACAGCCGCTTGGTGGTGTTCTCGGTGTACGTCTCCTGGAGCAGGTCGGTGACCTCGTGGAGCTGGCCGACCACGGCCTTGCGGCGCAGCCCGCCGCCGTTCTGGGCGTCCCACTGGCGGAACATGACCGTGGTCTGCTCCAGCAGTTCCAGCTCGGGCTCGGAGAGCCGGCCGGTGAACGCCTCGCCGCCGTTGGCCGCGGTGAGGATCGGGGTGGGCACGCCGGTCGGGCCGGGGGCGAGCCAGCGCTGCATCGGCTCGATCAGCGCGGCGCCGGCGGTCAGCGCGAGCGAGGTGCCGAGGAAGCCCCGGCGGTTGAGCATCAGGTCGCTGCGGGAGTATTCACTGATCAGCTGGACGGTCTGCGGGGCGCTCCAGGGCAGGTCCACGCCGCCGCCGACGGTGGAGACCGGGATCGCGGCGCGCAGGCCGAGGTCCTCGATCGAGACCACGGAGCCGAAGCGCTCGGAGAACAGCTCCGACATGATCTTGGGGATCGGCTCGCGGGGCTGCTCGCCGTCGAGCCAGCGGCGCACCCGCGAGGTGTCGGTCGACACGTGGTGGGCGCCGATCTGCCGGGCCCGGCGGTTGACCTGGCGGGCCAACTCCCCCTTTGACCAGCCACTGCGGGCGAACCACGTGGTCAGTTTCTCATTGGGTTGCTTCTCTGCCATGGGTAATGTCCCCATCCCGCCCGGCCCCTTCGGGGCCCCCGATCGTGACCGCCCGACGGTTGCGGGCTCTTGCCAGACGTGCCGTGCCTGAGGTGTTGCGGTACCGCCTCGTCGTACTGGTGTGCCATCGCCCCGGACGGTGCATCAGATCCCCAACTCCCGTTCCCCGGCGGCCCGGAGCAGACTCCATGGCGACGTCCGTGTGCTGAACGTAGTGCCCCGCGAGGTACCCGTGGGAGCGGCCCTGGCGAAACGCCACCTTTCGCCACCCCCAGGAGTGAACCGAAGCCAGGGGGCACACGCTTCACTGGATAGGCCCGACGGTCCGGCATATGCGGACCGCCAAGTCCTCCGGCCAACGCCGACGGACCCGGCGGACCCCGCAATCCACCGCAGTCACAAGCGAGTTCGCCGCCCACTCGGGACAGCAACAGCCTCGCGCACCCGACGATCCGGCATCGGCGCCGCCCCCACAAGGCGGCGCCCGAGGCGCACCACCGCAACAGGCGCACGCCAAGCGCTGCGCGCCGCCACCGCACAACGCACCACGCAACGGACAATCAACACACAGTCACCATCCCGTAACCATCGGCAACGAGAACCTGTTGGGGGAGGCATGGACAACCTGTTCGGCGAACTTCGACTGGGGCACCTGCGGCTGGCACCGCTGGGCGCGCGCCGCCGCACCAAGGTCACCGCGTCCCAGGCCGCCGCGGAGTACACCGGCCGCTGGGGCTGGGCGGTCGCCACCGGCGACCCGGCCACCGGCGCATCGGCCGGTGGCGCCCCTGCCCCGACCCGCTGTCCCTGCGGCGCCCACCGCTGCGCCGCGCCCGGCCTGCACCCCGTGCCGGGCACCGGGAGCCGGGCCCGGGCCGTCGGCGCCGAGGGCTCCGTCCTGTTCCCCACCGGCCGCGCCTTCGACGTCCTGGACGTCCCCGAACAGGCCGGCCTGCAGGCGCTGGTCCGGCTGGAGCGGATGGGCACCCAGGTCGGCCCGGTGCTCGCCCCGCCCACCGGCCGGCTGCAGTTCCTGGTCGCCGCCGGGACCGCCCGTCGACTGCCCGACCTGCTCTACCGGATGGGCTGGGACGACGCCGCGCTCGACCTGGCCTGCCACGGCGAGGGCGGCTACGTCGCCGCCCCGCCCACCGTCCTCGGCGGGCTCGGCCCGGTCCGCTGGCTGCGCCGCCCCACCCGCGACAACGCCGGCTGCCCGCCCGAGGCCCGACTGCTGCTCGGGACCCTCGCCTACGCCTGCCACCGCAGCCGCGAGCGCACCGCCGAGCCCGCCTGGATCGCCTCGTGACTCGCCCGCTCGTCGCGACTCGCCCGTTCGCCTCCGGGGCGCTCTGACCCGGCGCCGACGCCCTTCGCTCCGGCACCGGCGCGCCCCTTCGGCTCGGGGCGGGCCCTCCCGGGGCACGCGAAAGGGCCCGCTCCCGCAGGAACGGACCCTTCGACCGACGGGGAGCCCCGGTCAGTCCCCGATCAACGCGTCCACGAACGCACCCGGCTCGAACGGCGCCAGGTCGTCCGCGCCCTCGCCCAGACCGATCAGCTTGACCGGCACGCCCAGCTCGCGCTGCACCGCGACCACGATGCCGCCCTTGGCGGTGCCGTCCAGCTTGGTCAGCACGATGCCGGTGATGTCCACCACCTCGGCGAACACCCGGGCCTGGATCAGGCCGTTCTGACCGGTAGTGGCGTCCAGCACCAGCAGCACCTCGTCCACCGGGCCGTGCTTCTCGACGACCCGCTTGACCTTGCCCAGCTCGTCCATCAGGCCGGTCTTGGTGTGCAGTCGGCCGGCCGTGTCGATCAGCACGGTGTCCACGCCCTCGGCGATGCCCTCCTTGACCGCGTCGAAGGCGATCGAGGCCGGGTCCCCGCCCTCCGGGCCGCGCACGGTGTGCGCACCGACCCGCTCGCCCCAGGTCTGCAGCTGGTCCGCGGCGGCGGCCCGGAAGGTGTCGGCGGCGCCGAGCACCACCCTGCGGCCGTCGGCGACCAGGACGCGGGCCAGCTTGCCGGTGGTGGTGGTCTTGCCGACGCCGTTGACGCCGACGACCAGGACCACGGCCGGGCCCTCCTCGTGCTTGACGGAGCGGACGGTGCGGTCGGAGTCCTTGCCGATCAGCTCGACCAGTTCCTCGCGCAGCAGCGCGCGCAGCTCGTCGGGCGTCCGGGTGCCGAGCACCTTCACCCGGGTGCGCAGCCGCTCGACCAGCTCCTGGGTCGGGGTGACACCGACGTCGGCGGTGAGCAGGGTGTCCTCGATCTCCTCCCAGGTGTCCTCGTCCAGGTGCTCGCGGGAGAGCAGCGAGAGCAGGCCCTTGCCGATCGAGTTCTGCGAGCGGGAGAGCCGGGAGCGCAGCCGGACCAGCCGGCCGGCGGTGGGCTCGGGGACCTCGACGGCGGGCGCCGCCTCGGCCGCTTCGGGAGCCTCGACCTCGACGGCCTCGACGACCTCGGGGGCTTCGGGGGCCGCGGGGGCCTCGGGAAGCGGAACCTCCTCGACGGTGCGGCGCGGCGCCTCGGTGGGCGGCGCGGCCTCCTCGCCGACCTGAGGCTCCTGCGGGGTGGTCTTCGGCGCCGTGATGACCGGCGCCTGCGACTTCGGGGGCAGCTGCTGGCGTCGTCTGCCGGAAACGACGAGGCCCGCGATCGCGCCGATGGCGATCACGGCGATGACTACGGCAAGGATCACGTATTCCATAACCCGTCCAGTATCCGCGACCGGAGCCCGGATGGACCGCAGCCGCCCTAGACCGTCACCGTTCGGACGCCTGCCGGCCGCCGCTCCTTGTGCTCCTCCCGCAGCCGCTGGCTGATCACCTGGGAGATCCCGTCGCCCTTCATGGTCACGCCGTACAGGGCGTCGGCGGACTCCATGGTCAGTTTCTGGTGGGTGATCACGATCAACTGGGAGCTCTCCCGCAGCTCCTCCATGATCCCGATCAGCCGGCGCAGGTTGGTCTCGTCCAGCGCCGCCTCCACCTCGTCCATCACGTAGAAGGGGCTGGGCCGGGCCTTGAAGATCGCCACCAGCAGCGCCACCGCGGTCAGCGAACGCTCGCCGCCGGACAGCAGCGACAGCCGCTTGACCTTCTTGCCGGGCGGGCGGGCCTCCACCTCGACCCCGGTGGTGAGCATGTTGTCCGGGTCGGTCAGCACCAGCCGTCCCTCGCCGCCCGGGAAGAGCCGGGCGAAGACGCCCTCGAACTGGGCCGCGGTGTCGTGGTACGCCGAGGTGAACAGCTGCTCGACCCGCTGGTCCACGTCCCGGACGATGTCCAGCAGGTCGCGCCGGCTGCGCTTGAGGTCGTCCAGTTGCTCGCCGAGAAACTGGTGGCGCTCCTCCAGCGCGGCGAACTCCTCCAGCGCCAGCGGGTTGACCTTGCCGAGCTGCTGGTACGCCTTCTCGGCGGCCTTCAGCCGCCTCTCCTGCTCGGCCCGGACGTACGGGTACGGCTCCCCCGGATCCTGCCCTTCCTCGGGCGTCGACGGCGGGACGGGCTGGTCCGGCCCGTACGAGGCGAGCAGTTCGCCCCCGTCGATGCCGAACTCCTCCAGCGCCCGGGCCTCCAGCTGCTCGATCCGCAGCCGCTTCTCCGCCCGCAGCACCTCGTCCCGGTGCCCGGCGTCGACCAGCTTGTCCAGCTCCTCCTTGAGGCCGCGGCCGTGCTCCCGGTGCTCCCGCAGTTCGTCCTCGCGCTCGGCACGCGCCTGTTCGACCGCCGCGCGCCCGGCGTCCGCGCGGGACAGCGACACCTCCAGGCAGGCCAGCAGCTGCCGGGCGCCCGCAGCGACGGCCGTCGCCACCCCGGCGTCGTGCTCGGCGCGGCGACGGCGCTCGGCGGCCCGGGCGCGCGCCTCCCGTTCGGCGCGGGCGGCCCGGTCCAGCTGGTCGGCCCGGCCGGCCAGGGCGCGGACCCGCTCCTCGTGGGTGCGCACCGCGAGCCGGGCCTCCAGCTCGGCCTGCCGGGCGGCGGAGGCGGCCTCGGCCAGTCGCTGCTGCTCGGCGGGGTCCGGCTCGTCCTCCCCGGCGTCCGCCGACTCCTCGGCCACGGCGAGCCGTTCGGCCAGCTCCTCGGCGGTGGCGAGCAGTTCGGCCAGGCCCTGTTCGGCCCGGGCGGCGGCGGCCGACAACCGTTCGGCCTCCCCGGCGGCGGCGCGGGCCTGTCCGCCGAGGCGGCCGAGCGCACCGGCCACCTGGGCCCGCTCCTTCTCCGCCTGCCTCCGCAGCTCGGCGAGTTGCTCCACCTCGGTGGCCGACTCCCGGCGCAGCTCGGTGAGTTCGGCCAACCGCTCGGCCGACTCGGTGCAGCGCAGGGTGAGTTCCCCGATCGCCCGGGCCGCCTCGTCCACGGCCGCCTGGGTCTCCAGCAGGCTGGGCGCGCCGCCGGAGCCGCCGTGGGCGAAGCCGGTGCCCAGCCGGTCCCCCTCGGCGGTGACGGCGGACAGTCCGGGGCGTTCGGCGACCAGTCGCAGCGCCGAGTCCAGGTCGGCGACCACCGCCACCCCGGCCAGCAGGTTGCGGACGGCGGCGAGCAACTCGGCCGGGCCGTCCACCAGTTCACCGGCCCAGCGGGCCCCGTCCGGCAACTCCCCGGCCGGATGCGGAACTTCCGCGGCCCCGGCGATCAGCAGCGCGGCCCGCCCGGCGTCCTGGTCGCGCAGCAACCGCAGCGCCCCGGCGGCGGCGGACGGCGAGTCCACGGCCACCGCGTCGGCCGCCGCCCCGAGCGCTGCGGCGACGGGTACCTCGCACCCGGCCTCGATCCGCAGCAGCGCGGCCGCCGGACCCAGCAGCCCGGTCAGCCGCTCCCCCGCGTCCAGCAGCGCGCCGGTGCCGTCCTTGCGGCGCAGTCCGAGCGAGAGCGCCTCGTGCCGCGCGGTGAGCCCGGCCCGTTCGCGCTCGGCGGCCCCGGCCGTCTCCCGGGCGGCAGCCAGCTCCCGTTCCACCGCGGCCAGCCGTTCCCGGGCCTGCCGGTGCCCGGCCTCTGCCTGCTCGTCGTCCCCGGTCAGGCCGTCGACCTGCTGCTGGAGCTCGTCCAGTTCACCCTGGGCGGCCTCGGCGCGCAGCAGCGCCTCGTCCCGGGCTTCGGTGAGGCGGCCGATCTCGGCCTCGGCCGAGGCGGCCTTGGAGCGGGCCGCGACCGCCTGCCCCTGCAACCGGGCCAGGCCCTCCCGGCGGTCCGCGATGGCCCGGGCGGCGTCCCGCAGCCGGCGTTCCTCGGCGGCCAGCTCGCGTTCCAGCTCGCTCTTGCGCTCGACTGTCTCGGCCAGCGCGTACTGGGCCTCCTCCAGTGCCTCGGCGAGGGCGGCCTCCTCCTCGCGGACCCGTTCGGCCTCCCGTTCCAGTTCCTCCGGGTCACGACCGCGCCGCTCCTCGGCCTGCCCCCCGGCGGCGGCGTGCCGGACCCGGGCCTCGGCCAGTCCGATGGTGCCGCGGGTGCGTTCGGCGAGCGCGGAGAGCCGGTACCAGGTCTGCCGGGCGGTCTCCAGGCTCGGGCCGAGCTGCTGGACCTGCGCATCCAGCACCCGTTCGCGCTGCACGGCGCGGGCCAGTTCCTGTTCGACGGTGGTGCGGCGCAGTCGCAGCGCGAGTTCGTCGGCGATCTCGGCCTCGACGGCCTGGCGCAGGGTGAGCAGGTCGTCGGCGAGCAGCCGCAGCCGGGCGTCGCGCAGGTCGGCCTGGATGCCGGCGGCGCGGCGGGCGATCCTGGCCTGTCGGCCGAGCGGTCCGAGTTGGCGGCGCAGTTCGGCCACCAAGTCCTGGACGCGGTTGAGGTTGGCCTGCATCGCGTCCAGCTTCCGCAGCGCCTTCTCCTTGCGCTTGCGGTGCTTGAGGACGCCGGCCGCCTCCTCGATGAAGGCGCGGCGGCCCGTCGGGTCGGCGTGCAGGACGGAGTCGAGCTGGCCCTGGCCGACGATGACGTGCATCTCGCGGCCGATGCCGGAGTCGGAGAGCAGCTCCTGGATGTCCAGCAGGCGGCAGGTCTCGCCGTTGAGCGCGTACTCGCTGCCGCCGTTGCGGAACATGGTCCGGGTGATCGTCAGCTCGGAGTAGTCGATCGGCAGGGCGCCGTCGGCGTTGTCGATGGTGAGGCTGACCTCGGCGCGGCCGAGCGGGGCGCGCCCGCTGGTCCCGGCGAAGATGACGTCCTCCATCTTGCCGCCGCGCAGCGACTTGGCGCCCTGCTCGCCCATCACCCAGGACAGCGCGTCGACCACGTTCGACTTGCCGGAGCCGTTCGGGCCGACGACGCAGGTGATGCCCGGCTCGAAGCGCAGAGTGGTGCTGGAGGCGAAGGACTTGAACCCGCGCAGCGTCAGACTCTTCAGGTGCACGCGGCCGGTCCCCTCAATCGCTCACGACGGGAACCGACTGTATCCGGAGTCCGACACGACGAAGGGACGCCACATCCGGGCGTCCCTTGCAAAGCTGCGTCCCTTTCGGGGCGGCTCAGTGCACAGCGGCGTCGATCTGTGAGGACCGGGGCGGGGCTCAGGTCAGAGCCGGCTCCCGCTGGTCCAGATCGATGCTGTTGAGCAGCGAGTGCTCGTCAGCGACAGCGGTGAGCGCGTCGTTCTCAGCCTGCATCCGAAGGAGCTCGGCTTCAAGGTCCTGGACGCGCTGCTGAAGCCGTCGCATCTCGGAGAGCATTCGCGGGTCGGGGCCGCCGACGTACCCGAGAAGCGCCTTTGCCATGATGAATGGTCCTCCACGCTGAGTGACCGAACCGGAACGGTACAGGTCTAGGGGGAAGGGGGACGCACGCGCGGCGCGCACCGGAAGTGCTGGCTGGGCACTACGACACAACCACCGTGAGCTGGGCTCACGACGGCATGCGCCTGCCGGGATACGCGATCGTGTGCGCGGGCTTCAAGCGTCTCACCAAAGACGGTACGGGTCAACACGATCACCGCACGCTACCGCGCCCCTGTCACCTGCCTGGCGGTGTCGTCACGCCTGGGGGTCTCGGGCCGGTTCCATCACGTGCTCGTGGATCATCGTTCGATGCGGAGTCAACCACGAGTCTGCCCGAATGGCAACCGTCTGACACCGACGGTTGCGGATCATTTCCGGAACGCGACGGCAGCAGGCCGGGAAACGGGGGCTCAGCGGATCTCGAAGCCCTCGTAACCCGCGCCGACGGCGGTCCAGATCTCGGTCACACCGCTCACCGCGCCGGGCGTGTCGGGGCCCCGCAGCAGGGCCAGCAGCTCCTCGCAGTCGGCGGCCTGCCCCTCGGCCACCACCTGCACCCGGCCGTCGCCGAGGTTGCTGGCGTAGCCGGTCAGGCCGATCTCCAGCGCCCGCGCCCTGGTCCACCAGCGGAACCCGACCTCCTGGACCTTCCCCCGGACCCAGGCGGTCACCCGGACCGGTTCATCACTGTGGGCGTCGCGACCGTGCATGCCCCGACCCTAACCGGCGGTGCGGCCGGTCACAGCTCCACGGGGCCCTCGACCGTCCAGCCCGGGGTGTGCACCTCGGCGTGCAGTTCGCCACGGCGGACCTCCCGGCCGCAGGTGCGGCAGACCCAGGCCGGGTCGAAGGGGTGCGACTGGTGTCCCTCGGGCTCGTGGGCGAAGGTCACCGGGGAATCCGGCCCCAGCCAGCGGTCGCCCCAGACGCGCAGCGCGTGGGCGAGCGGGGCGAGGTCCCGGCCGGCCTCGGTGAGGTGGTACTCGTAGCGCGGCGGCCGCTCGCTGTACGGGCGGCGCTCGACCACCCCGGCCTCCTCCAGCGCCCGCAGCCGCGCGGTCAGCCGGTCGCGCGGGGCGCCGGTGTTGCGGGCGATCCGGTCGAAGCGGTGGTTACCGTAGAACAGCTCGCGCACCGCCAGCAGCGCCCACTTCTCGCCCACCACCTGGAGCGCCGCCGCCATCGAGCACGGTCGGCCGGGAACGGCGGCCCGAGCGGTCGCAGGGGTGTCGGCGGTGCCGGTGGTGTCGGAGGTCACAGCGCCAGCCTGCCACACCGGGTTGGCTTCTCAAACCGCGTCGCTCGGCCCCGCCCGAGGACGGCGAACGGCCCCGCCGGAAGAACCGGCGGGGCCGTGGGGTCAGGCTCGGATCAGCGGGTCACCAGTCGTCGCCACCGCCACCGAAGTCGCCGCCACCGCTCCAGTCGCTGCCGCTGAAGTCCGCGGCGTTGAAGTCGGCCCCGGTGTAGTCGCCGCCGTCGTACTGGTCCTGGTAGCCGTGGTGGCTCTCCATCATCGGCGCCGCGGCGTAGGCGGGCTCGCTCATCATCGAGCCGAGCACGGTGCCGACCAGCAGGCCCGGCAGCAGGCCGCCGCCGAAGCTGCTGTAGTACCCGCCCGCGTACGGCGCGTAGGCCGGGCCGGCGTTCCAGTAGGGCTGCGGGCCGTACTCGGTGTCGACGGTGCGGACCGCCGGGTCGAGGCCGGCCGCGACCCGGTCGGCGTCGGCCTGGCAGACCGGGACGGAGCGGGCGGCGCCGCCGGCCGGGGCCCAGTCGACGTCCTTGACGGACGGACCGTGCCGCGGGTCCATGAAGCACGGGGGACGACGCTCGGGCAGCGGGCGCTTCTCCCGCCGGGCGGCCAGGGTGGCCAGCGCGAACCGGCCCTCCTCGATCGCCTCGGTGACCTGCTTGACGTCGTCCGGCTTCTTGGCCTCGTTCATCAGCCGCTTGGAGGTCTCGTACGAGTCCAGGGCGCGGCTGTAGTCGGCGCGCTGGGCGTCGTCGGCGTCCGACGCGCCGGGGCTGAAGTCCAGCCGCTCCAGCTCGGTGCCGAAGGCGGTGATGTCCTCGTCGACGACGCGGCGCAGCTGCTCCAGCTCGGCGCGGGCCTGCTCCTCCTTGCGCTTCTTGGCGCGGCGGAAGAGGAAGAAGACGCCGGCGCCGGCCAGCACCACCAGCACGACCGGGATGACCACCCAGGCGATCGAGGTGCTGTGGTTGACCCCGGTGCCCTTGGTCTGCGGGGCGGCCTGGTCGACGAAGTCGTTCAGGGTCGCGTTGATGTCACCCTTGTCGGCACGGGAGACGGCGCCCCCGATCCGGTCCGCGACGCCGACGCCCATCGCGCCGCGGTCGGCGCGGGCCAGGAAGCCGCTGTTGCCCCGCCAGACGCCGTAGACGCCGTCGATGCCCACCAGGGTGCGCAGGTCCGTGAGGACGGTGTCCTTGTTGGCGGCGTCGGGGACGACCGCGATGAAGATCGGCTTGTCGGCCTTCTCGATCTTCTTGGTCAGGGCGTCGGCCTGGGCCTGGCTGAAGCGGTCCAGCATCGTCGGGGCGACGTAGACCTGCCCCTTCTTCAGGGTGGCGGCGGCGTCGCTCAGGCCGCCGGCCGCGGAGGCCGAGGGCGCCAGGAGGAGCATCAGCCCGAGCAGCGCCGCCACCAGGGCAAGCGGCCCGGTGCCCCGGGTACGTCGTGCAAGGGTTCTCATGTCCCCGACGCTACCGCGACCAGCGGCAGAGCACGGCATACCCTTCGCATACTGGTTATGACAAGACCCCCGCCGACCGCCGGGGCGGTACCCCTTCTCGCGGATGAGATTTCCCCCAGTCGCCCCTGAGACGGGTGGGGCACGGGAACCAGCGGAGGCGCCCGGACGTACGTCCCGGCGGGCCCGGGGTGGTGCGGGGGCAGCCCTGCGGCGGCCCGGGGGGCGTCCCGACCGTACCGCGCGAACGGGCATAGTGGGTCCCGGACCGCTGGTCCCATTACCTGTTCTTGACCCAACTCCCGATCGGAGCGCTCGGTGATCATCGGCCTCGTCACAGCCGTTGCGGCATCCGCCTGCTACGGCACCGGCTCGGTCCTGCAGGCCGTCGGATCCCGCCGCTCCGCCCAGGAGGAGGCGGCCAAGGGCGCCACCACCTCGACCACCGAGCACGGCGGACCGAGTCTGTCCTCCACCGCCAAGGCCGCCGTCACCTGGGAGTTCATCACCGGTTCGGTGCTCGACCTGATCGGCTTCGGGCTGGGCGCGCTGGCCGCGCGGCTGCTGCCGCTGTTCCTCTCCCAGACCATCATCAGCGCCAACCTGGTGATCACCGCGCTGCTCAGCATCAAGCTGCTGGGCATCCGGCTCAAGCAGCTGGAGTGGGCCTCGATCGGCGTGCTCTGCTCGGCGCTGGTGCTGCTGGCCGTCTCGGCCGGGCCGGAGGGCGGCCACCACGCGGAGATGGCCTTCCACTGGTGGCTGCTGATCATCACCACCGTGCTGCTGGTCGGCGGCGGCCTGCTGGTGCGCCGGATGGGCTCCAAGGGCGCGATCGTCGCCGGTCTGCTCTCCGGCCTCGGCTTCGGCGGCCTGGGCGTGGGCGTGCGCATCCTCAACGGCCTGGAGCCCTTCGACCTCGGGCAGCTGCTCTCCGACCCGGCGCTGTACGCGATCCTGATCGGCGGCCTCGGCGGCATGTACGTGCACACCGTGGCGCTGCAGATCGGCTCGGTGAACGGCGCGACCGCCGCGCTGGTGGTCGGCGAGACGGTGCTGCCCGGCGCGGTCGGCGTGCTCTGGCTCGGCGACTCCTCCAAGGCCGGCCTGGGCTGGCTCGGCGTGGTCGGCTTCCTGCTCGCGGTGGTTTCCGCGGTCGGCGTCGCCTACTTCGGCCAGGACACCCACGGCGCCCCGGCCGAGGAGCCCGCCGGGCAGCCGGAACTCGCCGGGAAGTAGCGGCTCAGCCCCCGCTGCGGGTCCGCGGCACGCGCTGGCAGCGGGGGCAGAAGTAGCTGGAACGGTTCATCCAGGCGGCCCGCCGGATCGGGGTGCCGCAGCGGCGGCAGGGCTCCTGTTCGCGGCCGTAGGCGTCGAGGTCCCGGGAGAAGTAGCCGCTCTCGCCGTTCACGTTGACGTACAGGCTGTCGAAGCTGGTGCCGCCGACGGCGAGCGCCGCGGTCATCACGTCCCGGGCGTTGGCCAGCAGCAGGGCGGCCTGGGGGCGGGTGAGCGTCCCGGTCGGGCGGTCGTAGTGCAGCTTGGAGCGCCACAGCGCCTCGTCGGCGTAGATGTTGCCGACGCCGCTGATCAGGGTCTGGTCCAGCAGCGCCCGCTTGACCGTGGTGCGCTTGGCCCGGAGCGCGGCCGCGAAGGCCTCGTCGTCGAAGCGCGGGTCGAGCGGGTCGCGGGCGATGTGCGCGATGGAGACCGGCGTGCCCTCCGGGTCGCCCTCCTCGGCCTCCTCGACCGCCAGGCCGCCGAAGGTCCGCTGGTCGACGAAGCGCAGCTCGCGCCCGCCGTCGGTGAAGCGCAGCCGGACCCGCAGATGGGTCTCGTCCGGCGTCGACGGGTCCTGGACGAGGAGCTGGCCGCTCATCCCGAGGTGGCCGATCAGCGAGAAACCCGCGCCGGTGCCGGTCAGCGGCAGCCAGAGGTACTTGCCGCGCCGCTGCGCGGTGCCGAGGGTGGTGCCGGTCAGCCGGGCCGTGAAGTCGGCCGCGCCGGCCGGCTGGCGGCGCACCGCGCGCGGGTGCAGCACCTGGACGTCGGCGACGGTCCGCCCGGCGACCCAGTTCGCCAGACCGCGGCGGACGACCTCGACCTCGGGAAGTTCGGGCACGGGAACAGGCCTCCTGCGAAGAAGATGTCGGCAGGAGTGAAGGCTACTTCGAGGTCACGCCCCGGCGGGCAGCCGGTCCGCGTACTTCTCCTTGATCGCGCGCCAGGCGCTCTCGGCGGCCTTCTGCTCGGCTTCCTTCTTGGAGCGGCCGACGCCGCTGCCGAAGTCCTCGCCGGCCACCCGGGCCGCCGCGGTGAAGGTCTTCTCGTGGTCCGGACCGGACTCCATGACCACGTACTCGGGCACCCCGATGCCCACCGAGGCGGTGAGCTCCTGGAGGCTGGTCTTCCAGTCCAGGCCGGCTCCCAGCTGAGAGGACTCCTCGATCAGCGGGTCGAACAGCCGGTGGACGAACTCGGTCGCCGCCTCCAGACCGCGGTCCAGGTAGACGGCCCCGATCACGGCCTCGACCGTGTCGGCGAGGATCGACGACTTGTCGCGGCCGCCGGTGCCCTCCTCGCCCTTGCCGAGCCGGATGAACGCGCCGAGGTCCAGGCCCCGGCCGACGTCCGCGAGCGCGCGGGAGTTGACGACCGCGGCGCGCAGTTTGGCGAGCGTGCCCTCCGGGACGTCCGGGTGGACGCGGTAGAGGGTGTCGGTCACCACCAGGCCCAGCACCGAGTCGCCGAGGAACTCCAGGCGCTCGTTGGTGGGCAGACCCCCGTTCTCGTACGCGTACGAGCGGTGGGTCAGGGCACGTACCAGAAGGGCGCGCTCAAGCGTGTACCCGAGGCGCCCTTCCAGGACGTCGTATTCGGTCGAAGCCGGCCCGCCGGCCTTGCCGCTACCCGAAGAACCCTTCGAGGCAGAGGACGCCTTGCGGGTGGAGTTACCGTCCGACATCGATCCGTACACCCCGCCGATCAGACCGAGAGGACCTGGCGGCGGTTGTACGTGCCGCAGCTGGGGCACGCGATGTGGCCGAGCTTCGGCTCGTGGCAGCGGTCGCACGCCACGAGGGCCGGAACGACGGCCTTCCAGTTGGAACGGCGGTGGCGCGTGTTGCTGCGCGACATCTTCCGCTTCGGAACAGCCACGGCTACTTCTCCTGGTTCTCGGCGGCACCCTCACGGGTGTCGCTGTTCTTGATCCCGTCACCCTCGTCGCCGGGGGCGGCGGAGAGTCCCTGCAGAGCCGCCCACCGGGGGTCGGCGGCGTCGTGGTGGTGCGTCGGGTCGTCGCTCAGGCGTGCTCCGCACTCGGAGCACAGGCCCAGGCAGTCGTCCTGGCACACCGGCTGCAGCGGCAGTGCGAGCACCACCGCGTCACGCAGCACCGGCTGGAGGTCGAAGAAGTCGCCCTCCAGGCGGTAAGTCTCTTCCTCCGAGTCCTCGTCGAGGTCCTCGGTCCCGGTGGTCCGGGCGCGGTGGCGCTCGTCGGACTCCGGGTAGTAGTACAGCTCCTGGAAGTCCACGTCGATGTCGAACTCGACGGGCTCCAGGCACCGGACGCACTCACCCTCGACGTGGGCGTCGGCGGTGCCGGTGACCAGCACGCCCTCGACCACGGACTCCAGGCGGAGCTCCAGCTCGATCGGGCTCTTCTCCGGGACGCCGATCACGTCGATGATCCCGAAGCCCTCGGGGGCCTCCAGGGTCCGACTCACCTTGCGCATGGCGCCCGCACGACGGCCCAGCTCGTGCGTGTCGAACACGAGGGGGTCGCGGTGGTCGAGGCGGTTCAAGGTGTCCTGACTTCCATCGGAATCAATGCTCTGTGTCCCCATTCGAATCGGGCATTGCGAGGGCAAGCCGACGGCCGGACATGGGGATGCCGGAGTGGTCAGACTACCGGAGTCTCCCGTCAGGCCCAACTTCGGTCCCGTCAGGAGACTCCCGGCAGCCCCACCGGGGGCCGGCTCAGCGACCGCCGAGCTCCCGCAGCCGGGTCATGTCGATCATGCTGGTGTCGAAGAAGCTGGTCTCGTCCAGGCCTTGCTGCTGGTGCGGCACCGCCGGGGGCAGGGCGGGCTGCTGGTGGTGCGGCACGGCCGGGGGCAGAGCCTGCTGCTGCGGGTAGGTGTAGCCGTCGTACGACTGGGCCCCGTAGCCGTCCTGCTGCTGGGGATACCCGTAGGCGCCGCCCTGCTGGTCCTGGTAGCCCTGCTGCTGCGGGTAGCCGCCCTGCTGCTGGCCCCACTGGGCGCTGTACGGGTCGCCCTGGCCGGCCGGGTCGAAGCCGCCGCCGTACACCTCGGCGTACTGCCCGCCCTGCTGGTGGGCGGCGGCCGCGTACTGGTCGGCGCCGGAGTCCTGCCAGCCGGCCGCGGCCGGGGTCTGCTCGGGCCAGGTCTGCTGCTGCGGGACGTCCTCGCGGTACCAGGCGATGTCGTCGCCGTCGGCGTCCGCGGCGAAGCCGGCGGCCACCGCCTCGGCCCGCTCCTTGGCCTGCTGCGCCTCGTCGGCGGCGGCCAGGTAGGCGCCCAGCTCGTCGATCGGCCGCTTGCCGAGGAGCTTGTCGCGGCCCTTGCCGACCGCCTCCAGGGTGGCGCCGAGCACGTTCTCCAACGTGGCGAGCTTCACATCGACGTACTCGTCGACCTCGGGGCTCGGGCTGATCCGCTGCGGCTGGAACTCCTCGCCGTCGGTCTCGCCCTCGTGGTCAGCCTCGAAGACGCTGGAGTCGCCGCGCAGCTTGGTCCGGCCGCGGCCGACCGCGCCGAGCGTCTTGGTCAGCACGACCTCGAAGTTGGCCAGCTTGCTGTCCACGTAGTCGTCCGCCTCGGCCCGCTTGGTCTCGACCTCGCCCCGGGCCTCGGCCAGGATCCGGTCCGCCTCGGCCTGCGCCCGGCGGACCACCTCGGTGTCCGAGATGAGCGAGCCGCGCTCGGCGTGCGCGCCCTGGATGATCCGCTCGGCCTCGGCCTCGGCGTCCGCCACCACCTGCTCGTGGTCGGCCATCACCGACTGCGCCTGGGCGAGTTCGGCGGGCAGGGCCGCCTTGAGGTCGTTGAGCAGGCCGATCAGCTCGGCCCGGTTCACCACGCAGGAGGCCGACATCGGCATCGAGCGGGCGTTCTCGACCGCCGCCACGATCTCGTCGACCTTGTTCTGCACGTCCACGGGGCTTCGTCTTTCCGTGTGCCGCCGACGGTCCGGCGGAGGCAGGCCCGGTGCGGCGTACCTCACCGCGGGGCAGGGATACAGACTGTACGGCCCCCGCGCGGCGAGCTCACAACGCCTGAGCCGAACCGGCCTCCACTGCCCTGGACAATCCATGACGAACCGGCAGAAACGGACTAAAGGTCGACTACTGCTCGGCCTTGCGCTCCGCGATCCGCTCGACCAGCCGGCGGTGCACCGTCTCCGGCAGCAGGTGCGAGACGTCACCGCCGTACGAGGCCACCTCCTTGGCCAGCGTCGAGGAGAGGAAGCTGTACGTCGGCGAGGTCGGCAGGAACAGCGTCTCCACGCCGGTCAGGCCGTTGTTCATGTGCGCCATCTGCAGCTCGTAGTCGAAGTCGCTGACCGCGCGCAGGCCCTTGACGATCGCCGGGATCCCGCGCTCCCGGCAGTAGTCCACCAGCAGGCCCTGGTGCGACTCGACCACCACGTTGCCGAACTCCGCGGTGACGTCCTCGATCAGGCCGATCCGCTCCCCGATGGTGAACATGCCCTGCTTGTTCGGGTTGACCAGGACCGCGACGTGCACCACGTCGTACAGCTTCGAGGCGCGCTCGATGATGTCGAGGTGGCCGTTGTGGATCGGGTCGAACGAACCGGGACAGACGGCTCGGCGCATGGCGTGTGCTCCCTCGTGGGGTGACGGCTGCTGCGGGCCGCGGCCCGCTACTCGTGGTCGCTGGCCTCGGCGGCGGCGCGACCGTACCAGAGCGTGCCCTCGCCGTAGCGGCGGGAGCGCAGCACCTCGAAGCCCTCGGGCCAGCCGAACTCGCCGCCACGGGTGCTGCGCTCCACGGTGACGAGTGCGTCCTCCGCGAGCCAGCCCCCAGCCAACAGTGTGATCAGCATCTCCCGCAGCTCCCCGTCCGTCACGGCGTACGGCGGATCGAGGAACACCAGGTCGTAGGGGGTCTGCGGGGGCGGGCCGACGATCACCTTCTCCGCCTTGGCGGCCCGCACCTCGGCGCCCGGCAGCCCGATGGTGCGGACGTTCTCCCGGATCACCCGGGCCGCCTGGCCGTCCGCCTCGACCAGCAGGACGTGCTCGGCCCCGCGCGACAGGGCCTCCAGGCCGACCGCGCCCGATCCGCCGAACAGGTCCAGCATCCGGGCCCCGTGCAGGGTGCCGCGGAACGCCTCCAGGGTGGAGAACATCGCCTCCCGGGCCTTGTCGGAGGTCGGGCGAGTGCCCCGGCCGGGCGGTACGGCCAGCCGGCGGCCGCCGGCCGACCCGGCGATCACGCGGGTCATGGTGGTGAAGGGTCCTTTCGTCGCTGCCCGACCACGCTATCCCGCCCCGAGCCGAAGGGGCGCGCCGGTGCCGAAAGGGAGAAGCGACAAGCGACGAAGGAGCGCCGGAGCGCCGACCGTCGGCACCGGATCCGAGCGCCCCGGAGGCGAGCGGCGAGTGGCGAGTCACCCCGCCGCGCTCACGCCGAGCGGGTGCGGCCCGACGGACCGCACCCGCACACCAGGGCGGTCAGCTCGCCTCGGAGCCCGCCCCCTGGGCCGGGACCGCCGCGCCGAGCAGGGCCGGCGAGGCGTAGCGGGACCAGGACAGGCAGCCGTCGGGCGGGCAGAACTCGGGGCGGCGCGGGTCGTGCCCGAGCTCGCGCAGCTTGGTCCGGACGGAGTCGGGCGTACGGCCGAAGCGAGCGGCGATCCGGGCGACGGTCTCGCCGTCGTGGAAGCGCCGGACCAGCTCCTCCTCGTGCTGCGGCACCCAGGGGGCACCGTGACCCGGGTACAGCTCGCGCAGCACGTCGCGGTCGGGGATGGGCTCGGAGACGTCGGCGACGATCGCCAGCGCCCGCAGCGCGCGGTTGAGCGCGATCCGCAGCGAGGCGACGTCCTCGACCGGCAGGCGGAGCTTGCCCGAGGCGAGCGGCGCGGCGGCCGCCCCCTCGCGCCAGCCGGTCAGGGTGAGGGTGACCTCGCGGTCGTCGTCGCTGGCGAGTTCGATCCGGAAGACCTTGTCGCCGAGCGGGAGCTCGTTGAGATGACGGAATGCCATGGCAGGACCCCCAAGTGTCGCGCCAGGTACGCACCTTGAGGGTGCGTCCTGAACACCTTCATTCTCTCGCGGGGGTCTGACAGTCCGGCCTCCCCGAGGGCCCGCTCAGCCCTTCTCCATGTAGGCCGCGCGGTCCTCGTCGAGCAGGCTCTCCAGTGCGGTGCGCAGCTCCGGGTGGGCGGCGAGGTCCGGGTCCTCGGCGACCAGCCGGGTGGCCTCGGTCCGGGCGGTGAGGATGACCTCCTCGTCCTCCAGCACCGAGAGCACCTTGAGCGAGGACTTCACCCCGGACTGCGCCTGGCCCAGCACGTCGCCCTCGCGGCGCTGTTCGAGGTCGATCCGGGACAGCTCGAAGCCGTCCAGGGTGCCGGCCACCGCGTCCAGCCGGGCCCGGGCGGCGCTGCCCCCGGGCATGTCGCTGACCAGCAGGCACAGGCCCGCCGCGCTGCCACGGCCGACCCGACCGCGCAGCTGGTGGAGCTGGGAGACGCCGAAGCGGTCCGCGTCCATGATGACCATCACGGTGGAGTTGGGGACGTTGACGCCGACCTCGATGACCGTGGTGGCGACCAGCACGTCCACCTCCCCGGCCGCGAACCGGCGCATCACCTCGTCCTTGGCCTCCGGGGCGAGCCGGCCGTGCAGGATCTCCACCCGCAGGCCGCTCAGCGGGCCCTCGACGAGCTTCTCGGCGGTCTCCACCACCGAGAGCGGCGGCCGCCGTTCGTCACTGGCGGCGCCGATGTCGGCGACCTCCTCGAAGTCCTCCTCGGCCGCCTTGCGCTTCTTCTTCGACTCGCCCTTGGTGGCGGCCGCGGGCTCCTCGTCCCCGATCCGGGGGCAGACCACGTACGCCTGGTGGCCCTTGGTGACCTCCTCGCGGACCCGTTCCCAGGCCCGGGTGAGGAAGTTGGGCTTCTCCAGCGCGGGGACGACGTGGGTGGAGATCGGCGAGCGCCCGGCCGGGAGCTGGTCCAGGACGGAGGTCTCCAGATCGCCGAAGACGGTCATCGCGACGGTGCGCGGGATCGGGGTGGCGGTCATCACCAGCAGGTGCGGCGGCTGCTCGCCCTTGGCGCGCAGCGCGTCCCGCTGCTCGACGCCGAAGCGGTGCTGCTCGTCCACCACGACCAGGCCGAGGTCCTGGAACTGGACCTTGTCCTCGATCAGCGCGTGGGTGCCGATGGCGATCCCGGCGTCCCCGCAGGCCATGTCGAGCAGCGCCTGCCGACGGGCGGGAACGCCCATCGAGCCGGTCAGCAGCACCACCCGGGTGCCGAGGTCGGAGCCGCCGAGCATGCCGCCCTCGGCCAGGTCTCCCATCATCTCGACGATCGAGCGGTGGTGCTGCTGGGCCAGCACCTCGGTGGGCGCGAGCAGGACGGCCTGGCCGCCCGCGTCCACCACGGCGAGCATCGCGCGCAGCGCGACCAGGGTCTTCCCGGAGCCGACCTCGCCCTGGAGCAGGCGGTGCATCGGGTGCTCGGTCGCCAGGTCGGCGGCGATCTCGCCGGACACCTTCTGCTGGCCCTCGGTGAGGGTGAACGGCAGCCGGGCGTCGAAGGCGTCCAGCAGGCCGCCCTCGCGGGCCTTGCGCGGCTTGGCGGGCAGGGCGGAGTCGGCGGCGCGACGCTGGGCGAGGGCGACCTGCAGCACGAAGGCCTCGTCCCAGCGCAGCCGGCTCTGGGCGCGCTCGCGGTCCGCCTGGCCGAGCGGGCGGTGGATCAGCTCCAGCGCCTCGGGCAGCGGGATCAGGTCGTGCCGCTCGCGCAGTTCGGCGGGCAGCGGTTCGCCGACATCGCCGAGGTGCTTGGTGAGCGCGGTCTCGATGCAGATCGACAGCTTCCAGCTGGGCATCTGGGCGCTGGCGCCGTAGACCGGGATGAGCCGGCCGGCGAACTGCCGGGCGGCGTCGGATCCGGCGGCGTCGTCGAGCAGTTGGTAGTCGGGCGAGACCAGTTGGCGGGTGCGGTTGAAGACGCCGACCTTCCCCGCGAACAGGCCCTGGGCGCCGGCCTTGAGCTCCTTCTGCCGCCAGCCCTGGTTGAAGAACACCAGGGAGAGCCGGCTGCGGCCGTCGGTGACCACGACCTCCAGGCGGTCGCCCTTGCGGCCGCGGAACGGGATGAGCGTGACCTTCTCGATCCGGGCCAGCACGGTGACGTGCTCGTCGATCTCCAGCTCGTCCAGGCTGGTGAGCTGGCCGCGTTCGACGTACCGGCGGGGATAGTGGTGCAGCAGGTCCCCGACCGTGCGCAGCTTGAGGCTGTCGGCGAGCACCTTCGCGGTACGGTCGCCGACGAGCTTGGTCAGTGGTTCATCGAGAGCGCCCATCAGGCCCCTGTTTACACCACGGGACCGACAAACCGGGCCCTACTCCACTCCGATGAGCAGGGGCGTGGACTCCTGCCCGCCGTGGAAGACCACCGCGTCCACCTCCGGCCGCTGGTGGCGCACGTGCGCGACCAGCCGGTCGGCGAGCGTCCGGTCGGCGCCCTCGCCGAGGATCAGGGTGACGAGTTCGCCGCCGGCGCCGAGCATCCGGTCCAGCACGCTCTCGCCGACCTCGGCCAGTGCGCCGCCGATCACCGCGACGTCGCCGTCGATCAGGCCGAGCACGTCCCCGGCCTGGCAGACCCCGGCCATGGTCCAGGACTCCCCCTCGGCGACGGCGAGTTCGGCGTACCGGGTGGCCCCGGCGGCGGAGGTCATGGCGACCACGTCCTCGTCGAAGCGGCGGCCGCCCTCGTGCACCGCGAGCGCCGCGAGCCCCTGGACCGGCGAGCGGGTGGGCAGGACGGCGATCCGCACGCCCTCCTCGCGCAGCTGGTCGGCGGCGGCCCCGGCGGCGGCGCGCAGTTCGGGGTCGTTGAGCAGCAGCACCACCTCGCGGGCGGCCGAGCGGCGGACCGCGGCGGCGAGTTCGGCGCTGGCCGGACGGCGGTCCGGGTCGGTGTGCAGGGCGACGGCGCCGGCCTGCTCGCACAGTTCGGCCAGGCCCTCGCCGGAGACCACGCAGAGCACCGTACGGGCCCGCTCCTCGCACTCGCCGCGCTCGGCGGCGGTGCTGCCGGCCCGGGCGGCGGCCTCGGCGAAGTGGGTGATCCGGATCTGGTGCGGGCGCCCGGCCCGGACGCCGGCCTCCACGGCGGCGCCCGCGTCGTCCACGTGGACGTGCACGTTCCACAGGCCGTCGCCGCCGCCGATCACCAGGGAGTCGCCGAGCCCGCCGAGCCGCTCGCGCAGCGCGGGCAGCGCCTGGTCGGGGGCGTCCAGCAGGTAGATGACCTCGAAGGCGGGGTGGCCCGGGCCGGGCGGCCGCAGGTGGACCTCGCAGCTCTCGACGGCCCGGACGTCCCCGCGCAACGCGACCGGCCCCATCGGCTGCTGCCCGGCGACGGCGTCGGCGAGCGCGCCGAGCACGGCCACCAGGCCGCGCCCGCCGGCGTCCACCACCCCGTTCTCGGCCAGTACGGCGAGCTGCTCGGGGGTGTGCCGCAGCGCGTCCCGGGCGGCCCGGTAGGCGGTGTCGGCGACCTGCGCGAGCCCGTCCCCGGCCCGGACGGCCTCCCGGGCGGCGACCCGGGCGACGGTCAGCAGGGTGCCCTCGACGGGCTCGGCGACGGCCTGGTAGGCGGAGTCGGCGGCCCGCTGGAGGGCGGCCCGCAGCTGTTCGGCGCCGCCGCCGTCGGCGAGCGTCTCGGCGGTGCCGCGCAGCCACTGGGCGAGGATCACCCCGGAGTTGCCGCGGGCGCCGACCAGGGCGCCGCGGGCCATCGCCCGGACCGCGTCGGCCAGTCCGGGGGCCGGGCCGGCGGCGGGGTCGGCGAAGCGGCTCTCCACCTCGGCGGCGGCGGACTCGACGGTCAGGTAGAGGTTGGTGCCGGTGTCGCCGTCCGGGACCGGATAGACGTTGAGCGCGTCGATCTCCTCGCGGGCCTGGCCGAGCGCGCGCAGGGCGAGCTGGCACCAGGTGCGCACGGCCGGGGCGTCGAGCGTGTGCAGCACCAGGTCTCCTCCGGATGGGACGCCGATATGGCCTGACGGGCAGCGGCATGGGGTGATACCGGCAGGTTATCGGGGCCGGGCGGGGTCGCCCGGTCCGGCGACCGGAGCGATCACTCGGCCGCTCATGGTAGTTTCGTGGGACGGAAGCAAGCGTTGTATGCTCTTCCGGTTGCCTGGAACCGTCCAGGCTCACCCCCTTGTCCGGTCTGGTTCACGCGAGTGCTCCGGTGGGTGAGTGGGGTTTTCGAAAGTATCTGATCTGAAGTCTTGGAGTGACTCCTGTGGCTGCCAACTGCGACGTCTGCGGCAAGGGGCCGGGCTTCGGCAACAGCATCTCCTTCTCGCACCGCCGTACCCCCCGTCGTTGGAACCCCAACATCCAGACGGTGCGCGCTGTGATTGGGCGGACGCCGAAGCGGCTCAACGTCTGCACCTCGTGCATCAAGGCCGGTAAGGTCTCGCGCTGACGCGCAGACCGGCATGCCGGTCCTCCAGTGAGTCGGTTCATCCTCGGATGGACCGGCTTCGCTGTTTTCGGGACCGGTCACGCTTTCCGGACGTAACCGTGGTGGGGGGGGGCCCCGGGGGGCCCCCCCCCCCCGCCGCCCCGCCCCCCCCCCGGGGGTCGGCGAGCGCCCGCGGCCCGGGGGGGGGGCCGGGCCGATGCCCGCGCCCCGCGCGGCGCCACCCGCGCGCGCGCCGG
>NZ_JBIWPN010000031.1:9061-23014 GCF_044768305.1 Kitasatospora sp. NPDC101155 | reverse complement strand
GGGGTCGCGGGGGTGGCGGGGGGGGTTGCTCTTGGGGGGTTGGGGGGGGGGGTGGTGGGGGGGGGGGGGGGGCGGGTTGGGGGGGGGGGGGGGGGGGGGGGGGCGCCGGGCCCCCCCCCCCACCACTGCTTCCGGCACTGCTCCGCGGCTGACGGCTAGCGCCAGCGCCAGGCGTGGTCGACCGGGCCGATCCCGGCGCCCAGCGCGAAGCCTCCGGCGATCGCGCCGGTGATGTACTCCTTGGCCGAGCCCACCGCCTCGGGCAGCGACTCGCCCTTGGCCAGGCCGGCCGCGATCGAGCTGGCCAGGGTGCAGCCGGTGCCGTGGGTGTGCCGGTTGTCGTAGCGCGGCGCGCGGTACCAGTGCACCTCGTCCGGCCCGCCGTACAGCAGGTCGGCGGCCTCGCCCTCCAGGTGGCCGCCCTTGACCAGCGCCCAGCGCGGCCCGAGGTCGACCAGCGCCCGGGCGGCGTCCAGCATCTGCGACTCGTCCTCGACGGTCCGGCCGGTGAGCTGGGTCACCTCGTGCAGGTTGGGGGTGACCACGGTGGCGACCGGCAGCAGCTTCTCCCGGACGGTGGCCACCGCCTCGGCGGCCAGCAGCGCGTCCCCGTGCTTGGAGACGCCGACCGGGTCGACCACCACCGGGGCGGCCACCCCGGACAGCAGCTCGGAGACGGTCTCGACCAGTTCGATCGAGGCGAGCATGCCGGTCTTCACGGCCTGCACCCCGATGTCGTCCACCACGCTGCGGAACTGCGCCCGCACGGCTTCGGCGGGCAGCTCCCAGTAGCCCTGGACGCCGAGCGAGTTCTGCGCGGTGACGGCGGTGATCACGCTCATGCCGTGGACACCGAGGGCAAGCATCGCCTTGAGGTCGGCCTGGATGCCGGCGCCGCCGCCGGAGTCGGAGCCGGCGATCGTGAGGACGCGGGGCGGCGTATCGGAGGGGCCGCGCAGTGGGGGTGCCCCCGGACGGAGTCCGGGGGATCGTCGACCAGGGGCGGGGGTGGGAGACGGGAGGGACATGAGGTCAACCTACCCCTGAGGGTTCAGAGCACTGCCTCGGACTCCGCCCAGCGGTCCTCCGGCACCGTCTTCAGCCGGGTCACCGCGTCACCGATCGGCACCGGCTCGATCTCGGTCCGGCGCAGCGCGGTGAAGTGCCCGAAGGCGCCCTGGTGGACGGCCTCCACCGCGTGCCAGCCGAAGCGCGAGGCGAGTACCCGGTCCCGGGCGGTCGGGGTGCCGCCGCGCTGGACGTGGCCGAGGATGACCGGGCGGGCCTCCTTGCCGAGCAGGTCCTCCAGCTCGTGGGCGAGCCGGTTGCCGATCCCGCCGAAGGTGCGGTGCCCGAACTGGTCGACCTCGCCGTGGTCGAAGCGCATGGTGCCGGGCTGCGGGGCCGCGCCCTCGGCGACGGCGATGATGGCGAACTTCTTGCCACGGGCGAAGCGGTCGTCGACCATCCGGGCCACCACCTCGATGTCGAAGGGCTTCTCCGGGATCAGGATGCCGTGCGCACCGCCGGCCATGCCCGCGGTCAGGGTGATCCAGCCGGTGTGCCGGCCCATCAACTCAACCACCATGACGCGCTGGTGGGACTCGGCGGTGGTCTTCAGCCGGTCGATCGCCTCGGTCGCGACGTGCACCGCGGTGTCGAAGCCGAAGGTGACGTCGGTGGCCTCGATGTCGTTGTCGATGGTCTTCGGCACCGCGACCACCGGCAGCCCTGCCTCGCTGAACAGCTTGGCCGCGGTGAGCGTCCCCTCGCCGCCGATCGCGATCAGCGCGTCGATGCCGATGTCCCGGGCCAGCGTCCGCGCGTTCTCCACCGCCCAGGCGATCCGCTCCCGCCGTACCCGGGCCGAGCCCAGGATGGTGCCGCCGAGGGTGAGCAGGCCGGTGACGTCGTCGTGCGAGACCGGCCGGATGCGGCCCTCGATCAGGCCGAGGAAACCGTCCTCGATGCCGACGATCTCGTCCCCGTGGACGTCCGTTCCCCGGTGCACCACCGATCTGATCACCGCGTTGAGGCCGGGGCAGTCGCCGCCGCTGGTCAGTACACCGATGCGCATGTGTGGTGTGCTCCCGCTCGCAGTGGTTCGGACCACCCGCGAGGGACGGCGGGCGGGCTCGGATGCCGCAAGCGTCTCTGATCGGCCAAGGGATCCCGAGCTTTCCTCGGGTTCCGGTGGTCGCACATGGCGGCCACATGGCCGATCGTCTTCGCGCCCTGGTGCCGAAACCTGTGGTTTTGGTCCGCGTGGCGCGTCCCTCCGGACGCTGGCCGACCACCGAGCAACTCGCCATGGCCGGGGAGGGTGCCCGACGTCGCCTGGGCGCCGGGCGTGCGCTTACACTCTGCCACGGGATCGCCACGCTTGGCTAATCAAGTCGGTTACTCTACGCAAAACGCACTCCGAAGCCCGTCCGCCGCACGCCCGGAGCGTCACGTGCCGCAAAGGTGTCCAGTGCCCATCGGCCGTACTCCGTACGGCGATCGGCACCCGGGCGAACAACGCTCACTCGGCGAAGTGGTCCCAGCCGCCGACCCGGTCCCAGGGCGCACCGTCCACCGTCACCCGGCCGCTGCGCGAGCCCCGCGGACGACCGGTCACCTCGCCCACCACCCGCCAGCGGGCCGGGAGTTGGACCCCGCGCGGGAAGGTGGCCACGATCGCGTGGTCCTCGCCGCCGGACAGCACCCAGACCAGCGGGTCCACCCCGACCGCCTGGCCGATGTCGGCCATCTGCGCCGGGACGTCGAAGTCGGCGGCCTTGAGGTCGATGTCCACCTCGCTGGCCCGGGCCACGTGGCCGAGGTCGGCGACCAGCCCGTCGCTCACGTCGATCATCGAGGTCGCGCCCAACTCGGCGGCGGCCGGGCCCGCGTGGTACGGCGGCTCGGGCCGGCGGTGCGCCTCGACGAAGGCGCGCGGGGAGCGGAAGCCACGCTGCAGCACGGTCAGTCCGGCGGCCGACCAGCCGAGCCAGCCAGTCACCGCGACCACGTCGCCGACCTGGGCGCCGGAGCGCGTCACCGCCGCGCGCCCCTGGAGGTCGCCGAGCGCCGTGATGGCCAGCGTGACGGTGTCGCCGCGCACCACGTCGCCGCCGACCACCGTCGCCCCGGCCACCTGGCACTCGTCGCGCAGGCCGTCCATCAGCTCGGTGGCCCAGGTGGTCGGCAGGTCGGCGGGGGCGACCAGGCCGAGCAGTATCGCGGTCGGCACCGCGCCCATCGCGGCCACGTCGGCGAGGTTCTGGGCGGCGGCCTTGCGACCCACGTCGTAGGCGGTGGACCAGTCCCGGCGGAAGTGCCGGTTCTCGATCAGGACGTCGGTGGTGGCCACCACCCGGCCGTCCGGAGCCTTCACCACCGCGGCGTCGTCCCCGGGACCGAGGTCGACCGCGTCGGTGAGCGGTACCCGGGCGGTCAGCTCCCTGATGAGGCCGAACTCGCCCAGCTCGCCCACGGTCCCCTGCATCTGCCGTCCTCTCGCGTTTCCATCCGGGTATGGCTCCCCCGCGCGCAGCGTACGCCCTTCGAGGGTGCGAAAGTCTCCCCTCCCCTGCCCGCTGCACGGTAGCGTGGTGATCAGTCTGCCGGTGAACCCGTTCCCACCCCTGTGCCCGACCGGGCGATCACGGCGGCGACCCCCGTAACCGGCCGCCGGGAGGCCCCCGTGGTACAGGCATACATCCTGATCCAGACCGAGGTCGGAAAGGCCAGCGCCGTGGCCGACACGATCGGCGAGATCCCCGGAGTGCTCACCGCCGAGGACGTCACCGGCCCGTACGACGTGATCGTCAAGGCCGAGGCCGACACCGTGGACGACCTGGGCCGCATGGTCGTCGCCAACGTGCAGAAGGTCGAGGGCATCACCCGCACCCTCACCTGTCCGGTGGTTCACCTGTAAGCCCCGGCTACCATCGGCGGGTGGCCAGAGAACTCCGCATCCCCAAGGCGCTGACCGCGCTTCCGGCGCCGGTCCGCTGGCTGGCCGTGCCGGTCGCACTGACCTGCACGGTCGTGGTGCTGATCGGCAGCTGGAGTTCGGCCGATTCCCAGGTCGAGGTTCCGCGGCCGAGCGGGAAGGCCGCGGACTACTGTCGCGCGCTCTCCGCCGCGCTGCCGCAGGAGCTGCTCGGGCATGCCCGAAAGGACCCGTCGCCCGCGTCCCCGTACACGGCGGCCTGGGGCAGCTCGCCCCGGACGGTGCTGCGCTGCGGCATCGACCGGCCGGAGGAACTGGACGGCGAGCACGCCGCGGACTGGTCCCCGACCGCCGACGACGTCACCTGGTGGTCGCAGAAGCTCTCCGACGGCGGCTACCGCTTCGTGACGACCATGCGCGCCGCCTACGTCGAGGTGACCGTCCCGGCCGGTGCCGCGCAGAACCCCTTCGACCCGGCAGCCGCCCTGAGCAGCCTGGTGAACGCCGAGATCCCGGGCTGAGCTCCCCGCCCCGAGCCGAAGGGGCGCGCCGGCGCCGAAAGGGAGAAGCGAGCGGGCGAGTCACAGGCGGGCCGGGTGCTCCCGGCCCGCCCTCGCGCCGTCGGTACGACTACCGCAGTCCGGTCGAGCGGCGCAGCGCCGACGCCAGCAGCCGGTCGATCAGCTCCGCATACGCGACCCCGCTGGCCTCCCACATCTTCGGGTAGGCGGAGATCGGGGTGAAGCCCGGCATGGTGTTGATCTCGTTGATCATCCAGGTGCCGTCCGTCAGCAGGAAGAAGTCCACCCGGGCCAGGCCCTCGCAGCCGAAGGCCTCGAACGCGATCACGGCCTGGCGCTGGATCTCGGCGGTCTCCTCGGCGGTCAGCCGCGCCGGGATCTGCACCTCGGAGGAGTCGATGTACTTGGCCTCGAAGTCGTAGAAGTCGAAGCCCTCACCGACCAGCACCTCGGCCGGGACGCTGGCCCGCGGGCCGTCCTCGAACTCCAGCACGCCGCACTCGATCTCGCGGCCGGAGACACCGGCCTCGATGATCAGCTTGGGGTCGTGCCGGCGGGCCTCCTCGATCGCGGCGTCCAGCTCGGCGAGGTCGCCGACCTTGGTGATGCCGATGCTGGAGCCGGCCCGGCAGGGCTTCACGAACAGCGGCAGGCCGAGTTCGGCGGCGCGCTCGCGCACGGCCGCGCGGCCCTGCTCGGTCTCCCAGTCCCGCGGCCGCACGATGGTGTAGCTGCCGACGTTCAGGCCGTGCGAGGCCAGGATCCGCTTGGCGAACTCCTTGTCCATGCCGGCTGCGCTGGCCAGCACGCCGTTGCCGACGTACGGGACACCGGAGAGCTCCAGCAGGCCCTGCAGGGTGCCGTCCTCGCCCCACGGGCCGTGCAGCAGCGGGAACACCACGTCGACCTCGCCGAGGGCCTTGGGGGCGCTTCCCGGCTCGCTGAGGACCACTTCCCGGTTGCCCGGGGCGGTGGGCAGCGCGACCTGCCCGTCCACGGACTCGGCGACGTGCGCCACGTCCGGCAGCCTGCCGTCGGTGATGGCCATCCGGGCCGGCTCGTCGCTGGTCAGCGCCCAGCGGCCCTCGTGCGTGATGCCGATCGGCAGCACGTCGTACTTGTCGCGGTCGATCGCCCTGAGCACACTGCCCGCGGTGGAGACCGAGATGGCGTGCTCGGAGCTGCGGCCGCCGAAGACCAGCGCGACGCGCGGCTTGCGGGCGGACGGGTTCGGGGAGGACTGTTCGATGCTCATATCGGGTTTGAGACTACCGTGCGAGGTGTTTCCGGGAAGTCAACGGTCGCCCGACGGGCCCCGCAGCGCCGGTCCGGGGAGCCCCGGAGCCCTCAGCGCCGCTCCGCCTTGGCCGAGCGGGACATCAGCGTCTGCAGCGCCTCCTGGGTGGGCCGCCCGTTGTGCACCACGTCCACCACGGCCTCGACGATCGGCATGTCGACCCCGCTGCGCCGGGCCAGGTCCAGCACCGACTCGCAGGACTTGACGCCCTCCGCGGTCTGCCGGGTGGCCGCGATGGTCTCGGCCAGCGACATGCCGCGGCCCAGGTTCATGCCGAAGGTGTTGTTGCGCGACAGCGGCGAGGAGCAGGTGGCGACCAGGTCACCCATCCCGGCGAGCCCCGCGAAGGTGTGCGGGTCGGCGCCCAGCACCTCGCCGAGCCGGGTGGTCTCGGCCAGCCCGCGGGTGATCAGGGTCGCCTTGGTGTTGTCGCCGAGCCCCATGCCGGCCGCCATGCCGACGGCCAGGCCGATCACGTTCTTGACGGCGCCGCCGAGTTCGCAGCCGACCACGTCGGTGTTGGTGTACGGCCGGAAGTACGGCGTGTGGCAGGCCGCCTGGAGCCGCTTGGCGACCGCCTCGTCGGTGCAGGCGACCACACTGGCGGCGGGCTGCCGGTTGGCGATCTCCTTGGCCAGGTTGGGCCCGCTGACCACCGCGACGCGCTCCGGGCCGACCTTGGTGACCTCGTCGATCACCTCGCTCATCCGCTTGGCGGTGCCGAGTTCGATGCCCTTCATCAGGCTCACCAGCACGGTCTGCGGCTCGATCAGCGGCGCCCAGGCCGCCAGGTTGTCACGCAGCGTCTGCGAGGGCACCACCAGCACCGCGAAGTCGGCGCCGGCCAGCGCCTCGGCGGCGTCGGTGGTGGCCCGGACGGTGTCGGGCAGCCGGACGCCCGGCAGGTAGTCCGGGTTCTCGTGGGTGCTGTTGACGGCGTCCACCAGCTCCTGGCGGCGCGCCCACAGCACGACCTCGCAGCCCGCGTCCGCCAGCACCATCGCGAACGCGGTGCCCCAGGACCCGGTCCCCATCACTGCGCAGCGGGTCACCGGCCCGTCCCCTCACCGTCGTTGTCGTTCCTGGCGCCCTTGGCCCGGCGGCGCTCGGCCACCGCGGCGGCGGCCCGCTCACGGGCGGCCTTGCGCATGTCGTAGCGCTCGGCCGGCGGCTCCTCGCCGCGGATTCCGGCCAGCACGGCGGTGATCGCCGTCATGATGTCCTCGGTCGCGTCGGAGAGCACCTGGGCGGTCAGCTCCTGGCCCTCGTACTTGCTGAGGTCCACCGCGGGCCCGGCCGCGACGGTGACCTTGTGGCGCGGGAAGAGGTTGAACTTGCCCTTGCCGTAACCGGGCCGGCCGTACGGCGGGATGATCTCGTGGGCGCCCCAGTGCGCGACCGGGATGACCGGCGCACCCGTCATCAGCGCGACCCGGGCGACGCCGTTCTTGCCGGTCATCGGCCACAGGTCCGGGTCGCGGGTGAGCGTTCCCTCTGGGTAGAACTGCACGCACTGCCCGCCGTTGACGGCGTCGATCGCGGCCCGGAAGGCCTGCGCGGCGTCGGTGGACTCGCGGAACACCGGAATCTGGCCGGTCTTGCGCAGCATGAATCCGATGAAGGGAATCGAGAACAGCGAGGACTTACCGAGAATCCGCGGCGGACGGCCACTGTTGTACTGCCAGTGCGCGTAGACCACCGGATCAATGATCGAATTGTGGTTCACTGCGGCGATGAAGCCGCCTTCCTTCGGAATGTGCTCCCAGCCCCGCCAGTCGGGCTTCACCAGGGCGGTCGTCACCGGCTTCACCAGCACGGCCGCGAAGCGGTACCAGATGCCGTAGTCGGCGTTGCCGAACTTGGCGTACGAGCGGCGGGCCACCCCAGCTCCTTCTCATCACATGCGGCACGTGGGGTGCCGCGGTCAGTGCGTCCCGGTGCCGCGCACCAGTCCGTCCGGTGCCCGGTCCACGGGCGCGGAACAGTGTCGCCCGCTCGCTCGCCGACTGTCGAGCGACCGCCCCAACCCGCCCGACGGTCGTGATCAAACGCACGTCCACACAGCTCGGACGGCCTGGCGAGGGCTCCAGGACCGGCGTCACAATGACGCCGATGACCCAGGACACCGTACGCCCCAGCGGGCCCGCCGCGCCCGCCGCACCCACCGCCGACTGGTCGCTGGTGCTGCCGCTCAAGCCGCTCACCCTGGCGAAGAGCAGACTGGCCCCGTACGCCGGGCGGCACCGGCCGGACCTGGCCCTGTCCTTCGCGCTGGACACCGTCACCGCGGCACTCGCCACACCGGGCGTGGCCCGGGTCCTGGTGGTCACCAGGGACGCCGTCGCCGGCGCCCGGTTGGCGGCGCTGGGCGCCCTGGTCGTCGCCGACGAGCCGGGCGGGGGCCTCAACCGGGCGCTGGTACACGGCGCCTCGGCCGCGCTGGCGCTCGCCCCCCGGGCACCGCTGGCCGCCCTCTCGGCCGACCTGCCCGCCCTGCGCCCGGCCGAACTGGCCCGGGTGCTGGGCGCGGTGCCGGCGGACGGCCGGGCCTTCCTGCCGGACTCCCCCGGCCTCGGCACCACCCTGCTCGCCAGTGCCCCCGGCCACCTGCTCTCCCCCGCCTTCGGGGACGGCTCACGGGCCCGGCACGCGGCCGGAGGGGCGCTCGAACTGCGCCTGGCGGACGTGGAGTCGGTGCGCCGGGACGTCGACACCGGAAGCGACCTCGGCGAGGCCGCGAGGCTCGGCCTCGGCCCGTACACCAGTGCCCTGTTCGCCCGTCTGGGCCGGTCCCGCCCGCAGACCTGACCGCAGCACCGACCGCAGTCCTGACCGCAGTCCCGTCCGAGGGTCCTGGTCCGGGGGCCTGTCGGACCCGCTCGCTATGCTGCTGGCATGCAGGCCACCGCGTTCACCTTCGACCCCGCCACCCGGGCCGGCTCCGTGCTGCTCGACGACGGGACCCCGGTGCCGTTCGACGCGGCCGCCTTCGACGCCGGCGGCCTGCGACTGCTGCGGCCCGGCCAGCGGGTGCGGATCCGCACCGAGGGCACCGGCGAGGCCCGCCGGGTGGTCTTCGTGACCCTCCAGACCTTCCCCGACCCGGCCGACGAACGCTGACCGGGCCGGGATTCGGACCGCGCGCCCGCCTTTCCCCACGCATCGGGCACCGGCCGCCGCCGAATCCTGACTAAGCGCCCGGAAAACGAAAGAGCCGCGGCCACCCGGTCCCCGCAATTCGCGGAAGGGGTGCCGCGGCTCTGAGCCGAAGGCCGTCCGAGGACAGTCGCGCGGGACTTACTTGGCAGTGGTCTTGCGCGCGGTGGTCTTGCGGGTGGCGGTCTTCTTCGCCGGAGCCGTCTTCTTTGCCGTGGCGGTCGCCTTCTTGGCGGTGGCCGTGGTCTTCTTGGCGGCAGCGGTGGTGGTCGCCTTCTTGGCGGCGGCCGTCTTCTTGGTCGCGGTCGCCGTGGTCTTCTTGGCGGCGGCAGCGGTGGTGGTGGCGGTGGTCGCCTTCTTGGCGGCGGGCGCCTTCTTCGCGGCGGTGGCCGTGGTCTTCTTGGCGGCAGCCGTGGTGGCCGTCTTCTTGGCGACGGCCTTCTTGGTCGCGGCCGGGGCGGCGGCAGCGGCGGCGGCGCGCTTGGTGGCGGCACGCTTGGCGGCCGGGGTGGCGGCGACGCCGGCCTTGCCCGGGGTGAGGGAGCCCTTGGGGGCCTTCTTCACCGAGGGGCCTTCCTTCGGCAGCTTCTTGCTGCCGCTGACCAGGTCCTTGAAGCCCTGGCCCGGACGGAAGCGGGGGACCGAGGTCTTCTTGACCTTGACCCGCTCGCCGGTCTGCGGGTTGCGGGCGAAGCGCGCGGAGCGCTCCACCTTCTCGAAGGTGCCGAAACCGGTGACCGAAACCCGGTCACCGGCCACAACGGCACGGACCATGGTGTCGAGCACTGCGTCGACGGCCTCTGCGGCAGCCTTGCGACCGCCCAGCTGCTCGGCCACCGCTTCGACAAGCTGAGCCTTGTTCACGTCTTCCCCTTCGGAAACGGGCGCCGGATGATTCCATCCGTTCTTTTCGCACGTTAGGTATGTATCTGCGGACTTTCAATTACCAAACGCGCGAATCACCCTAGTGTCGCAATGGATTTGCGCGTCCGCGACCTCAGTCGAGCGGCGGGCGCCCCTCGTCGAGGTCATGTACAAAGCGACTCAACCGCCGTGCCGCCTCGGGAAGATCGCGCTTGGCGGTCTCCGTGACGATGAGCAGTTGACGGGTGAGAGCGGTCTTTGCATCGGCAGACACGTTCAGCGCATGCACGCGGGCGTGAGCTTGCTTCAACCGCTCGGCCACAAGCGCGTAGAGCGCTGCGACTTCCTGGTCGTCCGGCCCCTCAGCTGGTGCGGAGGTGACGTCCGGCCGATCGTCAATTCGGCGTTCGGATCCCCGGCCCGTGGACTCCTCGGACGCGGGTTCGCCGCCCGCGTACGGAGGTTCATGGTGCCGGTGCATGTACTGATTGTGCCATCTACCCGCAGTTGTACTTGCGCGGGGCCCTCTTCCGCAAAGCCAAATGGGCAATCCGGGGCGGGCCTCGGCGCTAACTCGTGCTCCGGAACGCCGGATGGCCCGGCCCCCCCGAGGGGGGCGCGGGCCATCCGGTGGATCGTCAGAATGCCTGTTCTGAAGGCAACTCAGGAGACCGGCAGAGTACGGGGCTTGAACGCCGGGCGGGTCGCCTCGTAGGCCGCGATGTCGGCCTCGTTCTGCAGCGTGATGCTGATGTCATCCAGCCCGTTGAGCAGCCTCCACCGCACGTTGTCGTCCAGTTCGAAGCTCGCGGTGACGCCTTCGGCGCGCACTTCGCGCTTCTCCAGGTCAACGGTGATCTCGGCCGAAGGGTCACTCTCGGTGAGCACCCAGAGGCGCTCCACGGTCTCCTGCGGCAGTACGACGGTCAGCAGGCCGTTCTTCAGGGAGTTGCCGCGGAAGATGTCGGCGAAGCGCGAGGAGATCACCGCGTGGAAGCCGTAGTTCTGCAGCGCCCAGACGGCGTGCTCCCGGGAGGAGCCGGTGCCGAACTCGGGGCCGGCCACCAGGACGGTGGCGCCCTGGCGCTCGGGCCGGTTGAGGATGAACGACTCGTCCTTGCGCCAGGCCTCGAACAACCCGCCCTCGAAACCGGATCGGGTGACCTTCTTGAGCCAATGGGCCGGAATGATCTGGTCGGTGTCCACGTTGCTGCGGCGCAGCGGGACGGCCCGGCCGGTGTGGGTGGTGAACTTCTCCATGGCTCAGGCCTCCACGGTGACGTTGGCGGAAAGGTCCGACGGGGACGCGAGGCGGCCCAGGACGGCGGTCGCGGCGGCGACCTGCGGCGAGACCAGGTGGGTGCGGCCGCCCTTGCCCTGCCGGCCCTCGAAGTTGCGGTTCGAGGTGGAGGCGCAGCGCTCCCCGGGGGCGAGCTGGTCGGGGTTCATGCCCAGGCACATCGAGCAGCCGGCGTGCCGCCATTCGGCCCCGGCGGCGGTGAACACCTTGTCCAGGCCCTCCTCCACGGCCTGCAGGGCGACCCGGACCGAGCCCGGGACGACCAGCATCCGTACGCCGTCGGCGACCTTGCGGCCCTCCAGGACGGCGGCGGCCGCCCGCAGGTCCTCGATTCGGCCGTTGGTGCAGGAGCCGACGAAGACCGCGTCGACCGCGACCTCGCGCAGCGGGGTGCCGGCCTCAAGGCCCATGTACGCCAGGGCGTTCTCGGCGGCCAGGCGCTCCTGCGGGTCGGCGAAGTCCGCGGGGTTCGGGACGTTGGAGCCCAGCGGGGCGCCCTGGCCGGGGTTGGTGCCCCAGGTGACGAACGGGGTCAGCTCGCTCGCGTCGATGAAGATCTCGTGGTCGAAGACCGCGTCCTCGTCGGTGACCAGGGTCTTCCAGTACGCGACGGCCGCGTCCCAGTCCTCGCCCTGCGGGGCGTGCGGGCGGCCTTCGAGGTAGGCGAAGGTGGTCTCGTCCGGGGCGATCATGCCGGCCCGGGCGCCGGCCTCGATGGACATGTTGCAGACGGTCATCCGGGCCTCCATGGACAGGCTCCGGATCGCCGAACCGCGGTACTCCAGGACGTAGCCCTGGCCGCCGCCCGTGCCGATCTTCGCGATGACGGCCAGGATCAGGTCCTTGGCCGTGACGCCCTCGGGCAGTTCGCCCTCGACGGTGATCGCCATGGTCCTGAACGGCGCCAGCGGCAGGGTCTGGGTGGCCAGCACGTGCTCGACCTGGCTGGTGCCGATGCCGAACGCCAGCGCGCCGAAGGCGCCGTGGGTGGAGGTGTGGGAGTCGCCGCAGACCACGGTGGTGCCGGGTTGGGTCAGGCCGAGCTGCGGGCCGACCACGTGCACCACGCCCTGCTCGACGTCGCCGAGCGAGTGGATCCGGACGCCGAACTCGGCCGCGTTCCGGCGCAGGGTCTCCAGCTGCACGCGGGAGACCGGGTCGGCGATCGGCTTGTCGATGTCCAGGGTCGGGGTGTTGTGGTCCTCCGTGGCGATCGTCAGATCGGTGCGGCGGACCTTGCGGCCCGCCAGGCGCAGCCCGTCGAAGGCCTGCGGGCTGGTCACCTCGTGGAGCAGGTGCAGGTCGATGAACAGGAGGTCGGGCTCGCCCTCCGCGCGCCGCACGACGTGGTCGTCCCAGACCTTCTCTGCGAGTGTCCGTCCCATCGGATTCCCTCCAGCCGGCCGCGTTGCCGGCCTTTTCGTGTCGTCGGGTAAACGCTTGCGCCGCCCACCGCGGGGCGCGTTCGCGCAACCTGCACGCCGGATCGCTGTCCACGATGCGGACACTCTGACGAGGCCCCATCCTGAATGTCTCCCGGGCTGCTGCATCCAGAGTGGCGCTTTTCCCGGAAGATTGAACTTGCGTCTCGCGGAATGAGACTGCAGTCTTAGCGCATGGACAACACTAGCGGCGTCGGCGTTCTCGACAAGGCCGCTCTGGTGCTGAGCGCACTGGAGTCGGGCCCCGCCACGTTGGCGGGGCTGGTCGCCGCCACCGGTCTGGCGCGCCCCACGGCCCACAGACTCGCCGTCGCACTCGAACACCACCGTCTGGTCACCAGAGACATGCAGGGGCGCTTCATCCTCGGCCCCCGGCTGTCCGAACTCTCCGCCGCGGCGGGCGAGGACCGGCTGCTCGCCACCGCGGGCCCGGTCCTGACCCACCTGCGCGACGTCACCGGCGAGAGCGCACAGCTCTACCGCCGCCAGGGCGAGATGCGGATCTGCGTAGCCGCCGCCGAGCGGCTCTCCGGCCTGCGGGACACCGTCCCGGTCGGCAGCACCCTGCCGATGAAGGCCGGCTCGGCCGCTCAGGTCCTGCTGGCCTGGGAGGAGCCCGAGCGGCTCCACCGCGGCCTCCAGGGCGCCCGCTTCACCGCCACCGCGCTGAGCGGCGTCCGGCGGCGCGGCTGGGCCCAGTCGATCGGCGAGCGGGAGCCGGGCGTCGCGTCCGTCTCCGCGCCCGTCCGCGGTCCCTCCAACCGCGTGGTGGCCGCCGTCTCCGTCTCCGGCCCGATCGAGCGGCTGACCCGCCACCCGGGCCGCCTGCACGCCCAGGCCATCATCGAGGCCGCGAACCGGCTCACCGAGGCGCTGCGCCGGAGCTGACCCGGCCGATCCCCCACCCATCCCTTCCCCCACCCCCTCCTCCCCCACCGAAAACGAAAGGGCCCCGCTCGGATTCGAGCGGGGCCCTTCAAAAGCATTTCCCGGCGCAAAGCAAAAAGACCCCGGAACCGGGGTCTTTCCAATTTCTGGCTGGGGTACCAGGACTCGAACCTAGACTAAATGAACCAGAATCACTCGTGCTGCCAATTACACCATACCCCAACACAAAGCAAGGGCCGATGGGCGAGCCCACCGGCTTCCTGCTCTGAAGTACCCCCGACCGGATTCGAACCGGCGCTACTGCCGTGAGAGGGCAGCGTGCTAGGCCGCTACACAACGGGGGCTCCTGGCGATCCCTTGCGGGATCAGTACCCCCGACCGGATTCGAACCGGCGCTACTGCCGTGAGAGGGCAGCGTGCTAGGCCGCTACACAACGGGGGCTTTCCAGGCGATCCCTTGCGGGATCAGTACCCCCGACCGGATTCGAACCGGCGCTACTGCCGTGAGAGGGCAGCGTGCTAGGCCGCTACACAACGGGGGCTTG
>NZ_JBIWPN010000031.1:0-8963 GCF_044768305.1 Kitasatospora sp. NPDC101155 | reverse complement strand
TGATCTTCATTTGTCCTGCGGTGCGATCGTCACCGATCGTACAGCGCTGGGGTACCAGGACTCGAACCTAGACTAACTGAACCAGAATCAGTCGTGCTGCCAATTACACCATACCCCACCAGAGTTGAACCCCTGCGGGGCCTTCTCAGGCGTTGCGCCTCTCGATCGGTCCCTTCCGAGGGGCTTTCGCTCCCTCGTCCGTTCCCTCCCGGGCGGCGCAGAAAGAACATTACCCGACGTCGGCCCCGGCTCCAAAATCGATAACCGCAGGCAGCGGTGGGGAGGCCGTCCGGTGACCTCCGGGTGCGCTGCGGGCCCGGCGGAAAGCCGGGCCCGCGGCCTGCTCAGCGGCCCGTCCGGGCCCGCCCCGCGAATCCCCCGCCGGGCAGGCCCTCACAGCCCCTAGGCGGTGGGCAGGGCGTCCAGGGCGGAGCGCAGCCGGCGCAGCGTCTCGGGGCGGCCGAGCAGCTCCATCGACTCGAACAGCGGCGGGGAGACCCGGCGGCCGGTGACGGCCACCCGCAGCGGCGTGAAGGCGAACTTGGGCTTGATGCCCAGGCCCTCCACCAGCGCCTCGCGCAGCGCGGCCTGGATCGGCTCCGGGGTGAAGTCCGCGAGTTCCTCCAGCGCCTTGACGCTGGCCTCCAGCACCGGGCGGGCGTCCGGAGTGAGCACCTTGGCGGCGTCGTCCGGGTCGACGGTGAAGTCGGCCGGGTCGACGAACAGGAAGCCGGCCATGTTGACGATCTCGCTCAGCACGACCATCCGCTCCTGGGTGAGCGGCGCGACCTTGGCGAGCAGGTCCAGCTGCTCGGCGGTCGGCTCGGCCGGCAGCAGGCCTGGGGCCTGCAGGAACGGCACCAGGCGCCGGACGAAGTCCTCCGGGGCCAGCCTGCGGACGTGCTCGGCGTTGATCGCCTCGCACTTCTTCAGGTCGAAGCGCGCCGGGTTGGCGTTCACCTTGGCGACGTCGAAGGCGGCGACCATCTCGTCCATGTCGAACAGGTCGCGGTCCTCGGCCAGCGACCAGCCCAGCAGGGACAGGTAGTTGAGCAGGCCCTCGCGGATGAAGCCACGCTCGCGGTACATGTTGAGCGAGGACTGCGGGTCGCGCTTGGAGAGCTTCTTGTTCCCCTCGCCCATCACGTACGGCAGGTGGCCGAAGCGCGGGGTGAGGCCGGCGCCGACGCCGATCTCGGCGAGCGCCGCGTACAGCGCGATCTGGCGCGGGGTGGAGGAGAGCAGGTCCTCGCCGCGGAGCACGTGGGTGATGCCCATCAGGGCGTCGTCCACCGGGTTGACCAGGGTGTACAGCGGGGCGCCGTTGGCCCGGACGATGCCGTAGTCCGGCACGTTCTCCGGCTCGAAGGTGAGCGTGCCGCGGACCAGGTCGTCGAAGCTGATGGTCTCGTCGGGCATCCGGAAGCGCAGGATCGGCTCGCGCTTCTCCAGCTTGTAGACGGCGACCTGGTCGTCCGTCAGGTCCCGGCAGTGGCCGTCGTAGCCGGAGGGCTTGCCGGCCGCGCGGGCGGCCTCGCGGCGCGCGTCCAGCTCCTCGGTGCTGCAGTAGCAGTAGTAGGCGTGGCCGGCCTCGTGCAGGCGGCGGGCGACGTCGGCGTAGATGTCCATCCGCTGCGACTGGCGGTACGGCGCGTGCGGGCCGCCGACCTCCGGGCCCTCGTCCCAGTCGAGGCCGAGCCAGCGCATGGCCTCGAGCAGCTGGTCGTACGACTCCTCGGAGTCGCGGGCGGAGTCGGTGTCCTCGATCCGGAAGACCATGGTGCCGCCGGTGTGGCGGGCGTAGGCCCAGTTGAAGAGGGCGGTACGGACCATGCCCACGTGGGGGTTGCCGGTCGGGGAGGGACAGAAGCGAACCCGGACGGCCGGGTCAGTGTTAGCCACGCTTGATCACCTTGTTGGTGAGAGTGCCGATGCCTTCGATGGAGACGGCGACCTCGTCGCCGACGTTGAGGGGGCCCACCCCTGCGGGCGTGCCGGTGAGGATGACGTCGCCGGGCAGCAGCGTCATGGCCTCGGAGATGTGGACGATCAGCTCGGCGACCGAGCGGACCATCAAGGAGGTGCGGCCGGTCTGGCGCAGCTCGCCGTTGACCGTGCAGGTGATCGCGAGGTCGCCCGGGTCGAGGTCGGTCTCGATCCACGGGCCCAGCGGGCAGGCCGTGTCGAAGCCCTTGGCCCGCGCCCACTGGCCCTCGCGCTGCTGGACGTCCCGGGCGGTGACGTCGTTGGCGCAGGTGTAGCCGAGGATCACCTCGGGCACCCGGTCCAACGGCACCTCGCGGCACATCCGGCCGATCACCACGGCGAGTTCGGCCTCGTGGTGGACGTCCGAGGAGAACGGCGGGTACGCGATGCTCTCGGTCGGGCCGATCACCGAGGTGGAGGGCTTGAAGAAGGTGAGCGGGGCGTCCGGGACGTCGTTGCCCAGCTCGGCCGCGTGCGCCGCGTAGTTGCGGCCGACCGCCACGATCTTGTTGGGGAGCATCGGGCTGAGCAGCCGGACGTCCTGGAAGCGGTAGCTCTCGCCGGTGGGCTGGGGTTGGCCGAACGGGTGGCCGGCCAGCGCGTGGACGACCAGCGAGTCGGGCTGGGAAGGGTCACCCTCCACTACGCCGAAGGAGACGCTGCCGGCGGCAGGGCTCCCTTCCCGGACGGAAAACCTGGCAATGCGCACGGCTGGGCTACCCCTCGCTTCGTCGGCCGCCCGGGGCGCCCCCGGGCGCTGCTGGGCGCCCCGCCCTCCGTGGGCGCGGCCCCGTCAATCGTCGTCCAGGCTATCGCGTGGGGCCCCTCCCGACCGCTTTGCCCCTGTTCAGCGTGGTTGGGGCGGACCCGGATGCGAGCGGGCGAATCACCGCCCCGAGCCAGCGACTCACAGCCGAGCGGGCGAGTCCCCGCTCCGAGCCGAAGGGGCGCGCCGGTGCCGAAAGGGAGAAGCGAGGGAGCGACGAAGGAGCGAGGGAGCGCCGACCGTCGGCACCGGATCCGAGTGCCCCGGAGGCGAGCGGGCGAGTCCCCGCTCCGAGCCGAAGGGGCGCGCCGGTGCCGAAAGGGAGAAGCGAGGGAGCGACGAAGGAGCGAGGGAGCGACGACCGTCGGCACCGGATCCGAGTGCCCCGGAGGCGAGCGGGCGAGCAGCAGAGGGCGCCGTGGACCACGCACGTGCGAGGTCCACGGCGCCCTCGGTGGAGCGTCGGCCGGATCAGTCCTGGAGGACGACCACGGGGGCGACCATCAGCTGGGTGCGGCGCGGGTTGGCCGTGCTGCCCGGCAGCTCGGTGCCGTACGTGACGACGTCCTCGGGCTTGCGGGCGCCCGGGATCTTGCTGAAGTCCTCGACCGAGGCCAGCGTGGTCCGGCGCGGGTTCGCCGTGGAGCGGCAGGACAGCGTGGACTTGGTGGCCTTCTTCGCCAGGGACATCGAGAGCACCTCGTGGTCGTGGCCGGGCGGATCCGTGCGGGATCGGCACCGGCCTGAGTGGTTCCGATTGATTCGGAGGGGTTCTGGGCAGGCTGATCGGGGCCGTGCCCAGGAGACAGCCAGGTTACGAGATCTCATTCCACAGAGACCGTGACCAAAGCTACACATTAGTCTGTGACTTTGCTCACAAATTGATCAGCAAATCGCAGATATCAGACATATCGCCGCAACGGAATTTCCCGGCAATCCACTCATAACGGGCATTCCGGCAGGTCTGCGACTCTTTTCGATCTACGGCCTGGTTGGCATGTATCCGGCGAGTGTCCGAAAAAGGCGGTATTCCGGTCCGGTTACCGCACAGTCAGTGAAAAGACGCATGCGGTCGGTAGTACCGGGCGCCTGGTTCCGGCGGCCCTTGTTGGGATTCCCCGGCTGTGCTGGAATGCCACGGACCGTGGGTAGGGAGCAGTCCACCCCGGCGACCCGCTCTCCCGGACCGGCCGGGGTGCGGATGGAAACTCGACACCGTCCAGGCCGTGGCGACGCGGCGGGACGCCCGGTCCAGAGGTTGCGACGCCAGTGCAGGGACGTTTCAAAAGGGGTAGCGGCGCCGCGGGCAACCCGGAGTCGCGCGAGCCTGTGGCAGCCCCCCAACAGGCGGCGGCCCCCGGCGGCCCGGCCGACCCGGGGACACCCGAGTCCCCCGGCCGTCCGGAGGAGGACGGCCAGGACCGCAAGTCCACCCGGGACAAGCTCCGGACCACCCTGACCAGGCGACGCGCCACCGGTCTGAGCCGGCTCGCGATGCGCAACTGGCGCATCCGCACCCGCCTGATCGCTCTGCTCGCGCTCCCGGTCCTGGTCTCGCTGGTCCTCGGTGGCCTGCGCATCCAGACCTCGATGCAGAACTCGCAGCAACTCGCCCAGATGGCCAACCTGTCCGACCTGGCCAAGAAGGCGACCAACCTCGCGGACGCCCTGCAGACCGAGCGCGACCTCAGCGCCGGCTACATCACCAACCGTCCGAACGACCCGCTCGACGACGAGATCGCCACGGCCCGCAAGTCGACCGACGACCTCAGCCGCACCTTCACCACCTCCTCGGACAAGTTCGAGAACCTCGACCTCTCCGGCGGCAAGGCGCTGCTGTTCCAGATCCGCAAGGACCTGAACTCGATCGCGGACGCGCGGAACACGCCGTACCAGAACAACCAGAACATCCAGGCGACGATCACCGCCTACGACGTGATCATCCGCGACCTGCTGTCCATCACCCAGGACATCGCGCTCGCCTCGAACAACAAGGACCTGCTCGTCGCCACCCGCGCCCTGCAGCAGTTCTCGCTGGCCAAGGACGCCACCTCGCAGCAGCGCGCGCTGATCAGCGCCGGTCTCGCCAACCCCAAGGGTCCCGACCTCAGCCCCAGTGACGAGTCCTTCGGCATCCGCCTGCGCACCTCGTACGACAACTCGCTGACGAGTTTCAACAACATCTACACCGCGCACGACCTGGACAACCTGCGCGGACAGCTGAGCTACAACAACGTGGTCGCCGAGGCCGACCGCTACTCGCGCTCGATCCTCCAGCCCAGCGGTATCCACCAGACCGAGCCGGTCTCCTACAAGGACTGGTACGAGAAGGCCAGCGCCAAGATCACCGCCGAGCGCCGGATCGAGTCCAAGCTGATCGAGGACCTCGACGGAAAGGCCCAGGACCTGCAGTCCCAGGCCGACACCGAGGCCCTGATCATCGGTGCCGCCGTCGCCCTGACCCTGCTCGTCGCCCTGGGTGGCGCCGGTCTGATCGCCCGCTCGATGGTGCGCTCGCTGACCCGCCTGCAGGCTGCGGCCGAGGACGTCGCCGAGCGCCGTCTGCCCGAGCTGGTCAAGACCCTCTCCGAGAGCGACCCGCACGACGTCGACACCACGGTCGAACCGGTCGCCGTCGACTCGACCGACGAGATCGGCCACGTGGCGCACGCCTTCGACATGGTGCACAGCGAGGCCGTCCGCCTCGCCGCCGAGCAGGCCCTCCTGCGCGGCAACATCAACGCGATGTTCACCAACCTCTCGCGCCGCAGCCAGGGCCTCATCCAGCGCCAGCTGTCGCTGATCTCCGAGCTGGAGAGCCGCGAGGCCGACCCGGACCAGCTGGCCAACCTGTTCAAGCTGGACCACCTCGCGACCCGCATGCGCCGCAACGGTGAAAACCTCCTCGTCCTCGCCGGTGAGGACCCGGGTCGCCGCTGGACCAGGCCCGTTCCGCTCGTCGACGTGCTCCGTGCCGCCGCCTCCGAGGTGGAGCAGTACGAGCGCATCGAGCTCGCCGCCGTCCCGTCGGCCGAGGTCGCCGGCCGCGTCGTCAACGACCTCGTCCACCTGCTCGCCGAGCTGCTGGAGAACGCGACCTCGTTCTCCAGCCCGCAGACCCGCGTCCGGGTCACCGGCCACGCGCTGCCGGACGGCCGGGTGCTGGTCGAGATCCACGACACCGGCATCGGCCTGAGCCCGGACGACCTCGCCGAGATCAACGAGCGCCTCGCCAACCCGCCGACGGTGGACGTCTCCGTCTCCCGCCGCATGGGCCTCTTCGTGGTCGGCCGCCTGTCCCTGCGACACGGCATCCGGATCCAGCTGCGCCCGAGCGACTCCGGCGGCACCACCGCACTGGTCATGCTCCCGGTGGACGTCACCAACTCCGCCGAGCGCCGCGGCCCCGGCCGCCCCGGCCCCGGCCAGGGCAAGCAGCAGCGCGGGGTCGCCCCGACGCCGCGCCAGCAGCGTCAGGTCCAGCCCGGCCGCCAGGGCGGCCCGGCCGCGCTCGGCCAGGGCCCGACGGGCGGCGCCCCGCAGGGCGGCCGTCCGCAGCTCGGCCAGGGCCCGGCGGCTCCGGCCGCACCGACCGCTCCTGCTGCGCCGACCGGCCCGGGTGCGCCCGGTGGCCGCCCCGGCGGGCTTCCGACCCGTCAGGTCGGCCGGTCGCTGCGCGACAACCCGGTCCCCGCCCAGAAGGGCCAGCAGGCCCCCGGTCAGCAGCCCCAGGGCAAGCAGGGCCAGGGTCAGCAGGGTCAGGGTCAGCAGGGTCAGGCCCCGCAGCAGGCCGCCGGCCAGCAGAGTCAGGGTCAGCCGCAGCAGTCGCCGCAGGGCGGTCTGCCGCAGCGGGCCCCGGGCCGCCAGGGCCCGCCGAAGAACGGCCTGAACGGTCTGCCCCGCCGCGGCCAGGGCCGCCCCGGCCAGGAACGTCCGAACGCCGGTGGCGAGCTCGACGGCGCTCCGGCGCCGCGGACCGGCGAGCAGCCGCAGCACGGCCGCCCGGGCGGTCCCGGTGCGCCGCAGCAGGGCGCCCGTCCGGGCAACCGTCCGCAGGACGGCCTGCCGCAGCGGGCCCCGGGCCGTCAGGGCCCCGGTGCCCCCGGTCAGCAGGGCCCCCAGGGTCCGCAGGGCCAGCAGGGCCAGCAGGGCCAGCGCCGTCCGCAGCGCCCCGGCCCGGACGCGCCGCGCCGCGACCGCCAGCCGCAGCTGCCCCCGCAGCAGCCGGCCCAGCCGCTGCCGTCGGCCGAGCCGTCGCCGGTGGAGAGCACCCAGCAGTTCGCCCGGCCGCGCTTCGAGGCCAGCCAGATCGACCCGCGCGACCCGCTGGGCCTCGGCCTGGTGGAGCCGGTGCTGCCGAACATGCCGAACCCGGCCCAGCCGCAGCCCCAGCCGCGTCCGGAGCAGGCCCCGGCCCCGCAGCAGCAGCGTCAGCGGCAGGAGCCGATGGCACTGCCGACCGGCCCGTCCGAGGCGACCGGCGAGCAGCCCTGGTACCCGCAGCAGGGCGAGGCCCAGCCGCAGTCCCCGCAGCAGGCCCGGCCGCGCCCGTACCAGCCGCGTCGGCCCGGCACCTCCGCGCCGGACCTCCAGTCGCAGGCTCCGCAGCAGGCACCGCAGCAGGCCCGGGCCCCGCAGGCCCAGGCTCCGCAGCAGCAGCCGCAGGCCCAGCCCCAGCAGGCACAGGCCCAGCAGGCACAGGCCCAGCAGCAGCCGCAGGCTCCGCAGCCGGGCAGCGGCGACGCGCCCTGGCGCCCGTCCGCGAACGACGAGCGCTGGCGCCGGGCCGAGCAGGTCCGCGAGCCCTCGACCAGCGGTGTCACGATGTCCGGCCTCCCCCGCCGGACCCCGCAGGCCAACCTGGTCTCCGGCACCGCCGAGGCCTCGCCGCTGACCGGTCCGCAGGTCTCCCGGGCCCCCGAGGAGGTCCGCGGCCGACTGACCAACCTGCGCCGCGGCATCCAGCAGGGCCGCCGGGCCGGGGCCGAGCAGGCCGCCAACCCGGCGGGCTTCCAGCATGGTGCCCAGCAGCCCGGATTCGATAGTTTCGGTGGCCGGAGCGACGGCAACGGCGCAGATCACCAGGAGCGTTGAGTTGAACCAGATGAGCCAGGCCGCACAGAACCTGAACTGGCTGATCACCAATTTCGTGGACAACACCCCCGGGGTGTCCCACACCGTGGTGGTCTCCGCGGACGGCCTCCTGCTGTGCATGTCCGAAGGCTTCCCGCGCGACCGCGCCGACCAGCTCGCCGCCGTCGCCTCCGGCCTCACCTCCCTCACCTCCGGCGCCAGCCGGATCTTCGAAGGCGGCGAGGTCAACCAGACCGTCGTCGAGATGGAGCGCGGCTTCCTGTTCCTCATGGCCATCAGCGACGGCTCCGCCCTCGCCGTCCTGGCCAGCCCCGACTCCGACATCGGCCTCGTCGGCTACGAAATGGCCCTGCTCGTCGACCGAGCCGGCGCCGTCCTCACCCCCGCACTTCGCGCGGAACTCCAGGGCAGTCTCCTGCACTGACCGGAACCCGCGCGGATACACCCACCGTTCCACCCGCACCGGGTCCGACCCGACCGGACCCGGTGTCTCACCCTCAGCTACCCTCAGGCAGCTGATCCCGCCTCAGCTGGCACCGCCCCAGCTGGAACCGGCTGCCCAAGGCTGCAGCACTAGGAGGACCCATGACCCCGCCCTCGACACCCGCCGGCCCGTACGGCAGCGGGTACGGCAGCGGCTACGGCGGGCAGCAGTCCGACGGCTACGAGCAGCAGCCGCTGGTCCGCCCGTACGCGATGACCGGTGGCCGGACCCGCCCGCGGTACCAGCTCGCGATCGAGGCCCTGATCTCGACCACGGGCTCGGCCGAGCGGACCGGCGGGCTGCTGCCCGAGCACGCCCGGATCGTCAACCTCTGCCGTGAGGTCAAGTCCATCGCGGAGATCTCCGCACTGGCCGGCGTGCCGCTCGGTGTGGCCCGCATCCTCGTGGCCGACCTGGCCGAGGCCGGCCTCGTCGCCATCCACCAGCCCGCCGCCGCGGGCGAGTCGGGCGGAACGCCCGATGTCACGCTGCTCGAAAGGGTCCTCAGTGGACTTCGCAAGCTCTAACGCGGCCGCCTCCACCCGCGCCACCACCTCCGCGAAGATCGTCATCGCGGGCGGCTTCGGTGTCGGCAAGACCACGCTCGTCGGCGCCGTCTCCGAGATCAACCCC
>NZ_JBIWPN010000030.1:20004-101570 GCF_044768305.1 Kitasatospora sp. NPDC101155 | reverse complement strand
CGCGCATCCGACAACCGCTCCAGCACCACCACCCCCACACCCTCAGCCCACCCCGTACCATCCGCCGCATCCGAGAACGCCCTGCACCGCCCGTCCGGGGAGAGCCCGCCCTGCCGGGCGAACTCGACGAACATCCCGGCGGTCGACATCACCGTGGCCCCGCCGGTGAGGGCCAGCGAGCACTCCCCCGAACGCAGCGACTGCACCGCCAGGTGCAGAGACACCAACGACGACGAACACGCCGTGTCCACCGTCACCGCCGGCCCCTCGAACCCGAAGGTGTACGAGATCCGCCCCGACGCCACACCCGGCGTGCCTCCGGTCAGGGCGTAGCCGCCGAAGCTCTCCGTGGTCCGGTCCAGCGGGGGGACGTAGTCCTGGTTCATGACGCCCATGAAGACGGCCGTCCGGCTGCCGCGCAGCGAGGCCGGGGCGATGCCCGCGCGCTCCAGCGCCTCCCAGGAGACTTCGAGCAGGAGCCGCTGCTGCGGGTCCATCGCCCGCGCCTCGCGCGGGCTGATCCGGAAGAAGTCTGCGTCGAGGTCCAGGGCTCCGGCGAGGAAGCCGCCGCTGCGGACCTCACCGGTGCGCTCCGGGTCGAGGCTCCAGCCGCGGTCCTCGGGGAACGCCGTGACGGCGTCCACCTCCTCGTGGACCAGGCGCCACAGGTCCTCGGGCGAGGCCACGCCGCCCGGGAAGCGGCAGCCCATGCCCACGATCGCGATCGGGTCGTCGTCCGGGGCGGGGCCGGCGGCGGCCGGCTGCTCCTCCGGGGCCGACCCGGAAAGCTCCTCGTGGAGGTGGCCGACCAGCGCGGTGATCGTCGGGTGGTCGTACAGCAGGGTGACGGGCAGTCGCAGCCCGGTCGCCTTCCCGAGCCGGACGCTGAACTCCACGGAGGTCACGGAGTCGAAGCCGAGCTCCGGGAACGCGTGGTCGGCCGCCAGCGCGCCCGGGTCGGTGCGGCCGAGCACGGCCGCCGCCTGGGCCCGGACCAGGGCCTGCAGGTCCGCCGGCCCCCGCGCCGCCCGCCGCGGCGGGGCGACGGGTTCGGCCCCGGACACCGACGACGGCACGGGCGGTGCGGGCAGCGCGGCGCCGGTACCGGAGAGCCAGTAGGGCCGGCGCTGGAAGGCGTAGCCGGGCAGCTCCACGGTACGAGCGCCGGTACCTTCGAACATCGGCCGCCAGTCCAGCTCGACGCCCTGGACGTACAGTTCGGCCATGGACAGCAGCAGCCGCCGCAGCCCGCCCTCGCCGCGGCGCAGGGTGCCCTGGACCGCCGCGCCCGAGTCCTCGCCCAGGGTCTCCCGGACGGCCGTGGTCAGCACCGGGTGCGGGCTGGCCTCCACGAACACCCCGTGTCCGTCCGCGGCCAGCGCCCGGACGGCCGTCATCCAGCTCACCCGCTCGCGCAGGTTGCGGTACCAGTACCCGGCGTCCAGGTCGTCCGCGTCGAGGAGGCCGCCGGTGACGGTCGAGTAGAACGCGGTGTCGCCGGCCCGGGTGGTGACTCCGGCGGCCGCCCGCAGGACCTCCTCGCGGACGGGTTCGACGTGCAGCGAGTGCGAGGCGTAGTCGATCGGGACCGTACGGGCCCGGACCCCCCTGGCCTCGCACTCGGCCATCACCGCTCGCACGACCTCGACCGGGCCGGAGACGACGACCGAGTTCGGCCCGTTCACCGCGCCGATCGCGACCCGCTCCTGGTCCACCTCCTCGGCCGGCATCGCCAGCAGGGCCATCGCGCCGTGGCCGGACAGCCGGGTGGCGATGGCCCGACTGCGCTCGACCATCAGCCGCAGGCCGTCCTCGAGCGGGACGATCCCCGCCGCGCAGGCCGCGGTGATCTCCCCCTGGGAGTGGCCGACCACGGCGGACGGCCGCAGGCCGACGGCCCGCCACACCTCGGCGAGCGACACCTGCACCGCGAAGAGCGCGGGCTGCATGACGTCCATCCGCCGCAGCGCCGCCTCGTCCGCGAGCACCTCCCGCAGCGACCAGTCGACCTGACCGTCCAGCAGCCGCGCGCACTCGGCCATCCCGGCGGCGAACACCGGCGAGGAGTCCCACAGCTCCAGGGCCATCCCGGCCCACTGCGGGCCCTGTCCGGGGAACATCCACACGGCCTTGGCGTGCGGGCCGGCCACGCCGGCCGCCACGTGCGGGGACGGCTCGCCCTGCGCCAACGCCTCGAGTCCGGCCAGGAGTTCGGCCCGGTTCGCGGCGACGACGACCCCGCGGTGCGCCAGGACCGTACGGGTGGTGGCGCCGGCGTACCCGACGTCGCGCGGGCGCAGGCCCGGGTCGGCCTCGAGGTGTTCCAGCAGCCGGCGGGCCTGGGCGCGCAGTGCCGCCTCGCTCCGGCCGGACACCAGCACCGGCACGGCCGGCCCGGTCTCGTTCCCGCTCTCGGTCTCCACCTCGGTCCCGGCCGACTCGGACGCACCGGGGGCATCGCCGACCACGACGTGGCAGTTGGTGCCGCCGATGCCGAAGGAGCTGACGCCGGCCAGCCGGGCGCCTTCGGGCCAGGGGCCGACGGTGTCGTTGACCCGGAGCGCGAGCCGCTCGAACCGGATCGACGGGTTGGGCTCGGCGTAGTTGAGGCTGGCCGGCAGGACCCGGTGCCCGAGGGAGAGCGCGACCTTGATCAGCCCGACCACGCCGGAGGCCCCGTCGAGGTGCCCGATGTTGGTCTTCACCGAGCCGACCAGCAGCGGCCGGTCGGCGGGCCGGTCCCGGCCGAGGACCTCGCCGAGCGCCGCCGCCTCGATCGGGTCGCCCGTCCTGGTCCCGGTTCCGTGCAGTTCGACGTACCCCACCTGCGCTGCGGGCGTCCCGGCCCGCTCGTAGGCCTCGCGCAGCAGTTCCTGCTGGGCCGCGCCGTCCGGGGTGGTGAAGGAGTCGCCCCCGCCGTCGTTGTTGACCGCGCTGCCGAGCAGGACGCAGTGGATCCGGTCGCCGTCGGCGACGGCGTCGGCCAGGCGCTTGAGCACGACCAGACCGCCGCCCTCGCCGCGGACGGTGCCGTTGGCGCGCGCGTCGAAGGTGTAGCAGCGGCCGTCCGGGGAGAGGGCTCCGGCCCGGGCGAAGGCGAGCGCGCCGTCCGGGGTCAGGTTGAGGTGGACGCCGCCGGCCAGCGCCAGGTCGGTGGCGCCGGAGCGCAGGCTCTCGCAGGCGAGGTGTACGGCGACCAGCGAGGAGGACTGAGCGGCGTCGACGGTGAGGCTCGGACCGCGCAGGCCGAGGTGGTAGGAGATCCGGTTGGCGATCACGCCCCGGCTCAGGCCGGTCAGCGTGTAGGGGGAGACGGCCTCCTCGCCGTGCCGGTGGACGATGGTGGCGTAGTCGTCGCCGGTGGCGCCGAGGAACACCGCTGTGGAGCCGCCGCGCAGGCTCCCGGGCACCACGCCCGCGTGCTCCAGGGCAGTCCAGCCCAGCTCCAGGGCGAGCCGCTGGCGAGGGTCCATCGCCACGGCCTCGCGTGCGGTGATGCCGAAGAACTCCGGGTCGAAGTCGGCGACCCGGTCGAGGAATCCGCCGCGCCCGAACCCGGCCGGCCGGAGGTCCGCCGGGACGGCGCCGAGGTCCCAGCGCCCCTCGGGGAGGTCGCCGATCGCGTCGATGCCGTCGCGCAGCAGCCGCCAGAAGGCACCGAGGTCCTCCGCCCCGGGAACGCGACAGGCCATGCCGACGACGGCGATCTCGGACCGGCTCGGGTGACGCGTGGGCATGAGGGGGTGTTCCTTTCTGGCGGCTCTGCTCCGGGCGGCCGGGTACGCGGACCCGCCTCGTCCCGGGCAGCCGGAGACGAGCGGGACCGTCGGCGAAACGTCCGGACGGACCCGCGGCGGCTCCCGCGAAAACGACCGACGTGACTCCGCGCGAGCGGAATGGAATGCACGCAACAAGAACGTGCACGGAGAATGAACATTCGGCGTGCACTGGAAACCGGGGGCGACGAGCGCTACACCCGCGAAATACCTTCACATCCGACACACCGCCGGCGAATACGCCCGGCGGATGTCACCGTCGCAGAACCCCCAGAAGAGACCCCCGTCACTTCCGCTCCCCTCGTGATCATCCGTCACACTATAGGACTCCCATAGCGAGATCAATGCACAGAGAGTCATCAGCCAACGGGTCCGGCAAGCAGAGCGTGACATTCGCCGGGTGTTCCCCGGGCGCCTTCGGCCGGGTCCGGCCGATCGGGTCACCCCGCTCCGCCGGACCCGGCCGAACCGGCCGCCGCCTCAGACGCCGAGGCGCTCCTTGACTTCCGCGAAGAACGGAATGTGCCGGTAGTCCTTGGCGTCCTCGTCGTAGTCCGTGTACTCGTTGGTGAATTCCAGCAGCCGCTGCTTGACGTCGTCGACCGGAACGCCGGTCGTTACCTCCCGTTCGATCCGCTGGATGGCGCCGAGGAATTCGGCCAGGACCTCGGGGAGTTCGTCGTGGAGCCGGATCCGGTCCCCGCGCAGTTCGATTCCGCCGTGCTTGACGAGGTAGTTGAAGAGCAGTTGGGAGGCGACCGCGTCGTAGTTGGGGCGCGGAATCCCCTCCACCGCGTAGCGGAGCAGCCGCTCGGACAGGATGTATTCGTACGCCAGCCGCGCCTCCCGGCCGGGCAGCTGCGGGTCGTTCAGGCACACCAGCATCGCGGAGACATCGACCCGCAACTCCTCCAGGCCGGCCAGCGGCTTCAGCTTCTTGACCGGCAGGTAGTCCGGGATGGGCATGTCGCCCTGCCGGTGGTGGTACTCGTGCAGCCGCACCCACCACGAGGAGGCCTGCTCGACCGTCTTGTCGTCGACGCCCCGGAGCAGCGGGAAAGCGTCCTCGGCCATCACCGCGTCGATCATCTTCCGGGTGATCCGGTTGTGCCGCTCGACGAACTTGTTGATGAAGTAGAAGATCAGGTCGTCGCCGTGCTGGATGCCGTCGACGTGGTTCTCCGGGAACAGCGCCACGACGACCCGCGACTCGAACCCCTTCGAGCTGCCCGTGATGTTCACCGGCATGGTGTTGCTGGCGTACCGGGTGGCCAGGTGCGGGTCGGTGGGCAGCGTCTCGTACGTCAAGTACTCCAGCGACAGGGCGGGGAAGTACGAGGCATCGAACAGCGAGAAGACATGGTTGTCGCTCTTCTCGTTGATGTGCGTCTTGACGGCGTCCAGGCGGGCTCCGGGCGTGTAGGTCCGGAGGTCCTCGATCAGGGCCCGGGCGGCCGGCTGCCGGCCCAGGGTCGGAGCGTCGGCGATTCGCTGCGCCAACTCGTCCAGGAATTCGCGGTCCCGGAATGCGTCGCGCGATCCCCGGACCTTCTCACGGATTTCGTCGACCTCGCCGAAGACCGCCGACGGCATGCTGTTCGACATTGCTCACCTTCTTTACAGGCGTGGTTTCGTTGCTTCACCGGGGCCGGGGCCGCAGTGGCCGTCTGCGCCCCGCCCCGGAATGTACGGATTCGGATCTTCTTCGCGCTTTCCGGCCGGACCGGCCGAATTCTCCGCAACAGCGCTTGCGCCTTTACGGCCGAGCTGGCTAGCGTGACGGCCGGGGCTTTTGCAGGAATGTCCGCGAGCCTTTCGGGCGCCTGGTTCCCCCGGTGCGCCGGCCGACAGAACTGGAGCAGCACGTGCGAATAGAAGGAAGCGTTGCGCTGGTCACCGGCGGAACGTCCGGCCTCGGCCTGGCAACGGTACGGAAACTGCGCGAGCGGGGTGCTTCCGTGGTCATCCTGAACCGGCCTTCCGTGCGGAGTGAAAAGGTCGCGGCGGAACTGGGCGAGGGAGTCGTCCTCTCCCCCGGCGACGTCACCAGCGAGGCGGACGTCACCGCCGCCGTCGACCGCGCCATGGAACTCGGCCGGCTGCGGATCGTGGTCAACTGCGCGGGGATCGGCAACGCCCACCGGACGGCCGGCCGCAGCGGCCCGTTCCCACTCGAGGCCTTCAGCGAAGTCGTCCGGACCAATCTGATCGGCAGTTTCAACGTGATCCGCCTCGCCGCGGCCCGGATGCTCCGGCTGGAGGAGGACGGCGACGAACGCGGAGTCATCGTCAACACCGCCTCGATCGCCGCCTTCGACGGCCAGATCGGGCAGGCCGCCTACGCGGCCGCCAAGGGCGGCATCGTCGGCATGACCCTGCCGATCGCCCGCGACCTCGCCCAGTCGCGGATCCGCGTGGTCACCATCGCCCCGGGTCTCTTCCGCACCCCGATGTTCGACGGCTTCCCGCCGTCCGCGATCGAGGCACTCGGCCGGCAGGTGCCGCATCCGCAACGCCTCGGCGAGGCCGAGGAGTTCGCCTCGCTCGTGGCCCACGTCGTGGACAATCCGATGCTCAACGGCGAGACGATCCGGCTCGACGGCGCCCTGCGGATGGGGCCGAGGTGACGGTCCGCCCGCCCCGGTGAGCCGGTCGGCCCGCCCCGCCGGAGCGGGCGGGCCGACCGGGCACGTGCCACGCCGACCCACCCGGCCCCCGGTCACGGCGAACCGTCAGGCCGACTGCGGGGCGACCCAGGAGAGGCCGTCCGCCGAGGGGATCAGGCCGCCCTCGAAGAGCGGCAGCTCCTCCTCGGCGTCCTCCCCCAGCGCCACGTGCATCTGCATCTTCGAGCTCTCGGTCATCGCCTCGCGCGCCACCGACGAGCCCAGCAGCGGGGCCCAGTTCTCGTTGCCGCCCGCCGAGATGGTCTCGACCGCGGCGGCGAACTCCTCGGTCTGCGCGTGCAGGCGTGCGGCGACCGACTCGGCGTCCGTGAGCGCCGCCTCCCCGGAGGAGACACCGCCCACCAGCTCCACGAACGACTCCAGTTCGGAGTTGCTGTTCCGGGTGAGCTTCTTGGCCTCCCAGAAGTAGGAGCCCTCGACGCGGTGCATGTCGTAGAAGGACATCAGGAACTCGTAGAACACGCCGTACTCGCGGCGGTAGCGCGCCTCGAACTCCTTCATCGCCACCTCCTCCTCGACCTCGCCGGCCAGCGTGCTGTTGATCGACCTCGCGGCCAGCAACGCGCTGTAGGTGGCCAGATGGACGCCAGAGGAGAAGACCGGGTCGACGAAGCATGCGGCGTCGCCGACGAGCATCATGCCCGGCCGCCAGAAGGCGGTGTGGTGGTACGAGTAGTCCTTGCGGACCCGGATCTGGCCGTACTGGCCCTCGGTGACCCGGGTGGCGGGGGCGAGGAAGTCCGAGATCATCGGGCACTCGTCGATCAGCGCCTGGAGCGCCTTCTCCGGATCGCCCTGGACCTTCTCGGCCAGCTCCCGCCGGACCACGGCGCCGACGCTGGTCAGGGTGTCGCTCAGCGGGATGTACCAGAACCAGCCACTCTCGAAGGCGACGCACAGGATGTTGTAGCGGGTCGGCTCCGGCAGCCGCTTGCCGCCCTCGAAGTAGCCGAACAGCGCCAGGTTGCGGAAGAAGTCCGAGTACTCCCGGCGGCCGCCTATGCTCTGGTTGAGTCGGCTCTGGTTGCCGGAGGCGTCCACCACGAACCGGGCCGACACCTCCCGCTGCACCCCCTGGTCGTCGGTGTAGCGCACGCCCGTGACCCGATCGCCGTCCTCCACGATCTCCGACACCGCACTGCCCTCACGGACCACGGCGCCGACCCGGCGGGCGTTGTCCAGCAGGATCTTGTCGAACTTGGAGCGCTCCACCTGGTAGGCGGTGGAGGTCGGGCCGGCCATCTGGGGGGAGACCGAGAAGGAGAAGGTCCACGGCTCCGGGTTGGCGCCCCAGCGGAAGGTTCCGCCGCGCTTCAGCGGGAAGCCCGCCTTCGCCAGCTCGTCCGCCGCGCCGGTCAGCCGGCAGACGCCGTGGATCGTGGACGGCAGCAGCGACTCCCCGATCTGGTAGCGCGGGAAGAACTCCTTCTCCAGAACGAGCACCGAGTGCCCCTTCTTGGCGACGAGTGCGGCCAGCGTCGAGCCGCCAGGGCCGCCGCCGACAACCACGACATCGAATGCTTCGGTGTTGCTCACGCTGATTTCTCTCCCGCTTCCTCGCCGCCGACGCCGACGGTCTGTACTGGATGTGCAGTTGGTGCAGTAGGTGAAGTTGGTGCAGTGGGGGACGTACCGGTCCCGATGCGGCCCGCCCGCCGCCCGCCCTTGGGGCCGTCGCCGATCAGCTGGAGCAGCGGGCCCGTCATCACGGTGGTGACCAGCGCCACCAGGACCAGGACGGCGTAGAGTTTCTGGCCGATGAGTCCCGCGGACTTGCCGACCTCCAGCACGATGAGCTCGGTCAGACCGCGGGTGTTCACCATGACGGCGACCAGGGCGGACTGCCGGGGTTCCATGCCGTGCAGGCGGGCCACGCCGTAGGTGGGGACGATCTTGCCGGCGATCGCCACCAGCAGGAGCAGGCCGAGCAGGGCCAGACCGTCCGCCCCCACCGTGGCGAGGTTGACGGACAGTCCGGTGGTGACGAAGAACAGCGGCAGGAGCAGGTTGGCGGTCTGCTCCATCGGCCCCAGGACGTCGGCGTCCGGGGCGCCGTCGCGCCGCGGCATGGCCATCCCGGCGAGGAACCCGCCGAAGACGGCGTGCAGCCCGAGCGACTCGGTGACCCAGGCACTGCCCAGGGCGAGGACCAGCGCCACCGGCACCGGGTTGCTCAGCAGGGTGGCCGGCCGGGCCAGCCACCAGCACAGCACGGGCCGGACGCACCCGAACAGGAACACCGCGAACGCCACCAGCAGCGCCAGGGCCACCGGCCAGGACCAGCGGGTGGCGTGGCCCGAGTCGCTGAGCACCGCGGCCAGTACCAGCCAGGCGGCCACGTCCATGAGTCCGGCCGCCGCGATCGCCACCGTTCCGGCCCTGGTGCCCGCCGCGCGCTCGCGCACGACGGCCGCCAGGACCGGCAGCGCCGTGATCGAGATCGCCACCGCCAGGAACACCGCGAACGACCTCCGGCCCGCGTGCGCCGGGTCCACCGCGGAGAAGACCCCGCCGCACAGGGAGACGGTCGCCAGGGCCAGCCCCATCGGGACCAGGAGGGCCGCCAGCGCGACGTTCACCGCGGTGCGTCCCGCCCGGAAGGTGCGAAAGTCGATCTCGTAGCCCGCTACGAAGAGGAACAGGACGATCGCGACCTGGGCAAGCACCGAGAGGAACGGCCGGGCCGCGGCGGGGAAGAGGAAGGTGGTCGGATCGCCCGGAAGCCGGCCCAGCAGGGTCGGCCCCAGGGCGATGCCGCCCAGGATCTGACCGATCACCGTGGGCTGGTTGAGCCTGCGGGCGAGGCCGCCGGACAGCCAGGACACCAGGACCACCAGGGCCACGTCGCCGAGGACGACGGCCGTCGGAGCACTCATGAGCACTCCTCCTCGCGCCACTCGCCGGCCTCGGCGCGCAGCCCGGCCAGGTCCGCCTCCGGGCGCCGGACGATCCGCTCCAGCAGGCGCAGGTAGTCCCCGGACAGCCGCTCGGCGGTCCCGCGGGCGAACAGGTCGGTGCTGTACTCCAGGTAGCCCTCCAGGCCCTTGTCCGTCTCACGCAGCGACAGGTTCAGGTCGAAGGTCGCCGTCCCGGGAGCGGTGGAGAGCGTTTCCCCGGTCAGGCCGTCGACGTGGTCGGTGTCCTGCGCCGCACCGCCCGTCGCCAGGGCCGGCGCCAGGTTGAACATCACCTGGAACAGCGGAGAGTGGGCCGGATCGGGGCGCGGGACCAGGGTGCGGACGAGGTCCGCGAAGGGCAGGTCCCGGTGCGCCTGCGCCTCGGCCACCACCTCCCTGGCCTGGGCCAGCAATGCGGTGAAGGCCTGCCGCGGCGCCACGTCCAGGCGCATCACCAGCGCGTTCACGAAGTAGCCGACCACGTCGTCCAGTTCGGCGGCCGGCCGGTTGGTCACCGGCGAGCCGATCGCCAGCTCGCGGTCGTCGGTGCGCCCGCCCAGGAGCGCCGCGTAGGCCGCCAGCATGGTCATGTAGAGCGAGGCGCCGTGCTGCGCGGCGAGCGTGCGCAGCCGCTCCACCAGATCGGCCGGGACGGCGAACTCCACCGCCGCGCCCTGGTAGGACTTCACCGGGCAGCGCGGGTAGTCGGTGCGCAGGGCGAGGCACTCGGGCAGTCCGTCGAGCCGCTTGCGCCAGAAGTCGCGCTGCCGGTCGAGCTCGGCGGCGTCCACGGTGCGGCGCTGCCAGCGGGCGAAGTCGGCGTACTGCAGCGGCAGCGGCGCCTGGCCCGGCCGGCCCACGCCCGACCCGCGGTAGGTCTCGACCAGTTCCCGCATCAGGATGCCGGTGGACCAGCCGTCCACGACGCCCCACGGGCGGGTGAGGACGAGGACGTGCTCCTCCTCGCCGACGACCAGCAGGTGGGCGCGGAGCATGTGCCGGTCCTGCGGCGCGAAGGGCCGCAGCCGCTCGGCCCGCAGCCATTCGGCGAGCGCACTCTCGCCGCCGGTGGACTCCGGGAGCTCCAGGACGGCCGTCTCGAAGCCGTCGGCGCCGTTCACGCGCTGGACGACGGTCCCGTCGCGGTCCGGGTAGCTGGTGCGCAGGATCGCGTGCCGCGCCACCAGGGCGTGCACGGCCCGCGCCAGGGCGTCCGGGTCGAGCCGGCCGCGCAGCCGTACGGCCAGTTGGGCGTTGTCGTGCGCGGTGCCCAGGTGCGCGGGGGCGCGCAGGAACCACAGGTCTTGCTGGGCGAGGGACAGCGGTGCCTCGTCGCCCTCCGCCGCGGGCGCGGCAGGCAGCAGGTCGGCGGACGGCTGCGGCTGCGGCTGCGGCTGTGCGGCCTCACCCCCGTCGCGCTCCGCCCCGGCTGCCGGGGACGCGTCGGCTCCGTCGCCTGGGTCGCCGGGCTCGCCGGCCACGGCGGCGGCCGGCTCCGCCTTCCGGGTACCCGCTTCCAGGGCCGCCGCCAGGTCCTCGACGGTGGCAGCCGTGAGGATGAGCTGCAGCGGCAGGTCCGCGCCGGTCTCCTTCTTGACTCGCAGGTTGAGGCGGGTGGCGAGCAGGGAGTGGCCGCCCAGGTTGAAGAAGTTGTCCTGGAGGCCGACCCGGTCGAGCCCGAGGATCGCACCGATGTGCCGGCACAGGAGGTGCTGGGCCTCGGTGCGGGGCGCGACGTAGACCTCTATGGCGAGGTCCTCCTCGTCCGGTGCCGGCAGCGCCCGCTTGTCGACCTTGCCCTGCGGGGTGACCGGCAGTTCCTCCAGGACGACGAAGGCACCGGGGACCATGTAGTCCGGCAGCCGGCCGGAGAGGTGGTCCCGCAGCTCCCGGACCAGGCCGGGGCCGACCCGGTCGATCTGCGGCGCGTTGGCCAGGCGCCGGGCCCGGTACGGGCTGCGGGCCAGCACCTGGGGCCGCTCGCCCCAGCCCAGCACCAGGTCGAGGCCGTCCGGCCGGTCCTGGGACCAGGTCGCCGCAATGCGGTAGCCGAGCTCCTCGGCGTGCCGCAGCACCGCCTCCAGCTCGCGCACCTCCTCCCGGGCCCGCGCCGAGAGGCGCTCGCCGCCGGGCAGCGGCTCGACCTGGCGGGACGGGGCCAGCCGGGCCAGCGAGGCGAGGACGCGCACGTCCTCCGCGATCCGGGGGTTGGTCAGTCCGGTGACGCCGAACCGCTCGGGGACGTCGCCGACCAGCAGGGCGCGCAGCTCGGCCGGGCCGGAGACCTCCAGCCAGGGCAGGTCGGGCGTCGTGGCGGCCCGGCCCTTCGTCAGGACCACGTCGTAGCGGTAGGCGAGCATCTCGTTGCCGCCGGTCCCTTGCTTGACCACGATGTCGACGGCGCCCAGGTCCTCGAACCGCTCCGGGAGCCGGGCGAAGAAGCTTGGGCTGACCAGGAGTTCGGTCTCCTGCCGGCGGCGGCGCTGCACCTGCGCGGCCAGCGCGCCGGCCGTGCTCGGGACGCCGGAGCGGCTGCGCTCGATGGCGCAGACGTGCTCGGAGAACAGGTCCAGGTTCCGGATGTCGCCCAGCAGGATCCGGCCGCCGTCCTCGAGCCGGGGCAGGATCCGGGCGATCACCTCCTGGAGGTAGTGGCGGCTCGGGAAGTACTGCGCCACGGAGTTGAGCACGACCACGTCGAAGGTCTCGTCGCCGAGGTCCGCCACCGACAGCGCGTCGCCCTGCCGCAGGGTGACGTGGGACCAGCCGCGGCGCTCGGCGCCCCGGCGCACGTCCGCGAGGGCCGCGGCGGAGATGTCGATGCCGTGTACCCGCTCGCACTCCTGGGCGTAGCGGAAGAGCAGCAGTCCGGTGCCGCAGCCGATCTCCAGCAGCCGCTTGGGCCGCAGCGCGTGGATCCGCTCGACGGTGCCGTCGATCCACTCCCGCATCTCGGCCTCGGGGATCGGCTCCCCGCTGTAACTGCTCTGCCAGCCCGCCAGGTTGAGGTCGTCGGGGACGGCCTCCTCGGTTTCCCGGGAGTACTGGTCCTCGAAGAGCTGGCGCCACTGGACCAGGTGCTCGGCGGTCTGTTCCGCGGCGGCCTGCTCCAGCCACTCCTCGGCCGGGCGCACGTAGGCGCTCAGAGTACCGGCCTCGCCGTCGGCGCGGGGCACGACCACCGCGCTGTGCACGGACGGGTGCGCGTTCAGCGCCGCCTCGATCTCGCCGGGCTCGACCCGGAAGCCGCGGACCTTGACCTGCTCGTCCACCCGGCCGCGGAACTCCAGGGTGCCATCGGGCAGCCGGCGCACAAGGTCGCCGGTGCGGTACAGGCGGCAGCCGGGGCCGTCGCCGAAGGGGTCGTCGACGAACCGCCGGGCCGTCAGCTCCGGGTCGCCGAGGTAGCCGCGGGCGACGCCGGCGCCGCCCAGGCAGAGCTCTCCGATCACCCCGTCCGGAACCAGCCGCAGCCGCTCGTCGGTGACGTAGGCGGTGGTGTGCGGGACGGGCACGCCGATCGGCACCCGGCTGTCCTCGGCGAGACCGCGCGGGATCACGTGGTAGGTGGAGGCGATGCTGTTCTCGGTCGGGCCGTAGCCGTTGGTCACGGTCAGCCTCGGGTGGGCCGCGTACAGGCGCCGGACGTCCCGGGCCGAGAAGGTGTCGCCGACGACCGCGAGTTCGCGCAGCGGCAGCTCGCTGCGGGTCTCGGCGGCTTCGGCGAAGGCCGGCAGGAAGGCGGCCGACAGCAGCATCGTGGTGACGCCGGCCCGTTCGACGCAGTCGAGCAGCTGGGCCGGGTCCTTGGAGTCGCCGTCGTGCAGCACCAGGAGGCCGCCGCAGACGAGCGGGGTGAGCACCTCCTGGGAGCCGGCGTCGAAGGAGATCGAGGAGTGGTGCAGCACCGCCGTGGACTCGTCGGCGGCGAAGTAGTCCGGGTTGCGCACCAGTCGGACCACACCGCGCTGCTCCACCAGCACGCCCTTGGGGCGGCCGGTGGACCCGGAGGTGAAGACGGCGTAGGCGAGGTGGTCCGGTGTCAGGCCCTGCCCGGCGCGGTCGGGATCGTGCGTGGGCAGGGTCTCGAGCACCTGGGTCCGGTCGCCGGCGCGCTCGCCGGTGTCGAGGTTGAGCACCTCGTCGACCTGTTCGAAGAGCGCGCCCGGCAGCCCGGACTGGCCCAGCACGATGCGCACTCCGGAGCCGTCGAGCAGGGCCTGGATACGCTGCTCGGGGTAGCCGGGGTCGATAGGGACGTAGGCGCCGCCCGCCTTGAGGACGCCCAGCAGTCCGACCACCAGCTCCGGCGACCGGTCGGCGCACACGCCGACCAGGACGTCGGGGCCGACCCCGAGGCCGCGCAGGTGGTGGGCGACCTGGTTCGCCCGCGCGTTGAGCTGCGCGTAGGTCAGCCGGCGTTCGCCGTGGCGCACCGCGGGCGCCTCGGGGCGATCGGCCGCCTGCTGCTCGAACAGCTCGGCGAGGCAGGAGTCCTGCGGGTACGGGGGGCGGGCACCGCGGGCCACGGTGAGCAGCCGCTCCCGCTCGGCCGGGGGCAGCACGTCGATGTCGAGTGCCCGGGTGCCGTGTCCGTCGTCGGCGGCGAGTGCGTCGACGATGCCCGCGAGCGCGGTCTCCACGTAGGAGAGCAGGGTCTCGGGTTCGACCGTGTCCTCGATCTGGACGGTGAGGGAGAGTTCGTCGCCGAGGTCGTCGAGCGACATGCCCATGGGGTAGTTGGTGCGGTCCATGACGGCCAGCCAGCGGATGCCCTGCTCCTCCAAGGCCGGCGCCGGGGCGTCGTCCCGCGCGGGCTCGAAGTGCCGAAAGTTGATCGCCGCGCTGAACAACGGGGTGTCGCCGTCCAGTCCGCTGCACCGCTGGGCCAGGCTCAGCGAGGACTGCTCGCGGACGATCAGCTCGCGCAGGTCGCCGGCGACGTCGTCGACCAGCTCCCGTACGGTGCGGCCGGCCAGTCGCACCCGCAGCGGGAGGGTGTTGATGAAGTTGCCCAGCATCCGCTCCACTCCGGGCACGCCCTGGAGGCGCCCGGACATGACGGTGCCGAAGACCACGTCGTCGCGCCCGCTGCCGGCGGCCACCACGCGGGCGCAGGCCGCGTGGAAGAGCCACGCCGGGCTGAGGCCGAGCCGCCCGGCCTCGGCCCGCAGCCGCCGGGTGAGGTCGGCGGGCAGCGAGCGGCGCGGCTTGCGGGTGCGGCGGCCGTCGCCGTGCACGTCGTTCAGGCCGAACGGCACCGTCGGTTCGGTGACGTCGCCGAAGGTGGCGCGGAAGTACTGCTCCACGTCGCCGGTGGCCAGCTGGTGCAGCGTGTGGGCGACGAAGTCGCGGTAGGGCGCGGGCTGGGTGAGCAGGTCGGCGCGCCCGGCCATGTGGGCAGCCAGCTCGTCGGCGATCAGACGCATCGAGGTGGCGTCCTCGATGAGGTGGTGGAAGTTCATCAGAACGAAGCGCCGGGGCGATCCGGGGTCCCGCGCGATCCGGACGCTGAGCATCGGCGCCCGGTCCGGCGGCAGCTCGGCCGGCAGGCCGGCCAGTGCGCGGGCCCGCTCCTCGGCGTCCGCGCCGGTCCCGGGCGCCTCGGTCCCGGGCAGGTCGATGTGCTCCACCGGGAGCGTCGCCGAGCGGTACACCACCTGCACCGGCTCAGGCAGGCCTTCGGTGAGGACGGCGGTGCGCATCACGTCATGGCGGTCGATCAGGGCCTGGAGTGCGTCGAGGAACGCCGTGCACGCGGCTTCGTCGTCCGCGGCGAACACCGCGGACATCACGTACGGGTCGTTCTCCGGGTCCATCAGGTGGTGGAAGAGGATGCCTTCCTGGGAGGGCACCAGGGGGTAGACGTCCTGGACGTTGGGGGCGCCGCCGGGGACCCGGTCGGCGATGGCGTCCAGGTGCTCCTGGCCCAGCCGGACCAGCGGCAGCAGCTCGGGGGTGAGCCGCTCGCAGCCCTTGGGGACGGCGTGGGGCGGCACCGAGTAGCCGGGCTCGGCCGGCTCGCCCGCCGGGTCCTCGCCGGTGCCGGTGCCGCCCGTGCCGACGGTGGCCGCGTCGATGCGCGCCGCCAGGCCGCTCAGGGTGGCGTCGTCGAACAGGTCGCGCACGGTGAGTCGCAGCCCGGCAGCCCGCAGCCGGGCCACCAGGACCGTGATGAGCAGGGAGTGGCCGCCCAGGGTGAAGAAGTTGTCGTTCGCGCCGATCCGGTCTGCCTCGAAGCCGAGCAGGTCGGCCCAGACCTCGGCCAGCGCCCGCTCGGTGCCGTCGGCCGGGGCCACGTACGCGTGGTCCTGACGCTGGGCGTAGGCGTCGATGCCGGGGGCCGGGAGCGCGGCGCGGTCGAGCTTTCCGTTGGTGGTCAGCGGCAGGTCCGGCAGAAGCACGTAGGCGCCAGGGAGCATGTACTCGGGCAGGACGCGGCGGGCGAGCCGGTCCAGTTCGGCGCGCAGCCCCGCCTCGTCCTGGTCGACCGCCGGCACCACGTAGGCGACGAGCTGCCGGTTGCCGGGCCGGTCCTCGCGCACCACGACGGCGCACGAGCGCACCCCGGGGTGCTCGTTGAGGCGGGCGGAGACCTCGCCCGGTTCGATGCGGTAGCCGCGGATCTTGACCTGGTCATCGTTGCGCCCGCGGTACTCCAGCGAGCCGTCCGCCAGCTGCCGGGCGAGGTCCCCGGTTCGGTACATCCGGGCACCGGGCACCCCCCGGAACGGGTCGTCGAGGAAGCGCTCGGCGGTCAGCTCCGGCCGGTTCAGGTAGCCGCGGGCGACGCCCTCGCCGCCCACGTACATCTCGCCGACCGCCCCGGTCGGCACCGGGTTGAGGTGCCGGTCCAGCACGTAGACGTTCAGGTCCGGCAGCGGCCCGCCGATCGGGCTGACGGCGGAGGCGGTGTCGGCCTCGGTGACCACCCGGTGGGTCACGTGCACCGTCGTCTCGGTGATGCCGTACATGTTCACCAGCTCGGTCGCCGCGTTGAGCGGCCGGGCGAACCAGGGGCGCAGCGCCGTGGGGTCCAGGGCCTCGCCGCCGAACACCACGGTGCGCAGCCGGTGCCGGGCGCCGTCCTCGCCCTGGGCCGCGATCAGCTGCCCGAAGGCGCTGGGCGTCTGGTTCAGGACGGTCACGCCCTCCGCGCACAGCAGCGCGTAGAACTCCCGGGGGCTGCGGGCCACTTCGTGCGGGACGACGACGAGCCGGCCGCCGTGCAGCAGGGCGCCCCACGTCTCCCAGACGGTGAAGTCGAAGGCGAAGGAGTGGAACAGCGTCCACACGTCCTCGGGGCCGAAGCCGAAGGACTCCCGGGTCGTGGTGAACAGCCGGGTCGCGTTGCGGTGTTCGACCAGGACGCCCTTGGGCAGGCCGGTCGAGCCCGAGGTGTAGATGACGTAGGCGAGGTCCTTCGGTGAGGCGCCGGTCACCGGCTCCAGGTCGTCGGCGGGCAGCCACTCCCAGTTGCCCCGCACGTCCACCACCTGGGCGCCGCCGGCGTTGAGCCCCTCGGGCAGCGCGCCGTCCACCAGCACCACCTTCGGGGCGCTGTCCGACAGCACGTGGGCGAGCCGCTCGACCGGCGCGGTCAGGTCCAGCGGCACGTACGCGCCGCCCGCCTTCAGCACCGCCAGCGCGCCCACCACCAGCCACTCGCCGCGCGGCAGGCAGAGCGCCGCCGGGGTGTCCCGGACCACGCCCGAGGCGCGCAGGTACCGGGCCAGGCGGTTCGCCCGTGCGTTCAGCTCGGCGTAGGTCAGGGAGCGGCCCTCGCAGGTCACCGCCACCGCGTTCGGCGTGCGGCGCACCACCTCCTGGAACCAGTCGTCGATCCGGCGGGCCGGCTCGGGCGCCGGGCCCGACGGGGCCCGCCACTGCCGGGTCACGGCGCCGAGCTCGGCGTCGTCCAGCAGGGCCAGCCGGGAGACCGGCTCCTGCGGCGCCTCGACGACGGCGGCGAGGAGGGTGGTGAAGTGGCGCACGAAGCGCTGGACGGTCTCCCGGTCGAACAGGGCGGTGCTGTACTCCACGGCGCCGGCCAGGCCCTGCGGGGTCTCCCGCAGGTCGAGGGTGAGGTCGAACTTGGCGATGGTGAAGTCGACGTCGACCGGGGTCACCTCCAGCCCGCCCAGGGTGAGCCGGGGCTCCGCCTGCTCCTCCTGGAGCACCAGCACGGTCTGGAAGACCGGTGAGTGGCTGAGGGCGCGCTCGACCTGGAGGGCGTCCACCACCGCCTCGAAGGGCACGTCCTGGTGGTCGTAGGCCTCCAGCGCGGTCCGCTTCACCCGGGCCAGCAGCTCCGTGAAGGCCGGGTCGCCGTCCAGGCTGTTGCGCATCACCAGGGTGTTGGCGAACAGGCCGATGAGCCCCTCCGTCTCGACCCGGTTGCGGTTGGCGATGACGGTGCCGACGGCGATGTCGGTCTGCTGCGTGTAGCGGTGCAGCACGACGGAGTAGGCGGCCAGCAGCGTCATGTACAGCGTGGCGCCGTGCCGCTCGCCGAGCTCGCGGAGCCGCTCCAGCAGCTCCGGCGGGCACTGGAAGAACTCCCGGGTGCCCTCGTAGCCGCGCACCGGCGGGCGCGGGCGGTCCGCTGGCAGCGTCAGGCCCGTGTCAACCCCGGCGAGCCGGCCCTTCCAGTAGTCGACCTGACGGGCCTGCACCTCGCCGGCCAGCCACTGGCGCTGCCAGTGCGCGAAGTCGGCGTACTGCACCGGCAGCGGCTCCAGGGCGGCGTCCCGGCCCTGGCGGGCCGCCTCGTACAGCTCGGTCGCCTCGCGGAAGAACACCCCGACCGACCAGCCGTCCGAGACGGTGTGGTGCATCGTCACCATCAGGACGTGCTCGGTCTCCGACACCCGCAGCAACAGCGCCCGGATCAGCGCGTCCTTCGCCAGGTCGAAGGGCGTGAGCATCTCCTGCTGGCAGATCCCGGCCACCTGCGCCGGGTCTGCGACGTCCTGCTCGCGCACCGTGAAGCCGGTGCCGTCGTCGATGCACTGGTACGGGACGCCGTCGCGCTCCTCGAACCGGGTGCGCAGGGCCTCGTGCCGCAGCACCAGCCCGGTCAGCGCCCGGCGCATCGCCGCGCGGTCCAGCGGACCGTGCAGCCGCATCGCCATCGGGACGTTGTAGTAGGCGCTGGTGCCCTCCAGCTGGGCGAGGAACCAGAGCCGCTGCTGGGCGAAGGAGAGCGGGAGCGGCTGGTCCTGGGAGCGGGGCAGGCGCGGGATGATGTCCAGCGCGGAGAGGTCGACGCCCCGCTTGGTCAGCAGCGCGATCACGGCGCGCTGCCGCTTGGCGGGCATCGCCTGGATCTTGCGGATCAGTTCCGGTCCGCTGTCCGGGTACGGCGTGCTCATCGTCGGCCTCTCTAGCTCTCGATGCCGGGAACGGCGTCGTCGATGTCCAGGGCGTCCAGCTCGGCGTCGGTCAGGCTCTCGATCAGGCTGATGCTCTCCGTGATCGCGTCCAGGTCGAGTGCGGCGGCGGCCCCGGGGTCGGGCAGGGCGCGTTCCAGCGCGGCCGCCAGGTCGCCCAGCCGGTTCGCCTCGAAGACCGTCTGGACCGTCAGCTCGACGCCCGTACGCTGCTTGATCAGGTTGATCAGCCGGGTCACCAGCAGCGAGTTGCCGCCGAACTCGAAGAAGCCGCTCTGCGCGTCGAGCACTCCCGCGTCGGTGTGCAGCAGTTCGGCCCACACCTCGGAGACGATCCGCTCGGTGTCGGTGAGCGCGGCCGCCGGCCCGCTGCGCGCGGAGCGCACCGGGGCCTCGGGCTCGGGCAGCGCGGCGGTGTCGAGCTTGCCGTTGCCGGTCAGCGGCAGCGCGTCCAGCAGGACGTAGGCGGAGGGCACCATGTACGGCGGGAGCGCGGCCCGCAGCGCGGTGTCCAGCTGCTCCCGCAGCTCGTGCTCCCGCGGCCCGCCGGGCTCGCCCTGGCGGCCGTTCGCCGGGACGACGTAGCCGACCAGGCACCGTCCGTCGCCCTGGCCGCGGACCACCACGCGGGCCTCCGCGACGGCGGGGTGCTCGTTGAGCCGGGTGGAGATCTCGCCCAGTTCGATCCGGTAGCCGCGGATCTTGACCTGGCCGTCGTTGCGCCCGAGGAACTCCAGCGAGCCGTCCGCCAGTCGGCGTCCCAGGTCGCCGGTGCGGTACATCCGGGCGCCCGGCGCCCCGACGAACGGGTCCGCGACGAAGCGCCGGGCGGTCAGCTCCGCACGGTTCAGGTAGCCGCGCGAGACCGCCTCGCCGCCGATCACCAGCTCGCCCACCGCCCCGGTCGGCATCGGGTTGCCGTGCCGGTCCAGCACGTACACGCTCATGCCCGGCATCGCGCCGCCGATCGGCCTGGTGGTCAGGCGGGTGTCCGGCTCGGTGACCACGCGGTAGGTGGTGACCACCGTCGTCTCGGTGGTCCCCCACATGTTCACCAGCTCGGTCCCGTCGTTGACGGCCCGGGTGAACCACGGCGCCAGCGGCGCGGCGTCCAGCTCCTCGCCGCCGAGCAGCACCACGCGCACCCGGTGCGGGGCACCGTCGTCGCCCTGCGCCGCGATCAACTGCCCGAAGCCGGTGGGCGTCTGGCCGAGCACGGTGACGCCCTCGGCGCACAGCAGGCGGTAGAAGTCGCGCGGGCTGCGCGCCACGTCCCGCGTCACCACGACCAGCCGGCCCCGGTGCAGCAGCGCGCCCCACATCTCCCACACCGTGAAGTCGAAGGCGAAGGAGTGGAACAGCGTCCACACGTCGCCCTCCCGGTAGCGGAACCACTCCTGGGCCGCGACGAAGAACCGGGCGACGTTGCGGTGCTCGACCATCACCCCCTTGGGCAGGCCGGTCGAACCGGAGGTGTAGATCACGTACGCCAGGTCCTTCGGCGAGGCGCCGGCCACCGGCTCCAGGTCGCCGTCCGACAGCGCCCCCCAGCGGGCCGTGTGCCCCGGGACGTCCACCACCTGGGCGCCGCCGATGTCGAGCCCCTCCGGCACCGCGCCGTCCACCAGCACCACCGTCGGGGCGCTGTCCGACAGCACGTGGCCGAGCCGCTCGACCGGCGCCGACGGGTCCAGCGGCACGTACGCGCCGCCCGCCTTCAGCACCGCCAGCGCGCCCACCACCAGCCACTCGCTGCGCGGCAGGCAGAGCGCGACCAACGACTCGTGCCCCACGCCCAGCGCCCGCAGGTACCGGGCCAGGCGGTTCGCCCGCGCGTTCAGCTCGGCGTAGGTCAGGGAGCGGTCCTCGCAGGTCACCGCCACCGCGTTCGGAACGGCCCGGGCCTCCTGCTCGAACCACTCGTGCAGGTGGCGCTCCGACCTGGCGTCGGCCGCCTCCGCCGTCACCGGCTCCCAGGCGTACCCGACCAGTTCGCGCTGCCGCATCGCGGCCGGCAGCACGGACAGGTCGAGCGCCGGGGCGAGCGCGCGCTCCTCGTCGCGCAGCGCCTCGACCAGGGAGGCCATGGCGGCCTCCAGGCAGTCGATCACGACGTCGGCGTCCTGGGCCCGGTGGATCAGCGCGTCGATCCGGAACGCGCGGCCGAGGTCGTCGACCGAGACGGTCACCGGGAAGTTGCTGCGCTCGAAGACGTCCGACAGCGGCGTGACGCCCACCCGCTGCAGCCGGGCGGCGATGCCGTCGTCGCTCGGCAGGTGGCGGTAGTTGAAGATCGCGTTGAACAGCGGCAGTTCGCGGCCGGGCAGGCCGCTGTGCGCCCTGGCCTCGGTGAGCGGCAGCTGCTCGTGGCGGACCAGCTCGTGCAGCAGCTCCCCGGTCCGCCGGACCAGGTCGCGCACGCTCCGGCCGGCCAGGTCGAGCCGCAGGGGCAGGGTGTTGATGAAGCTGCCGAGCATCCGGTCCGTGCCCGCGGGCCCCTGGAGGCGGCCCGACAGCACCGTGCCGAACACCACGTCGTCGCGGTCCGCGCAGGCCGCCACGGTCAGCGCCCAGCCGACGTGGAACAGCGTCGCGGGGCTGGTCCGCAGCTCGGCCGCCAGCTCGCGGACGCGTCGGCCCAGGCCGTCGTCCAGCGACCGGCGCGCCTCGACGACCTGCCGCCCGTCACCGTGCACGTCGTGCAGGCCGAACACCACGGTCGGCTCCGTGACGTCACCGAGCAGCTCGGTGAAGAAGGCCGCGGCCTCGGGCCCGGCGGGCCGCCGACGGGTGTGGGCGACGAAGTCGCGGTACTGCGCCGGCTCCGGCAGGGCGTCCGCCCGGCCGTCCATGTGCGCCGCGAGCTCGGCGAACAGCAGACCGAGCGACGACGCGTCGTGCAGCACATTGTGCAGGCTCAGCGCCGCGTGCCACACCCCGGTGTCCGGCTCCAGACCGGTCTGGAGCCGGATCAGCGGGCCCCGGTCCAGCGGCATCCGCGGGGCGTTGCGCACCAGCTCGGCCAGCTGGTCCACGGCCGGCGTTCCGGCCCGGAGCTCCGTTTCCGCCGGCTCGAACTCCACGTGGCGCAGCACGGCCTGGACCGGCTCGCCGAGGCCGTCGGAGAGGATCACGGTGCGCAGCGCGTCGTGCCGGGCGATCACCGCCCGCAGTGCCTCGGTGAACCGGTCCAGGTGGTCGCGGTCCGCGAAGGAGAGCAGGCCCGAGGAGACGTACGGGTCGTGCGCGCCGTCCCGTACGTGGTGGAAGAGCATGCCCTCCTGCATCCCGGCGAGGGGGTACACGTCCTGGAGGTTCGCGGCCCCGCCGGGCACGGCGGCGACGACCGTGGCGAGCTCCTGCTCGGTCAGGGTGATCAGGGGCAGCAGGTCGGAGGTGATCCGGGTGGTACCGGCCGGGATCCCGGCCGGTACGGGTGAGGTGCCGGAGCGGGCGGGGACGGGGGTCACCGGGGCGGGTTCGATGGGGGTGGGCTCGGTGAGCGCGGGCGTCTGCATCGGCTGGGCCGCCCGGGCGATGGCCGCGAGGTCGCGGGCGCGCAGGATGCTCGGCGGGTCGCAGAGCAGGCCGCGTTCGCGCAGCCGGTCGGCGAAGTGGTGGGCGAGCAGCGAGTGGCCGCCCAGGGCGAAGAAGCTTTCCTCAGGGCCGAGTTCACCTGCGGGGAAGCCGAGCAGCTCGGCGCAGACCTCGATGACCACGCGCTCAGGGCCGACCAGTGCCCGGACGGGCTCAGGGGCCGGGGTCGCGACTGCCGAAACGAGTACGGTGTCGGCGGACGCGGGCTCCGCGGACGCGGGCTCCGGGCTCGCCTGGGCAGGGGCCACGGGCGTGGGCCGGGCCGGCGTCCCGCCGAGCCAGTGGCTCGCCCGCTCGAAGACGGTGGCCGGCAGCGCCACCAGGCGCCTGCGCCGTGTGTACAGCCCGCTCCACGGGATCCTGGCGCCGCACACCCACAGCTCGGCGAGCCGCTCCAGATCGCGGTCGGCGACCAGCGCGGAGACGAAGGCCTCGCCCCGGGCCCCGTCGAGCACCGCCATGAGGGGCAGCGACCCGTCGTCGGTGTTGCCCGTGTGCAGCACGGTCCCCGACGATGCCTCAGTTTCCGTGGCACCGTCCGCCCCGGCCAGGAAGGCGGCGAGCGACGCCCGCAGCTCCTGCACGCTCGCGGCCACCACGGCGAGCCGCGCCGACATCGCCTCACGGCCCAGCTGCAGGGTGTGCGCGACGTCCGCCAGACTCACCGCGTCGCGTCGGCCGAGGAACTCCAGCAGTCGGCCTGCGGCCGTCCGCAGCCGCGCCGGGTCGGCGGCCGACACGACCAGCAGCTGCGGCCCGGCGTCCTCCGGTTCCGCCCGCCCGACCGCCGCCCGCGGCGGCGCCTCGACCACCAGGCTGACGTGGCTTCCGCCCGCCGCAACGGAGTTGATCAGCGCGCGCCGGGCCAGCGGGCGCCCGTCCGCGTCCTCGCGCTCCTCCCAGAGGATCAGCCGCTCGCAGAGCGTCAGCGGCCCGCTGTCCAGGGCGAGGTTGGGGTTGGTCTCGCCGGCGGCGACGAGCGGGGCCAGCTCCCGGTGCCGGAACTGGAGGGCGACCTTGGTGAGCTGCGCGACGCCCGAGGCCGCCTCCGGGTGCCCGAGGTTGGACTTCACCGAGCCGACCACCACGGGCTCGGCCACCCCGTCGAACACCTCCCGCAGGGCGCTCACCTCGATCTCGTCGGACAGCGCCGTGCCGTTCGCCGACGCCTCGACGTACCCGACCGACGCGGCCTCGACACCGGAGCGCTCCAACGCCCGGCGCATGACCGTCACTTGGGCCCGACGGCTCGGCGTGAGGAAGCCGTTGGCGCGACCGCTGTGCAGCGTGGCGGTCCCCTTGATGACGGCGTGCACCTCGTCCCCGTCATGCAGTGCGGCATCCAGCGGCTTGAGCAGGACCGCGCCCACGGCCTCGGCGGGGAGGTAGCCGTCCCCGTCGCGGAAGCTCCGGCTGTCCGGGCCGCTGCCCAGCATCCGCATCTCGGACAGCCCGAGGAACTTGTCCGGACGGGGGGCCAGGTTCACCCCGCCGGCGACGGCGACCTCGCACTCCCCGCGCTGGAGGTCCACGCAGGCCAGGTGGATGGCCATGGCCGAGGAGGTGCACATGCTGTCGACCGCCAGGCTCGGCCCCTCCAGCCCGAAGAAGTGCGAGACCCGGTTGGCGATCATGTTGTACGACGCCGTCGAGGTGAGCGCCGCGAGCGCGGGGTCGGAGGCGTCCGCCCGGTACTGCAGGTAGGAGGCGCCGACGTAGACGCCGACGCTCCGCCGGTACCGGCGCTCGATCACCTCCTGGGTGACGCCGCAGCCCTCCAGCAGTTCCCAGACCGTCTCCAGGAACAGCCGCTGCTGCGGGTCCATCGCCGCCGCCTCGCGGGGCGACACGCCGAACAGCGCCGCGTCGAACCCGTCGATGCCGTCGAGGAATCCGCCCCAGAGCCCCGACCGCGCCGCCTCGTCCCAGCGGTCGGCGGGCGGCTCGGTGACGCAGTCCTTCCCGTCCCGCAGGTGCGTCCACAGCGTGTCCAGGTCCGCCGACTGCGGATAGCGGCCGGCGATGCCGATGACGGCGACGTCCATGAACTTCCCTCTGGGCTCGGTGGACCGGAGCGCTGCGCGGTCCGGTGCGGGTGTGGTCTTCGCGTCCCCGGCGGGGTCGGCTCCCGGTTCGGGTTCGAGCCGGCGCTCGGGTTCGCGGCGGGGTTTGGATTCGGGTTCGCGAACGGGGTGGGGTACGGGGTGGAGCTCGCCCAGCAGGGCGCGCAGGGCCGCCGGGTGCTCGGCCGCGAAGTACCGCGCCAGCTCCCGCAGGGTCGGCAGTTCCAGCAGCAGGGTCCTGGCCAGCGGGCCGAACGCCTTCTCCAGCCGGGTCACGGCCTCGACCGCCAGGACGGAGTCCATGCCGTACCGCTCCAGCTCGGCGTCCGGGTGCAGCCGCTCCGGACCGAGCTTGAGGACCTCGGCGAGCAGCCTCCTCAGGTAGCCGACGGCCCGGTCCTCCAGCAGCCGGTCGCCGTCCCGCCCAGCCTCGGGCGCCGGGGCCCGATCCCCATCCCGCGCGGCCCCGGACGCCGGGTCTGCCGCGGCCGTCGCGCCCGGACTGATCGCCCCGCCGGTGATCCGGGCCAGCGCCTCGCGCCGACCCGCGAGCACGGTCAGCCGGCCGTCCCCGGTGGCGTCCGGGTCGGTCAGCGCCCACCGCAGCACGGCGAGCCCCTGGGCGGATTCGAGCGGGACCAGGTCCAGGTCGCGCAGCCGCTGCGCGACGGCCCGGTCCGCTCCCATCCCGCCGTCGGCCCAGAGCGGCCAGCCGACGGAAACGGCCCTGCCGGTCCGCTCCCCCGCCGCGACCAGGCGGTTGCGGTACACCGTGTAGGCGTCCAGGAAGGCGTTGGCGGCGGCGTAGTCGGCCTGGCCGACGTTGCCGAAGGCGCCACTGGCCGAGGAGAAGCAGACGAAGAACTCCAGCGGCTGGTCACGGGTCAGCTCGTCGAGGTGTACCAGCCCCTCGACCTTCGGCGCCAGGACCCGCGCCAGCTCGTCCGGTACCTTGCCGACGACGAGCCGGTCCGCGAGGACGCCGGCACCGTGCAGGACGCCGGTCAGCGGCCCGTGCTCGCGGACCACGTCGGCCAGCAGCCGGGCGGCGGCCGCCCGGTCGGCGATGTCCGCACGCCGGTACTCCACGGTCAGCCCCGCGGCGCACAGCTCGTCCACCGCGGCCTGCTGCTCCCCGGAGAGGGCGGAACGGCCGACCAGGACCACCGTGGCCCGGCGGACCGAGGCCGCGATGTCCCCCGCCACGATCCGGCCCAGCGCACCGGCGCCACCGGTGACGAGGTAGACGCCGTCCTCCCGCCAGGGCGCGGTGGCGGCGCCGCCGAGCTCTGTCTCCTGCAGCACCGCCGTGTACCGGCGGCCGTCGCGGTACCGCACCTCGGGCTCGGGCCCGGGTCCGGTCTCGGCCGTCAGCCGGGCGCCGACAGCGGCGGGGGAGGCTCCGTCGAGGCAGTCCACGAGCTGCGCGTGCAGCCGGGGGTTCTCCAGGCCGGCCGTCCGCAGCAGCCCGGACAGGCCGCCCAGGCAGGCGAGCCGGTCCCGCTCCGGGCCGGTGGCCGCCGGCCGGGCCAGCGCGACCTGGAACAGCGCCGGGCCCGGCAGGCCGGGCCGCAGGACCTCCTGGAGCCGCGCGAGCACCTCCCGGGCGGCCTCGGTGTACTGCCGGTCCAGCGGACCGTCCGCCAGAGCGACGAACCGGCACTCGGCGCCCAGCGGCAGGGCGGCTCGCAGCTCCTCGCGCTCGGCCGCGGAGAGGGTGCCGATCACCGTCACGTGGTGAGCGGTGAACCCGTTCGCTCCGCCGGCCCCGCCGGCCTTCTCGCCGGGCGCCCAGCCCGGAACCAGCAACACCTCGCCGTCCGGCCCGTTCCCGTCCCGACCGCTCGCCGCCAACGGGGTCCGGTCCGGCAGGTTCCCGCCGGGCGCCGGCCCGCCGAGCTCGATCCAGCAGCGCTCGCGGGCGAACGGGTAGCCGGGCAGCGGCACCCGGCGCGGCCTCGGTTCCGGAGCGCCCGGGTGGCCGGGGCCGTTCGTCCGGGAGCCCGTCGGCAGCGTCTCCCACGGCACCGGGGTGCCCGCGGCCCACCGCCTCAGCAGCCGGTCGCCCGCGCCCTCCCGGGTCCAGTCGTCGAGGGCGCCCGCCAGCTCCGCCTCGTCCGGTGCGACCTCCGTGAGCACCGTGCCGCGTACCCAGTCGCCCGGCCGGTCCGGCTCGGCCGCGAACCGCGCGAGCACGGCCCTGGCCTGGGCCAGCGATTCCGCCGCGAACGCCAGACGTTCCTCCAGGACCACCCGGCCGGTCTGCAGCGTCCAGGCGACGCCGGGCAGCTCGGCCTCGGTCAGCTCGGCCAGTCGCACCTCCAGCCGCCGTGCCTGCTCGACCAGTTGGGCCTCTGTCCGGGCCGAGAGCACGAGCAACGCGGGCCGGTCGACCGGGCCCGGTTGCGGCTGCGGCAGCTCGTACTCGGTGAGGACGACGTGCGCGTTCGAGCCGCCCGCGCCGAAGCTGGACACCCCCGCCGTCCGGGGAAGGGAGTGGCTCCGCCCGCCGTCCACCACCGTGGGCCGCTGCCACGGTTCCAGGCTCCGCTGCACGCGCAGCGGCGTCCGCGGGAAGTCGATGTGCGGGTTGAGCGTGGTCGCGTGCAAGCTGGGCACGAGCTCGCGGTGCCGCAGCTGGAGCAGCACCTTGGTGACGCCGGCGATGCCGGCCGCGCTCTCGGCGTGCCCGATGTTGGACTTGACCGAGCCGATCGCGCACTGCTCCGGTTCTGCGCCGGCGTCCTGGAAGGCCTTGACCAGCCCGGCGATCTCGATCGGGTCGCCCAACGCGGTGCCCGTGCCGTGAGCCTCGATGTAGCCGAGCGACCGGGGGTCGACACCGGACGCGGCCAGCGCGCGGCCCACGACCCTGCCCTGGGCCGCCGGGCTGGGCACCGTGTAGCCGTTGGTCCGCCCGCCGTGGTTCAGCGCGGTGCCCTTGATCACGGCATGGATGTGGTCGCCGTCCGCCAGCGCCCGGTCCAGCGGCTTGAGCAGGACGGCGCCGACCCCCTCGCCGGGCACGTAGCCGTCGCCGCCGGCCCCGAAGCTGCGGCAACGACCGTCGCTGGAGAGGTAGTTGCGCTGCTCCAGCATCAGGTACTTGTTGGGGTGCGCGGTGACGTTGACGCCGCCCGCGAGCGCCACCCCGCACTGGCCGCCGCGGATCGCCTCACAGGCCAGGTGGATCGCGGTCAGCGAGGACGAGCACATGGTGTCCACGCTCATGCTCGGCCCGGTGAACCCGTGGACGAAGGACACCCGGTTCGCGACCGACGACGCGCTCCCGGACAGCGCCACCGCCTGACCCCGGTCCTGGGCCTGCGCGCCGTAGAGCTGGTAGTCCTGGTACATCACACCGGTGAAGACGCCGACGCCGCCACTGGTGCGCTCCAGCAGGTCCCCGGTGTACCCGGCGTCCTCCAGGACGTGGTGCGCGCACTCCAGGAACAGCCGCTCGTGGGGGTCGAGGTGCTCGGCCTCCCGCTGCGAGATCCGGAAGAACAGCGGGTCGAACAGGTCGATGCCGTCGAGGAAGCCACCCCAGAGGTCGGCCTCCGCCGCCCACTGCGGCCGCGTCCACCGCTCGGCCGGGGCCCGGCGCACCGAGTCGCGGCCGGACCTGAGGTTCTCCCAGAACTCGTCCAGGTCCGCCGCCTCCGGGTAGCGGCCGGCGACGCCGATGACGGCGATGTCGATCCCGGCGCCCGCGTCGGACGACTCCTGCGGGGGCGCGGCCGGAAGCTCGGGCAGGGCGCGCGTGCTCAGACCGGACAGCTCGGCGCACACCCGGCCCCGCTCGTCGAAGACCGTGACGTCCAGCAGCGGCCGCGCCGCTGCCGGACCGCTGCCCGACCGGTACCGGACCCAGGCGGAGCCCCGAGCGGGGGTCGCGCGGCGCACGTCCACCCGCTCGATCGCGAACGGCAGGGCGGGCTTGGCCGACCGGTCCGCCTCCCCGTCCGCCCCGAGCCAGAGCCCCGCGGTGGCCTGCAGTGCCCCGTCCAGGACGGCCGGGTGCAGCAGGCACCCGGCGAGCGGGTCGGCGGAGGCCGGGAGCCGAAGCTCGGCCAGCGCCTGCGGGCGCCCCGCCGCGTCGGTGCCGGTCCGCAGGCCGGTCAGCGAGCGCTGGGCGGGGCCGTACTCCTGGCCGAAACGGGCGAAGAGCTCGTAGATCCGCGCCGCCGGCACCTCCGCTCCGGTGCAGCCGGCCCGCGCCGCCTCCAGGGCGTCCGGCTCGTCCTCGCCGCCGCCGTCGCGGTCTTCGACCACGCTCGCCCGGCCCTGGCAGCACGGCCTGTCGCCGTCGTTCGGGGCCGTGATCTCGAACTCCGCACCGCTGACCGCCTGCCGCACGGTGACCCGCAGTTCCAGCCCGTCGGGTCCGCAGGACGCGGGGCGCAGCCAGACGACGTCCTCCAGCCGCACCCGCTGTGCGGTCGGCGCGTCGAACCAGGCGGCCGCGGCCGCCCGCGCCAGCTCCAGGTGGGCGACCCCGGGCAGCACGCGGGCGCCGCGCACCAGGTGGTCCCTCAGGTACGGCTCGCGCCCGTCGAATCGGGTCTCGTACGCCGCGCCGAACTCGAGCGGGACGGCCCGGTGCAACATCGGGTGCGGGTCCGTCTCCGCCTTCGCCGCTGGGGCGTTCGGCTGTTCGCCCGGTCGGGCGAGGACGTGCTCGGCCAGCTCCCGCACGGTTGGCCGCGCGACCAGCACGGCCGTGGTGAGCGCCAGGCCGTAGCGGTCGTTCAGACGCTCCACGAGAGCGGCCAGGGTGACCGGATCGAACCCGAGCTCCGTCCAGTCGGCTTCCGGGGCGACCTGCCAGGCCGGCACACCGAGCAGCGCCCCGATCTCGTCCGCCAGTTCGCCGCACAGGACGGCTGTCGAATCGGCCGGCCCGTCGCCGACCCGCGCGGGAGCGTCAGCGGAGGGCGCGGCCCCCGCCGGGCGGCCGGCCTGCGCGAGGCGTTCGTCCAGCCAGGCCGCCAGCTCCGCGATCGTGGTGTACTCGAAGACGACGATCGGGGAGAGTTCGATGCCGAACCGGTCCTCCAACTCCCCCACCAGAGCGACCAGGGAGGCGGAGGTCAGCCCGAGCTGGTAGTAGCCGGTGTGCGACCCGACCTCGGCCGGCGGTACTCCGAGCCGCGCGGCGACCAGTTCGCGCAGCACGGCCACCACGTCCCGCCCCGCTGCGGCGTTCCGGGTCACGGCGGCCTGCGGGACGGCGGCCTGCGGGGCGGGCTCGCCCCGGACGTCGAGGGCCGCCACGGTCCGGACTCGCTTGGCCGCGAGTCGGCCGACCTCGGCGATCTTCACCCCGCTCGCGTCGTAGAACTCGGCTCCCAACCGGATTAGTTCGTCGTCCCTGCTGGTCGAGTCGGCCGAGACCCTGACGAAGCAGTGCGGGCCCAGCGGAGCGGTCGCCCGGAACGACTCGAGCACGATCGGCAGGTAGAGGGCTTCGCCCGGGTCGCCCCCGCTGCCCTCGTGCAGCATGTGGCTGTTCACGCTGCCGCCGAGCAGCCCCGCCTCGAACAGCGCCGGATGGAAGAGGAAGCCGTCCGCGCCGGCCTGCGACGCCGGGGGGAGTTCCAGCTCCACGACCAGGTCCTCATGGCGGTGGTGCACCACGCCGTCGACCCTCATCAGCCCCGAGTGGACCAGTTCGTGCTCGCGGAGCCAGCCGTAGATGTCGGCGAGCGACGTCTGCCGTTCCACTCCGGCGAGCGGCATCGACAGCCGCTCCGGGAAGGCGCCCGGCCGAGCTTGACGCACCGTCACCGACGCGTGCAGCACGTCCGCTTCCCGCCCGCGCCGACTGCGGACCTCGATCCGCCAGCCTCCCGCGGGCGCGGGACGCCCCTCGACGGTGGCCAGGACCTGCTCGCCCGGCTCCGCGACGAGCGGCGCCAGGATGGTCAGGTTCCGGAACTCGACGTCAGCCATGGCGTGGCCGTGCCTGGCCAGCACCTGGAGCACCAGATCCACGTAACCGACACCCGGCAGCAGGGTCCGACCATAGACGACGTGGCCCCGCAGCAACGGGTTCTCGGACGTAATGGTGAATGTCTCGCTAAACATCAAGGATTCAGCCATCGGTATCCACCCCAGGGCAGCGTCGAACCGGCATTGGCACCCGACCTGGGTCCAATCATGGAAATTGCCAGGCTCTTATGGAAAAGCCCGGATCAATACACGTCGCAAATTCACAGGACGAAAATCAAACGGACGACAAGATCCGTCCGACCGCATGGCAGTACGGACACCCCTCGCTGCAGCAAGGGGTGTCGAAAAGCCGCACCGGACAGGTGTGAAGACGGCGGCCTCGCACCGTCAGAATTCGGAAAGCATCAATGCCAGGCCCGTCGAGGACCGGCAGATTCCTTGCGCCACCGCCATCTTCGGCCAGCCGACTCAGCAGTCACATTCACCTCAGAAGAGACCCCCGTCACTCCTGCCCCCTTCGTGATCATCCGTCACGCTATAGGACACGCACAACGAACGCAATGAACGCAGCGTCACCGTCCCGCCGCCCCGCCGGACGGAGCGTAACAATTACCCGGTACGGGCTGCGCAGGATCCGGTCAATCGCCGCCGATCCGTTCCTGTGGTGAGATCGTGAATCCACGGCCCCCCTTTCGGTAACCTTTCGGCCCCGCGAATGGCCGTCCACACCGGCCCGACCCGGCCCTGCTGCCGTCGGGGGCTACCGGCCGTTGCGGAGGGTCTTCACCAGGGGCGGCCGCTCGGACAAACTCGCGCAGCCGCGGCCGCACTCCCAGTCCCGCGAGGGCGAGCGCGGCCACCAGAGCCGCCGCGCCCAGGCCCGCGGCGGTGGCGTCCAGATCGTCGTCGATGGTGGCGACCGCACTTTCGAAGGCACGCTGGTTGATGGCCTGGTTGCCATCGAGGGCGGCACTGAGCACGCCGAAGTCGGCGTTGGACCGGCCCGGGTGCCGGCGGTCGTTCCGGTGCGCGGCCGTTGGGGGTTGGTGGGGAGGTCGGCGATGCGGCGGATGCGCCGGACGAGGGCCTCGGCCGAGCCCCAAAGACCTGACGGACTCTGAGGGACGCCCGGAGCACACCGGCCAGCACGCGCCAGAATAGTCCCGCGAGCGGCGTCTCCGCAGGTCAGCGCACCCGCCCACGCGCCTTCAGCGGGATCGACGGGACCTCTGGGGCCCGCAACCGGGCGCCGTCGTAGCCGTGCACCTCGCCGAATCGCGAGCTCTTCTCCCAGTCGTTCCGCGCCTGTACGATCTCCTCGCCGGATCGGCCGGTGAAGTTCCACCACATATCACGCGATCCACGGTTCTTCCCAGGTCAGGGGCCTGGTGGACCATCTGCGGTCAGCAAATCGTCAGCATTGGACGGGACGGAGACCGCACGCGATGGCACCCAGGACCCTGGCCCACGGCATGGGCACCTTCTTCAAGGACTGCGAGCACCCGCAGGCGCGGTGGTCGAAGTGCCCCCACGAGTACAAGATCCGCTACCGCAGCACGACCGGCAAGCAGACCGAGGAGTCCGGCTTCTCCGCCCAGGAGAAGGCGATCGAGCGGCTCACCGAGATCTACCGGGCGAAGCGCAACTCTTGATCCGCGCCACTCCTGCACTGCGCAGTTCGGTGATTCGCCCAGACATTCGCGGTACATCGACGGCAGTGTGAGCCTCGCGTAGACGCGCTACGCAGGCTCGGCCGCGCGCCGTCAGAGTGACGGTTCGCACGTCGCCGTCGGATGCAAGCCGAGCCGTTCAAACCAGTCTGAGGCTCCACCTGTCGCTCTCGCACAACCCGCACCTCCTGCGCCCCTTCGCCCCCCATCCGGCAGGCACTGCGGTCATCGAGCAGGCAGCAGGCGCGTGGGCCGCTTCGTTCGGTGACCCACTGGCCGGGGTCAAGCCTTCGAGGTAGGCCAGGACGGCCAGTACCCGGCGACTGTCGTCCTCGGGCCGTTTGAGTCCGAGCTTGGCGAAGATGCGGGTGCCGTGGTTGCGAACGGCCCTCGCCGCCGGGCTTCGTGCGGCTCACGCACCGTACGCTCCGTCCGCGACCGAGCCGGGAGCGTCAGCGGCCGGAAGTCCCACCAGGGCCGCGGTCCGGCGCTGCTCGCGGACGTAGCGGTCCGCCTGTTGGTCCGTCACGTTCAGGCCGCCCCGCAGGACGGCGTGCAGGTTGGACCTGACCAGCGCGCAGTGCACCCAGAGCAGGAGGTCGGGGGCGTCCAGCCGGTGGCTCTTGCCGCTCTTCGGATCGCGGATGCGCAGCCGCTCGTGCACGGCCCGGACCCGGGCGCCGGCCCGCTCCGCCTGGTCCCGGGTGCCCCACGTGGTCGCGACGATGAAGGAACCGGTGCCCACGAGTCGACCGAACGGATCTTCCTCGAAGGAGGAGTTCTGCGCTATGCCCAGCGCCGCGATCGGATGCAGGGCCTGGAGATGCAGCGCGCTGATACCGCCGATCCACATCGCAGGGTCCGCGTGGAGGTGCCAGGTGACCGAGGACGGACCGAAAAGCCCTGCATCGGTGGGGTTCTGGCCACCGGGGTGGATGAGGGCACGCATGGCCGGCCTTTCCTGCTCTGCTACGGCGTGGACTTCCTGCAAGGCGGACGAACACGGCGATGTCCGGGTCGATGTCCTGCAGCACATGCAGGGCACTGAAGTGCTCATTGACACCGCGAATCGACACCAACGTCATCGCCGCCCCGCTTCCAAGGTCGCCGCTTCCTGATCCTGTGCCCCCTTACGGCCCCGGCGACGGGTTGGTTCACGTCCGAGTCGTACGTTCCCGGCGGGCGCGGACTGCCGGTCGCCCCGACTACGGCGCCGGCTGGCGGACCGCGCTGCACGGTCTGCTGCGGACGGTCCGAAAATCGCTGACGCCGGGTTGAACCTCAGCGAGCGGTCAGCCGTAAACGCGGTCGGTCCGGCCGGATCACACTGTGAGGGCCCGGCCGGACCGAATCCGACCCGAACTGCCCGGAGGCTGCCCGCATGTCGTCAGAAGTCCCTTGGATGGAAAGGGAGTCGGGCTCGCAACCGGTGCCTCAGCTCACGCCGGAGCGCTTCCTCGCAGGCCTCGCGCTGGCCGTACCCGTGGTCGCGTTGCTGTGGGTCCCCTCGTACAGCAAGTCCGCACCGGCGCTCGGCGGAGTGCCGTTCTTCTACTGGTACCAGCTGATGTGGGTACCGCTGTCCGCCCTCTTCACCGTTGCCGCTCATCTGCTGCTCTCCCGGGACGAGAAGCACCGCGCGGCACTGAACGGCGGTGACGCCCGATGACCCGCCTCGCCGACGGGGTGAACGCCCCCGCGCTCACGGTGTTCCTGCTGCTGCTCGCCCTGGTGACCGTGCTCGGGTTCCTGGCCGCACGCTGGCGACGCGCGGACAACGCTCTCGACCTGCACGAATGGGGCCTCGGCGGCCGATCGTTCGGCACCTGGGTGACCTGGTTCCTGCTCGGCGGCGACGTGTACACCGCCTACACCTTCATCGCGGTGCCGGCGGCCGTGTATGCCACCGGGTCGGCCGGCTTCTGGTCGGTGCCGTACGCGGCCGTGGTCTACCCGTTGGTGTTCCTGCTGCTGCCCAGGCTGTGGTCGGTGGCCCGGGTGCACGGCTACGTCACCCCGGCCGACTTCGTGCGGGGCCGCTACGGCTCCCGGGCGCTGAGCCTGGCCGTGGCACTCACCGGCATTCTCGCCACCATGCCCTACATCGCCCTGCAACTGGTAGGCCTGGAAACGGTGTTGGACGTGCTGGGGATCGGCGGCAGCCAAGCCGCCAACCCACTGGTCCGGGATCTGCCACTGCTGATCGCCTTCGCGGTGCTGGCCGCGTACACCTATTCCTCCGGCTTGCGGGCGCCGGCCGTGATCGCCTTCGTCAAGGACACCCTGGTCTATCTCGTCATCATCGTCGCGGTGGTCTACCTCCCGATGCGGCTGGGCGGCTACGGGCACATCTTCGACACTGCCGCGGCCAAGTTCCAGGCGGTGAACCCCGTCACCCACCAGCCGACCGGCTCGCTGGTGCCGGGGCCCAAGGCCCAGTGGGCCTACGCCACGCTGGCACTCGGCTCGGCGCTCGGCCTGTTCCTGTACCCGCACACCCTCACCGGCGTGCTCGCCGCGAAGTCCCGGAGGACGGTGCGGCGCAACATGGCCATCCTGCCGGCCTACTCACTGATGCTCGGCCTGCTGGCGCTGCTCGGCTTCCTGGCCGTCACCGCCGGCATCGGTCAGGGCGTGAAGGGCTACAACGCCCAGCTGGCCATTCCCCAGTTGTTCGACAAGTTCTTCCCCGGCTGGTTCGCCGGCGTGGCCTTCGCGGCCATCGGCATCGGTGCGCTCGTCCCGGCGGCGATCATGTCCATCGGCGCGGCCAACCTCTTCACCCGCAACGTCTACAAGGAGTTCCTGAAGCCGGACGCCACGCCGGAGCAGCAGACCAAGGTCGCCAAACTCGCCTCCCTGTTGGTCAAGTTCGGCGCACTGGCGTTCGTCGTCGGCATGGACAAGCAGTTCGCGATCAACCTGCAGCTGCTGGGCGGCCTGTGGATCCTGCAGACCCTGCCGACCGTCGCGGCGGGCCTGTTCACCCGTTGGTTCCACCGGTGGGCGCTGCTGGCGGGCTGGGCCGTGGGCATGGCGTACGGCACCTGGCAGGCGTACGGGATCGCCACCCCGGCCACCAGGCACTTCGGCGGCAGCACCGCGGTGATCCCGTTCATCGGCCAGACCGGGTACCTCGGCCTGACCGCCCTCGTCCTCAACCTGCTCGTCGCGCTCGCCCTCACCGTGCTGCTGCGGGCCCTCGGCGCCCCGCAGGGCAAGGACGAGACCAGCCCGGAGGACTACCGTGCCGAGGCCGAGGAAGAGGTAGCGGCGGACACCCTCGAGCCCGCGCCGGTCCCGGCGCTGACCGCTGCGAGCTGACGCCCCCTGACGGCCGGAAGGGGTGGCGCCGTTCGGCGCCGCCCCTCGAACCGGGCGGAGAACGCCCGGACGAGCTCAGGCGCGTGGGCCGGGCGGTGGCGAAATCCGCACACCCGGTTGGTACTTGGGGATCCGTACGGTGATCTTCATGCCGGCATCCACCCCGGTCTCGATCACCAGGCCGTATCCGTCGCCGTAGACATGGCGCAGGCGCTCGTCCACGTTGCCCAGGCCGATGCCGTGGGACGGCCCGCCCTCGCCGCGCAGGATCGCCCGCAGCCGGTCCGGGTCCATGCCCACGCCGTCGTCCTCGATCACCACCCGCGCCTCCGCGCCCGCGTCGTCGGCCGCGATGGTGATCCGGCCGCGTTCCGGGCGTCCTTCGATGCCGTGCTTGACCGCGTTCTCCACCAGTGGCTGGAGGCAGAGGAAGGGCAGCGCGACCGGCAGCACCTCGGGTGCCACCCGCAGGGCGACCTCCAGCCGGTCGCCGAACCGCGCCCGGACCAGGTTGAGGTACTGGTCGATGGAGCGCAGTTCGTCGGCGAGGCTCGTGAAGTCACCGTGCTGGCGGAACGAGTACCGGGTGAACTCGGCAAACTCCAACAACAGTTCACGGGCCCGGTCGGGGTCGGTGCGGACGAAGGAGGCGATGGCGGCCAGCGAGTTGAAGATGAAGTGCGGGGAGATCTGTGCCCGCAGGGTGCGGATCTCCGCCTCGATCAGGTCCCGGCGCGAGCGGTCGAGCTCGGCCAGCTCCAGCTGCACGGCCACCCAGCGCGCGACCTCGCCGGTGGCCCGCACCAGCACCGGCGAGTCCTCCGGTCCGTAGGCCGCCAGCGTGCCGAGCACCCGGCCGTCGACCTCCAGCGCTGCGACGGCGGCCCAGCGGACCGGGCAGGAGGGATCCGGGCAGTCGACCTCGACGAGCTGTGGGCGGCCGCTCGCCAGCACCTGGGCCGCCTTGCTCATCGCCTCGGGCCGGTGGTGCTCGCCCGCGCCGTCCCAGGCGAGCGCGGTGTGCTCGTCGGTGAGACACATCGCCGGGGTACCGAGCAGCGGGCGCAGTCGGCGGACGGCCTTGCGGGCGGTGTCCTCGGTCAGCCCGGCGCGCAGCGGCGGGGCGGCCAGCGAGGCGGTGTGCAGGGTCCGGAAGGTGGCCAGTTCGACGTCCGTGCCCCGGTGGCGCTCCCGGCGCGAGCGGCGGGCCAGGGCCCAGTGTGCTCCCGCGCCGAGCGGCACACCGGCGAGGAGGGTGAGGAGTTGCACCATCAACTGGCATCTCCTCGGGCAGGGGTCGCGGCGACGGTCTCCGGCAGGTGCAGCCGGGCCAGGACGACGGCCGTACCGGGCGGTATCCGACCGGGTGTCGCGAGCGAGACCGCGACCATCACCAGGAAGCCGAGCGGCACGCTCCAGACTGCCGGCCAGGCGAGCAGGACGTGCGGCCAGCCGTTCGGGAAGACGTCGGCCATGGTGAGCAGGGCGGCGGCCAGCGCGGTACCACCACCGGTGAGCGCCCCGGCGATGGCGCCGGGCGGGGTGAGCCGGGGCCACCAGATGCCCAGCACCAGCAGCGGGCAGAGCGATGAGGCAGCCACGGCGAAGGCCAGCCCCACCGCGTCCGCCACCGGCAGGTCGGCGGCCACCAGGGTGCAGACGGTCGGCGTGGCGACCGCCAGCACGGCGGCCTGGCGGAAGCCGCGGATGCCCATCGGGGGCAGCACGTCCTGGTGCAGCACACCGGCCACCGAGACGGCCAGGCCGGAGCAGGTGGAGAGGAAGGCGGCGAACGCGCCGCCCGCCAGCAGTGCCCCGAGCAGGGCGCCAGCCGTGCCGCCGACCAGCCGCTCGGGCAGCACCAGCACGGCCACGTCGGTGTCGCCCGTGAGCACCAGGTCGGGGGCGTAGATCCGGGCGAGCGCACCGTACAGCGACGGGAGCAGGTAGAACGTGCCGAGCAGGCCGAGCACCACCAGCGTGGTCCGGCGGGCGGCGCGGCCCTGCGGGCTGGTGTAGAAGCGGACCACCACGTGCGGCAGGCCCATCGCGCCGAGGAAGGTGGCCAGGATCAGCCCGTACACGGTGTAGAGCGGATGGGGCTGGGTGCGGTCGGACAGCGGGCGGCCCCAGGCCGAGCCCGTCGGGTCGTCCGCCTTCGCCGGGACCTCCGCGCCGGGCGGGAAGTCCAGCGTGGTGGCGGTGTCGAGCGCGTGGATGCCCGGGGCGAGCGCGAGCGGCGCCGCCGCGTACGTACGGCCGTCGACCGTACCGCTCACGGTGACCCGCTCGGGAGTGCCGATGGCGATGCGGACCGCGGTGTCGGTCCGCACGACGGTCGAGCGGTGGAAGACCGGGCGCGCGGCGTCGGCGCCGGGCGAGCCGTCCGAATGCCAGGCGAGCCCGAGGAAGAGCAGCGGGACGAGCAGCGCGGTCAGCTTCAGCCAGTACTGGAACGCCTGCACGAAGGTGATGCTGCGCATGCCGCCAGCCGTGACGTTGGCGGTGACCACCAGGGCGACCACCACGCCGCCGACCCAGCGCGGCGCGCCGGTGACGGTCTGCAGGGTCAGCCCGGCGCCCTGGAGCTGGGGCAGTAGATAGAGCCAGCCGATGCCGGCCACCAGCGCGCCGGCGGTCCGCCGCACGGCCCGGGACTCCAACCGGGCCTCGGCGAAGTCCGGCACCGTGTACGCCCCCGAGCGGCGCAGCGGAGCCGCGACGAAGAGCAGCAGGACCAGGAACCCGGCGGTGTACCCCACCGGGTACCAGAGCGTGTCCACGCCGTGCGCCAGGATCAGCCCGGCGATGCCGAGGAAGGAGGCGGCCGACAGGTACTCGCCGCTGATCGCCGCGCCGTTCAGCCGGGCGTCGACGGTCCGGGAGGCGACGTAGAAGTCCGAGGTGGTCCGGGAGACCCGCAGGCCGAGCGCGCCGATCAGTACGGTCGCCAGCGCCACCACGATCACCGCGCCGATCGCGTACGGGTGGCTCACGGCCGGTCTCCAGTTCCCGGGAGCCGCGCCTCGTTCCGTTCGACCTGGCGTACGTACCAACGGCCGATCAGCCACATCACGGGGTACGCCGCCACGCCGAGCAGCAGCCAGACCAGACCGAGGCCACCGATCCGGGCCGTGGCCGCGCCGGGCACGAAGGCCATGACCAGCGGTAGCGTGCCGATCAGCAGCACCAGCGCTCCCGCGGCGCGCAGCGCCACGGACAGCTGGCGGCGGATCAGCCCGGCAGCCTCGGGATCGAGCGGTGCGGGCGGCCGGGCCGCGGGCGGGACGGGGGGCGCCGGACGCGCCGTCCGGGTACGCGGCTCGCCGGTGACCACCTCACGGCGTGGCCGGGGCTGTGCCGCCGTCACCGCACCACTCCCTCCGACCTCACCGGGCACCCCCGCGGCGGCCCGGACTGCTGTTCGCGGGGCAGTCTACGGAGATCGGGCCGAACGGGTTATCCGGTGGTCCCGCGGGCGTGGTCCATGGCCTGCCGCACCAGCAGGTCGCGTACCTCGCGCGCGTTGCGCCGGCTCACGGCGAGCAGTTCCCCGCCGACCCGGACGCTCAGCGCGCCCGCGTCCAGCCGGAGCTCCTCGACGGCGCCGAGGGCGACCAGGTACCGGCGGTGGATCCGTACGAAACCCCGGCCCTGCCAGCGCTCCTCCAGTGCGGAGATCGGGATCCGCACCAGGTGGTCCGCTCCGCCGACGGTGTGCAGGCGGGCGTAGTCGCCCTGCGCCTCGACATGGGTGACCTGGTCCGCCCCGAGGAAACGGACCGCTCCCCCGGTGTCGACCGGCACTGCGTCCCGGCCCGAGGGCTCCGGCGCCTCGGCGGATCCGGCCGGCGGCGCGGTTCGGCTCACCCGCTCCGCCTCGACCAACGCTCGGACCCGCCGGACGGCCTCCGCCAGGCGCTCCCGGCGCACCGGCTTGAGCACGTAGTCGACCGCCCGCAGGTCGAACGCCTGGACGGCGAAGCCCTCGTGCGCGGTGACGAAGACCACGGCCGGCGGTCTGGCGAACCCGGCCAGCAGGCGGGCCGTGTCCAGACCGCTGAGCCCGGGCATGTTGATGTCCAGGAACACCACGTCGAGCCGGTCCTCGCCGTCCGGCCCGGCCTCCAGCGCCCGGCCGATCCGCCGCAGCGCCTCGGTCGCGTCGGCGGCACCCTCGGCCCGCTCCACCCCGGGGTCGGAGCGGAGCAGGTACAGCAGTTCCTCCAGGGCCGGCGGCTCGTCGTCCACCGCCAATACGCGCAGCATGGCGAAGGAGTCTAGCCAGGCCGTCCGGACCGGCCCCGCGGGCGGGCCGGCCGGCAGCCGCCGGGCGCGGTGTCGACCACAGCGGCCCGGCCGGCGGGTACGGTGCGGCAGCGGGGTGCCACCGAGCAGCAGGGCCACGGCGGCAGCTGCCGCGGCCTTCATGGCTGCTGTCACGGTCAGGCTCCCGTCGATCAGGCTGTCGTCACGCCCTCGGGCGCACGCCCTGACTCACGGAGCGGGGGTGCCAAAGCCCGCCCGTGCCGTCAGGCGGCGCGCGGCAGTTCCCCGGGCATCCGGCGCCACCGGTCGGCGGCCCGGTCCGCGCGCCGGCCGGGGTCCACACCGAGGTGCTCAGCGGGTTCCAGCGGTACCGGGGTCGGTCCGCCCACCAGGTCGAGCACCCAGAGCACCTGACGGGCCGTGTGCAGCGCGGCCCGGATGGCGGTCGGGTCGAGACACAGGGCGCGGCAGATCCGCTGCTCGCTCCAGCCGGCCCGGGCGAGCAGGGCGACGACGGCGGGCCGGTCCCGGATTCTCACCTCCACCGGATCGCCGTGCTGGATCCGGGCCGGCACGCCCGAGGGCAGGTTGCGGAAGTGCTGGACCTGCTTCCGCAGGGCGCGTCGCTCCGGTGCGGTCAGCCCGCCCCAGACGCCGTACTGCTCACCGTCCTGGACAGCGCGGCGCAGGCACTCCCGGCGGGCCGGGCAGGCCCGGCAGACCGACTTGGCCTGGATCGCCCGGGATTCGGCGGCAGTCCCACCACCACGGTTGTCGGGGAAGAACAGCTCCGGGTCGACGTAGCGGCAGGCCGCGTCGACCATCGGCTCGTCGAGGCCGGCCCAGTCGTTCGGCCCGGCCTCCAGTGCAGCTGCGGACATCGAACACACCCTTTCCTGAGGACTCCCGGTCGGAGGGTGCGGCGCCGTTCGCTCGCGCGCACCCGCAGCCCTGCTTACGGCCGGGATGGCTCCGGGATTCAATCCGGCTCGGAAATTCCTGCTCCGAAGTCGCGACCGCGGTCAGGCGTCAGGGCACCAGGCCGTGCTCGCGCAGCGCCAGGCGCAGCGCACGGATGGCGTAGAAGCAGCGGGACTTGACGGTTCCTTCGGGCACGCCGAGCAGTTCGGCGGTCTCGGAGAGCGGGCGGTGGTTGAAGTAGATCTCGGTGAGCACCGCCCGGTGCGCCTCGGTCAGCGAGGACAGTGCCTGGCGCACCGACCAGTTGTTGAGCAGCCGGTCGATCTCGTTGCCGAGCGCGGGCTCCTCGGCGAAGACCGTGAGGTCGGGTGAGCCCACCTCGGTGGGCCGGCTGCCGCGCGCCCGCAGATGGTCGATCAGCAGGTTGCGGGCGACGCGGTAGAGCCAGGGCAGCGGCGTGCCCTGCTGGGCGGAGAGGATCTCCGGGTGGTGCCAGGCACGCACGAAGGTCTCCTGGGTGAGATCCTCCGCGAGCTGAGCGTCGCCAAGGGTGCGCTTGGCGAGATAGCCGTGCACGGCCCGGCGGTGTGTGGTGAGCAGGCTCCAGAACTCTGCGTCGGCCATCCGCGGCCGGTCGGCGGGGGCGGATGGGGTCTGGGTGGCGGAGTCCTGGGCGTGCTCGGTCATGAGGGTCCTCTGGTCGGGTGAAGGCGTCGCTGCTCTGACGAGGTGATCCGAGCCTCTCGGCCGGCCAGGTCACGGACATCCGCCAACTGGCTCCGGACCTGCGCGGATCCGGCACTGCCCGCCGGCAACCGGGCCATTCGTCGTGCCGACGCCGCACCGCCGGCGCCGGAAGGTGCGACGAACGGTCGAATTCACCGGTCGAACGGTCGAGCGGCGACCGTCTCCGACCCGCCACCGATCCACCGCCACGCCGCTGACCTGCGGGTTCTCGCCAGTTGGCGGGTGTTCGTGACAGCGCGGACGGGCGGCCGGCCGCACTGCGCCGAACGGCGGGCCGAGAAAGACGGAAACGGCCCGGTCAGCATGACCGGGCCGTCCCCTTCCGCGAGGTCGGAGGTGATCAGACGGGTACCGAAACCAGCTCCCGCCCGTCCGCGGTGCGCACCTCGAAGTGGTCGAGCTGCTGCCGGGACAGCGAGGTGCCGCCGTGCACCAGCAGCGGATCCGGGTGCCCGGGCACGCCGTACCCGGCGGCCGGCACGGACCAACTGGTCACCGACTCCCGTTGCCCGCTCTTGGAGACCGCCACCAGCGAGCAGACCAGCGGCCCGTCGACACCACCGAGCTGGAGCGCGACATGCGTGCCCCAGGCCTTGTCCTCCAGCCCGACCACCCCGGCCACGCCGGTCGCCGGGTCGGTGGCGCCGTGCTGCTCACCGGTCATCATCAGCATGGCGGCCGGGCTCGGCGTGGGGCCGGCGGGCCTGCTCGCCACCGCCCGGCCTGAGCCCAGGCGCAGCGAGACGAAGGGCGCGGCCACCAGCAGCGCGGCGGCAGCGGTCAGCGCCGCCGCCGTCCGCCAGGTGCGGCGGTGCCGGTCCCGGGCCACGTCCCGGAGCAGTTGGTCCAGCAGTTCGTCGTCCGCTCCGGCGGTGGAGCGGACGTCATCCGCCTCCGGCGGCTCCCCCACGAGCGGGAGCAGCAGCTCGCGGACCGACTGGAAGGAACCGATCTCGCTCAGGCACTGGTCGCATTCGAGCAGGTGCTCCTCGAACCGGTCGGACTCCGGACCGTCCAGTCCGCCGAGCACGTAGGCGCCGAGGTCGGCACAGTCGGGGCTACGGTTCACCAGGCCGATTCCTGTTCTTCGATGGCGAGGGCCAGGCGGTGCAGCCCGTAGTAGAGACGGGACTTCACCGCCTCGGGCGGAAGACCGAGGACCTCGGCCGCCTGCTGAACCGTCCGGCCCTTCAGGAACGTTTCGACCAGCGCCGCCCGGTGCTCGGGCGGCAGTCCGGCCAGCTTATCGGCGATGGGCAGCTCGTTGCCGGGCCGGGCCGGCGGCTGGCCGGGCGCCGGTGCGGCCGCGACGCCGCGCCACCGACGCCGCAGGCCGAAACGCGGACGCCTGACCGACAGTCGGCGCATCTCGTCGGCCAGCCAACCCGTCAGGTCGGCACCGACCGGACCGGCCGGCCGGCGGACGGCGTTCAGCAGCGCGGTGCGGAGCAAGGCATGAGCCCGCGTCCGGTCGCCGCCCGTGAGGGTGAGGGCATGCGGATACACCCCGGCTGCGTGCCGCGCGTACAGCTCACGCGCCAGCCGCTCCTGCACACGCTTCGTCAACCCACGATCTCCCCGCCTCGGCTCCCCACTCCACGTACGGAGCGACCCGCAGGTTCAGCGTGATCCACGCCACAGCCCGAGGGTCCAGGTCCGCCATCGGGTAGCCTCCTGACCGGAATCGGGAGCGATCGGCCGATCGGCTCCTTTCCTGGTCAGCGGGGGCGAAACGGGCGGATGACGGGCGGCGGGCAGAAGACGATGACGGCAACCGACGAGCCGCTGTTCGGCCGTGACGCGGAGTTGGCCCGCCTGGCGGACCTGCTGTCCGAGGCCCGCCGGGGCTACGGCGCGGCCGTGCTGGTCGAGGGCGAGCCCGGGAGCGGCAAGACCTCGCTGGTGGGGGCGCTGGAAGCGCAGGCGCTGGCGGCCGGCTGCACGGTGCTGCGCGGCTGCTGCGACGAGGCCGCCAGCGACTTTCCGCTGCTGCCGGTGCTCGACGCGCTGGGCGTACACCGCCGCGGCGAGGACGTCGCCCGCGCGGAGATCCGCCAGTTGCTGCGCCTGGGTGCGGGAGCGAACCAGGACGCCATCCCCGCGCTGATCGAGCGGCTGCTCGACCTGGTGGAGACCGCCTGCGCCGCCGGGCCGGTGGTGCTCACGGTCGACGACCTCCAGTGGGCCGACGACACCACCGCCGTCTGGTGGCAGCGGCTGGCGCGCTGTGCCGACGAGCTGCCGCTGCTGCTGATCGGCGCGGTGCGCGCCCGGAGCGACTCCCCCGCCGTGGACGTGCTGCGCCGCAGCCACGCCAGGCGTCAGAGCCCGACGCTGCGGCTGGGCCCGCTCGACCCGGCCGCGCTGACCGCACTCGCCGCCCACCGGCTGGGCGCCGTCCCCGGCCCGAAGCTCTCCCAGTTGCTGCTCAGTACGGGCGGCAGCCCGTTGTGCGCGGTCGAGTTCCTCGCCCACGTCAGGCGGGAGCGCCTGCTCCAGCCGGCCGTGGACGGCCGGGCCCTCGACCTCGCCGAGGAGCTGGTCGGCGCCACCCTGGCCGGCGCGGTCCGCAACCGGATCAGCCATCTCAGCCCGGAGCAGCGCGAGTTCCTGCAGGCCCTCAGCGTGCTCGGCCCGGAGTTCGGCACCGAGCAGGCGCTGGCCGTGCTGGACGGCTCGGCCCGCGAGCTGGCCCCGCTGTTCGCCGAGACGCAGGCCGCCGGCCTGCTCGCCCAGCACGGCACCGTGACCGCGTTCCGCAACCCGCTGCTCCAGGAGCAGCTGTACGAGGAGATCCCGCTCCCGCTGCGGGCTCCCCTGCACACCCGGGCGGCCGAGCGGCTGGAGGCGGCCGGCGCCCCGCTCGACCGCGTGCTGCAACAGCTGACCAAGGCCGCCGCCGGGTCGGACTCCTTCGCCCCGCAGGGCAGTTGGGCCTACGGCTGGCTGCACGAGCACACCGAGGCGCTGGTCAACCGCACCCCCGCGGTCGCCGTCGAGCTGCTCTCGCCGCTGGTCGATCCGGCGGCACCGGGCGGCACCGTGCACCTGGCCGTCCTCACGGCGCTGCAACGCCTCCAGCGGCACGACGAGGTGGAGGCGCACTGCCGACGGCTGCTGGACTCCGGTACCGACCCCGAGACGATCGGCCAGGCCGGCTACCAGCTCGCGGTCTGCCTTCAGCGCGGGGCGCGATTCGCCGAGGCGAACGACCTCACCGACCGGCTCTTCGCCCGCAGCGACCTCCCGCCGAAGTGGCGCGCGGCGCTCCACGCCGTCCGCAGCACGACCGAGGACAACGTGGGCCACCAGGAGGCGGCGGAGCGCCACGCCGAGCTGGCGATCTCGCTGGGCCGGTCCTGCGAGGCCTGGTTCGCCGTCGGTCTCGGCGGCTGGTACAGCGCGCAGTTCGCGGTATCGGCCGACCCGCACCTGGCGCTGCGCCGGTTCGACGAAGCCGTCGACGCGCTGCGCCGCGACCCGTCGCAGCGGTTCATGCTGACCATCGCGCTGGGCGGCCGGCTCGGTGTGCTCCACGGGCTCGACCGCACCGCCGATCTCGCCGACACCGTCGACTCGATGCGCCGCCTGATCGGTGCCAACGGCGGCGTCGCGCCGTTCGTCACCACCATGGTCCTGGCCGAACTCCGGTACCACCAAGGCCGCTGGGACGAACTCCAGGCGGACACCGAGCACCTGACCGAGCAGAGCCCGGCCGAGAACTGGCAGCTCTACACGCTGCACGGGATGCTGGCCGTGGTCGCGGCCCACCGCGGCGACGAGGCGGCGCTGCGCAGGCACCTCGACAAGTGCGCGGACATGCCGCAGGAGGAGGGCTACCTGCTCGACTTCGGGCAGTGGACGAGGCTGGCGCGGGCGGTGGCGGCGGACCGGGCCGGAGAGCCCGGCCGGGCGGTGGCCGCTCTGCTGGAGTTCCACCACCCCGAGCTGATGCACCGCCAGCGACTGCGTTTCCACCTGCTGCCCCACCTGGTGCGGTTCGCGCTGGCCGCCGGAGACCGGGCCACCGCCGCCGAGGCCGCCCGGCTGTGCCGGGCCCAGGCGGAGCCCCGCCCGGTCACGCACTGGGACCAGGCCGCCGCGCACTGCGCGGCCATGCTCGCCGACGACGCGGCCGCCCTGCTCGACGTGGCGGCGTACTACCAGCGCACCGAGCGGCCGTTGGAACACACCCAGACCCTGCACGACGCGGCGCGCGCGTTCACGGCCGCCGGCGACCACCAGGCGGCCGAGGCCGCCACGGCCCAGGCGGTCGCCGCCTGCCACCGGCTCGGCATCCCGGGCGGCGCGGACACCCCGGCGCAGCAGCCCGACCGCGGCTGGGAGTCCCTGACCGCCACCGAGCAGCGGATCGCCCGGCTGGCCGCGCAGGCCAGGTCGAACCCGCAGATCGCGGCGGAGCTCAACCTGCCGCGCCGGACCGTCCAGACCCACGTCTCTCGGATCCTCGCCAAGCTCCAGCTGCGCTCGCGGGTGGAGATCCCGTTGCACGTCCCGGCCGACGCCCGGTAGTCAGCCGACGCCCGGGTCCTCGGACCGGCGGGCGAGTTCCTGGGCGATGGCGACCCGGGAGGTGGCACCGAGCTTCGCCAGGATGCTGGACACGTGGGTCTGCACCGTCCGCACGGAGATGCCCAGCCGGGCCGCGGTCTCCGGGTTGGACAGCCCCTGGCCGACCAGCCGGGCCACCGTCAGCTCGGCGGGCGTCAGCGCCTCCCAGCCGCTCGCGGCCCGCCGGCGGCCGGCACGGCGCCGGACGAGCGCGTCGACGCCTGCCGCGCGCAGCCGCTGCTCCGTCCGCCGGGCCTCGGCCAGGGCGCCCATCCCCCGGTACAGCTCCAGTGCCTCGGCCAGGACCGGCCGCGCCTCGGCCATCCGTCCGGCGGCCGCCTCAGCCGCCGCCAGATCCTCCAGCACCCAGGCCAGTTGAGTTCGCCGCTGCACCGACCGGAAGTACTTCGTGACGGCGCCCAGCCCGGTCGTGTCCGCCGCGAGCAGTGCCTCGCACCAGGCCAGCACCCAGGCCCGGTGCGGCACCGGCTGCACGGCCGCCGCCTGCCGGGCGAACTCGACGAACCGCTCGGCGAGTTCGCGATGGCCGCAGTCGAGCGCGTGCCGTACCGCCCGGGGGCACCAGATCAGCCGGTACGCCGCCCCCTGGACGCGCTCCGCGGTCAGCTCACCCTCCAGCGCCCGCAGTGCCCGGTCGGGTGCGCCCGCGCGCTCGGCCGCCATCGCCTCGGCCACCCGGAGCAGCGTGGCGGCCCGGCCCACCGCCCGGCCGCCGGCGAGCTGCTGGGCCCGGCGCAGCTGCTCGGACGCGGGCTCCGGCTCGGCGCAGACGGCCTGCTGCACGGCGAAGGCGCAGTGCGCGCTGAGCATCGGCTGCGGCTCGTCCGGGCGGCACAGCTCGGCGAGCTCGTCCCCGCCGAGGGACCAGTCGCCGTTGCGCAGGTGGAGGGCGAAGCCTGCCACCGCCGTCCACCGCCCGTCATGGGTGCGTGAGCGGGCCGCCGAGGCCTTGGCGCGTGCCTGGGCTGCGTCCGAGTCGGTCCGCCGGTCCAGCTCGCCCAGCAGGTCGGCCAGTTCGGAGAGCACCACCGCGTGCAGCTCGGGCCGGCCACCCGCGATGCCGCCCAGCAGACCACTGGCCTCCTCCAGCAGCGCCAGGGCACGCTCGGCCGCGCCGCCCGCCCGGGCCGCGACGGCCCGGCACAGCGCCAGCCCGGCCAGCGCCCACTGGTCGCCGGACTCGCGCGCCGCAGCCTCGGCAGCGGCCTCGGCCGTGGCGAGCCGGGCCCGGACGGGTTCACCGAGCACCACCAGCGCGTAGACCAGGCAGGCCCCGAGTCGGGCGCGCAGCGCGAGCGGAACGCCGTCCCTGGCGAGCTGCTCCTCGCACAGGCGGCCCGCCTCGGTGTGGCCGCCGACCAGGTGGAGGCTGCGAGCGAGGTCCCAGGCCAGCTCGGAGGTCAGCACCGGGTCGTCGGTCGAGGCGAGGATGTTCCGGGCCAGCTCCAGCGCCTGGGTGTAGCGCCGGGTGCGCAGCATGGCCCGGGCCAGCGCGGCCTGCAGCGCCTTGTCCCGGCCGTCGAGCTGCTCCCCGCCGGCCGCCGCGCGCAGCACCGGTACGGCGAGCTTCGGCGCCTGCTCGACCAGCGCGGACGCCTGCTGCCGGACCCAGCCAACAGCCCACCGGCTCAGCACCGGCCCGGCCTGCTCCAGGTGTTCGGCGACCTGGACGGCGTCGGCGCCGGACTCCGCCAGCCGGTGCGCCGCGTCGGCGTGCATCGACCAGCGCAGCACCGCCGGGACGCTCTCCCGGATGCCACGCCAGAGCACCGGGTGACAGAAGCTCAGGCCGGTCTCGGTCTCCGCCAGCAGCCCGGTCGAGACGGCCTCCCGTACGCCGGCCAGCAGGGCGGTGGCAGGCTGCCCGGTGACGGTTGCGAGGTCCGGGACCCGGAAACGCTGCCCGAGCAGCGCCGCCTCCCGGACGGCCTGCGCGGCGCCCGGCGACAGCTCCGCGAGCCGAAGTTCGGCCAGCTCGGTGAAGGCCGGCTCGGCCGCGCCCTCGGCGACCTCGACCGCGGTGTCGGTGCGGCGCAGCAGGCCCTGCCGGTCCAGCACGTCGAGGAGTTCCAGCAGATAGCGGGGGTTGCCGCCGACCTGCGACAGCAGCCGTACGAGGCTCTCGCCGGACGGGGCACCCAGCCGGTGACGGGCCAGCGCCAGGGTGGCGTCCGGCGCGAGCGGGCCGAGTTCGATCACCTCGTCGTCCAGCCGGCCCGCCACCACCAGGGACTCCACCGGCCGGGACCACTGCCCGTACCGCACGCACGCCAGCAGTAGCAGCGGCAGGTCCACGGCCGCCCGGGCCAGCCGGCGCCAGAGCGCGACCGAGGCGTCGTCCAGCCACTGCGCGTGGTCGATCACCAGGACCAGCGGCCCTTGGGCGCACTGCTCCTCGACCGCTTCCAGCAGCAGCCCGCTGGTCGCGGCCACCGACACCGCGCCGCCCGCGCTGCGGGCCAGCTCGGCCAGGTCCGGGCTGGAGCGGTAGAGCGCCTGGCCGCTCGACGTACGGCACTCCAGGAAAGGCAGCAGCGGCAGCCGCCGACCGAGCTCGTCCGCCTCGCCGCGCCAGACCTGCAGGCCGGCCCGGACCGGCTCGGCCAGGCAGTGCTCCACCAGACCGGTCACGCCCGCGCCGGCCTCGCCGGTCACGAGCACTCCTCCGCCTGCGCCGTTCCGGGCCCGGGTCAGCCGGTCCCGCAGACCGGCCGTCTCGTGCTCACGACCGAACAGGGCGGCGACGTCGGCTGCGCTGCCCGGCCGGCGCCCCGAGGCGGTGAAGACGGCATCCAAGCGGAACTCCTCAGCGGTACGGTGGTCGGTCCGGCGCGCCATCGGTCGTCAGGTGCGATCCGGTTTCCCGGGCCTCATTCTCCGCTGGAGGACGGCCCGCCCACATCCGGGAAAACACGTAACCGGCGCCCGCCGGACTACGTGGTCAGCCGTCCCGGCGGACCACCCAGACCGCGAGCTGGGCCCGCGAGCCGAGGTCCAGCTTGGTCATGATCCGGCTGACATGGGTCTCGACCGTGCGCTGCGAGAGCACCAGCCGGTCGGCGATCTCCCGGTTGGTGAGTCCTTCCGCCACCAGGCCGGCGACCTGCTGCTCGCGCCGGCTCAGCTCCGACCGGCCGGCGGCCGGCGGCTGCTCGGCGCTCAGGGCGAGCCGGACGGACTCCTCCAGATCCAACCGGGTGCCCGCGTGGAACGCCTCGGCGAACCGCCGCTCGCCCAGCTGGGCGCGCGAGCACCGGACCGCCTCCTCGTAGTACGCGACCATGTCCTGGAACCCGAACTCCAGCGCGCCGACGGACTGCCAGATCGGCTCGGTGGAGCCCAGCAGCCGGGCCGCGAACTCCGCCGGCGTCCGACGAAGCTGGTGAGGTCCGCCGGAAGATTGCCGTTCATACGTTCGCCGTGCGCTTCCATACAGCAGAGTTATCCCGCCTGTCGACCGTCTGTCCAATCTCGCCGGCCGACACCCGTCAGGAGGCGGTGCACTCGGCCCGGACGGCCGCCGCCGCGTGGTGCGCGTGGCTCTTCCCGCCGCCGGGAGGAGCATCCTGCGGGCTGGGCCCGACCGCGTTGAACCGGACGGGCCGTCGATACGTCAGGTTCTCCGTGCGTCGGCGCGGCCGCCCGTGGCGGCGCACCGTGTCGGTACCGCGAGCCGGGCCTGCCCGAGATCCGGCCGTTCCACCTGTCCTCAGGAGCTGATTGCCGTGACGACGAACCCCGCCACCGAGCGCTACCGAGCCGCGCGGGACGTGTTGTTGCAGATGTCGGGAGACCACCGGACCGCGCTGGAGGAGTTCCGCTGGCCGGTGATCGACGGACCGTTCAACTGGGCGGTGGACTGGTTCGACGTGATCGCGCGGGGCAACCGGCGGACCGCGCTGTGGATCGCGGAGGAGGACGGCGGCGAGGCGAAGTACAGCTTCGACGAGCTGGCCCGGCGCTCGGACCGGGTCGCGCACTGGCTGGCCGATCAGGGAGTGCGGAAGGGCGACCGGGTGCTGCTGATGCTCGGCAACCAGGTCGAGCTGTGGGAGGCCATGCTCGCGGTGATGAAGCTCGGCGCGGTCATCATGCCCACCACCACCGCGCTGGGCGGCGCCGACCTGGTGGACCGGATCGAGCGCGGCGGCGCCCGGCACGTGCTCGCGAACTCCGCCGACACCGGCAAGTTCGCCGAGGTGCCCGGCGACTACACCCGCGTGGTGATCGGCGAGCCGGTGGCGGGCTGGGCCTCGTACACCGACGCCTACCGGTTCGAGGCGCCGAAGCCGTTCACCGCGGTGACCGCCGCCGATGACCCGCTGCTGGTCTACTTCACCTCCGGCACCACCAGCCGCCCGAAGATGGTCGAGCACACCCAGCTGTCCTACCCGGTGGGGCACCTGACCACCATGTACTGGACCGGGCTGCGGCCGGGGGACGTGCACTGCAACATCAGCTCGCCCGGCTGGGCGAAGCACGCATGGAGCTGCTTCTTCGCGCCGTGGATCGCCGAGGCGACGATCTTCGTCCACAACTACTCGCGGTTCGACGCCACCCGGCTGGTGGAGCAGCTGCACCGGGCCGAGGTCACCACCTTCTGCGCGCCGCCGACGGTCTGGCGGATGCTGATCCAGACCGACCTGTCGGCCGGCCCCGGCGCGCTGCGCGAACTGCTCGCTGCCGGGGAGCCGCTCAACCCCGAGGTGATCGCGCAGATCGAGCGGGCCTGGGGGCGGACCATCCGGGACGGCTTCGGGCAGACCGAGACCACCCTGCTGGTCGGTAACACGCCTGGCTCCCCGCTCAAGCCCGGATCCATGGGACGGCCGCTGCCCGGCGTACCGGTGGTGCTGGTCGACCCGGTCACCGGCAGGCTCGCCGACGAGGGCGAGATCTGCCTCGACCTGGCCGGGCGCCCCGTGAACCTGATGACCGGCTATCTCGGCGACCCCGAACGCAACGCCGAGGTGACGGCCGGCGGCTACTACCGGACCGGCGATGTCGCGGTCCGCGACTCCGACGGGCACATCACCTACATCGGGCGCAGCGACGACGTCTTCAAGGCCTCCGACTACAAGGTCTCCCCGTTCGAGCTGGAGAGCGTCCTGATCGAGCACCCGGCCGTGGCCGAGGCCGCCGTGGTGCCCGCGCCGGACCCGGTCCGGCTCGCCGTCCCCAAGGCGTACATCGCCCTCGCCCCCGGCTGGGCACCCGACCGCGACACCGCCCTGGCCATCCTGCGGCACGCCCGCGAGCACCTCCCGCCGTACCTCCGGGTCCGCCGGGTCGAGTTCTTCCCGTTGCCCAAGACCATCTCCGGCAAGATCCGCCGCGTCGAGCTGCGCGAGCGCGAACAGCGGGCGGCCGGGTCCGAACACGATTGGCGCGACGAGCAGTTCCCGGAACTCCGCGGCCCGGCACGCTGAACTCGGCGTCCACGACGTGCGTAAGACGCTGCGTCAGGACGACACCAACAGAAGGAGAGAACCGTGCGCGCAGCGTACATCGAGGCGTTCGGTGCCATTGAGGACGTCGTGCGGGTCGGCGTCCGGCCGGACCCGGCCATCCGCGCCACCGAGGTGGTCATCCGGGTCCGCAGCGCCAGCGTGAATCCGATCGACCACATCGTGGCGTCCGGGGCTCTGCAGACGGTGCACCCGGTCGCGCTGCCCCTGACGCTGGGCAACGACGCGGCCGGAGTCGTCGTCGGGAAGGGCGCGGCGGTGACCCGGTTCAACGTCGGCGACGAGGTCTACACCCGGGTCGACCCGGCCACCTCCGGGGCGTTCGCCGACTACGTCGCGGTCGATCAGAACCTCGTCGCGCTGAAGCCCGAGACCATCGGCTTCGACGCCGCCGCGTCGCTCCCGCTGGTCGCCCTGACCGCCTGGCAGGGCCTGGTGGAGCGCGCGGGCCTGAGCGAGGGCCAGAAGGTGCTGATCCACGCCGGCTCGGGCGGAGTGGGCTCCATCGCCATCCAGCTGGCCCGGCACCTGGGAGCGCACATCACCACCACGGTGTCCGCCGACGGCGCGGCACAGGCCCGTGAGCACGGCGCCCACCAGGTCGTGGACTACCGGACCGAGAAGTTCGAGGACGTCGACGGCGACTTCGACGTGGTGCTGGACACCCTGGGCGGTGAGGTGCAGGAGCGCTCCTACGGCGTGCTGAAGCCCGGCGGCGTCCTGGTCTCCACCGTGTGGGTCCCCGCGGCCCAGGAGGCGGCCGAGCGCCACGGCATCCGGGTCGAGCCGTTCTTCATGCACCCCAGCGGCAAGCAGCTGGAGACGCTCGCGCGCCTCGTCGACGCCGGCACGGTCCGGCCCTTCATCGACCGTGCGTACGGCCTCGACGAGACCGCCGACGCCCTGCGCCACAGCGCTTCGAAGCACGCCAAGGGGAAGATCGTCATCCGCGTCTCCTGACCAGCCCACGGCTCCCCTGCAACGACCGCCCGGCACCACGCCGGGCGGTCGTCCGCATTCGCCCACTGCCGCTCGGCCCGTGCCCATGCGGAACGCCCGTCGGCTCTCGGGGAGAACCGACGGGCGTCGGTGCCCTCGCGGCGGAGATCAGAGCTCGCCGGCCTTCTGCCTGCCGGGGATCAGTGCCGCCCGGCGATCGGTACCTGGAAAGCCGAGCGGGACCCCGGCCGGGCCACAAGGCCCGTTGCCGGAGTCCCGCTCGATCGGCCCGCCGGGGCCCCGGTGCTCGGGACCACTCAGTCCCCGAAGCGGATTGAGGCGATCTTCATGGCGAAGCCGATCACACTGAGATCCGGGATGCTGGCGGTCACCACCGCCGAGGTGCCGGTGCAGTCGGGGCCCGTCCAGATCTTGACCGGCCCGCCGCTGAGGTCCAGCGAGGCAGCCTGGCTCCCCTTCTGGACGTTCTTGCAGCCGGGACCGCTGACGGCCTCCGAACCGTTCGGCTCGCTGAACTTGACGCCGGTGTCGATCGTGACCACCCCGTTGCCGAGGGCCACCGGGGTCCCGGGTGCGCTCGGCGCGGTGGCGGACGCGCTCGGCGAAGCGGGTGCGCTCGGCGCGGTGGCGGCGGCCGAGGCCGTCGGCGCGGCGGACGCGGTGGACGCGGTGGACGCGGTGGGCGCACCGCTCCCGGCGGCCGGGCGCAGCACCTTCCCGCCGTGCGGCGACACCGCGAACCAGGTACCGCCGACCCCCTCACCGTTCGTCTGCCCCGGGGCGGTGTCCTTGCCGAAGCGGTACACCGGCCAGCCGCCGACGGTCACCTGACGCGTGCCGTCGGCCCGGGTCACGATGCCGATCTCCGAGGTCGGCACACCGGCGACGAAGATCCGCGAGCCGGGCTGGACCAGGACCGGCGGCCACGTCGTGGCACAGGCGTCATTGCAGGTGGACTTCGACGGCTTCGCCGTGTCCCTGTCGAACCGGTACAGCGTGAACCCGGCGCCGTCGTGCACGATCGGGGTCAGGCCGCCGGCCGAACCCGCCGTCAGTTGCACCCACTTCATCGCCTCCGGGCTGTTGCGCGGCCCCGAGTACTGGTCGCCGGTGTTCGGCGGCGCGTTGTTCTCCTTCGCGGTGCCGTTCTTGTAGTCCAGGCCGGTATCGGCGTCCGTACCCTGCTGGGACTGGCCCGCCTTGCCGCCCTCCGGTGTCACGGCGAACCAAGTGCCGCCCACGCCCTGGCCGTTGGCCTGCCCGGAGGCGGTGTCCTTGCTGAACCGGTAGACCGGCCAGCCGCCGACGGTCGCCTGGAGCGTTCCGTCGTCGCGCTTGACGACACCCACGTCGGCCTGCGCCACGCCGTCCAGGAAGATCCGCGAGCCTGGCTGGACCAGGACCGGCGGCCACGTCGCGGCACAGGCGTCATTGCAGGTGGACTTCGACGGCTTCGCCGTGTCCTTGTCGAACCGGTACAGCGTGAACCCGGCGGCGTTGCGGACGACCGGATTGAGCGGACCGGCCGCGCCCACGCTGAGCTGCACCCACTTCATCGCAGCCTGCGTGTTCGTCGCACCGGCGGCGAAGTCCCCGGTGTCGGCAGGCGCGTTGTTCTCCTGCGCCGTGCCGGGCACATAACTGACGGGCGAGGACGCCGTCGTGCTCTCGGAGGGCTTGGGCTCCGCCTCCGTGCCGCTCGGAGAGCAACCCGTCAATGCCGCCAGCCCCGTGGCCAGGGCGGCCGAAAGTATCGCGGTGCGTGCTCGGATCATGTCGATTCCCCAGATGGTTCCACCGGCTGCCCGTTCCTCCGTCAGCCGTCCGACCCCCTTGACGGACCGAACCGGTGAACTCCTCAACCCCGCCCCGATCAACGCGCGTGATTCGCCTCACACCCCGCTCACGGAAGCCACCCGCCCTCGACCGCCTCTCCAGAGCTGCTCGGGGCGGTGCCTCCCTCGACAGCAGCGAAACCCGGTCCGAACGCGACTGAACCGGGCACCGCGATCACCCGTGAAGCGGGCCGACGGCTTCCCTGTCCGCACTCTCCCTCCCCGCCGCGAAAGGCAGTCTCATGAGCACCTCGGAAACCTACTCCCGCGTCGCCGTCGTCGGCGCCGGCACCATCGGCGCATCCTGGGCCGCCCTCTTCCTCGCCCACGGCCTGCACGTGACGGTCAGCGACCCGCGCCCAGACCTGGAGGAGTACGTCACCGCCCAACTCGCCGCATTCACCCCGACGCTGGCCGCGCTCGGCCTGCCGACCGAGGACCTCACCGCGCGACTCGTCTTCGAGCCGGAGTTGGAGAAGGCCGTCGCCGACGCCGACGTGGTCCAGGAGAGCGGCCCGGACGACCTGAACCTCAAGCAGGAGCTGTTCGCCCGGCTGGGGGCGGCCACCCGCCCCGGCACCCTTCTGCTCTCCTCCACCTCCGGCATCCGCGCCACCGACTTCACCGCGCGGATGGCCGCCCCCGGCCGAGTCGCGGTCGGCCACCCGTTCAACCCGCCGCACCTGATCCCGCTGGTCGAGATCGTGCCCGGCGAACAGACCGAGGCCGGCGCCCTGGAGGACGCCGCCGCGTTCTACCGCCAGGTCGGCAAGCAGCCGCTGATCCTGCGCCGGGAGATTCCAGGCTTCGTCGCCAACCGCCTGCAGTCCGCGCTGTTCCGCGAGGCCGTCCACCTGGTCACCGCCGGGGTCGTCAGCCTCAAGGACCTGGACACCATCGTCACCAGCTCGATCGGCCCGCGCTGGGCGGCCGGTGGCCCGTTCCTCACCTTCAACCTCGGCGGCGGCCCCGGCGGCTTGGAGCACTTCCTGAAGCACCTCGGCCCCGGCATGGAGATGCTGTGGCAGCTGCTTGGCAAGCCGTCCTTCGACGAGACCACCATCGCCACCCTGGACGCCCAAGTGCGCGAGGCCTACGGCGACCGGACCTACGACCAGCTGAGCACGGTCCGCGACCGCAACCAGCTGGCCCTGATGGCCACCCTGCACAACGCCGACTGAACGACCCGAACTCGACCACGCGATGGCGCTCGGCACCGCCTCGCTGCGGATGACCAATCCGGTGAGAAGGCGTTTTCAGTTCCCGACGGCCGCCCCGGCTCGCTGCCGTCGGTGTTGCGCTCCGGTGGTGCGGCTGTTACGCCCCCGGGACGGAACGCGGTGAACTGGGGAGCGAGAAGGGACGTCATCTGGGGTGATCGGACGCACGACCTGGTGCCGTCCGCAAAACCGGAGGGGTGGAACATGCGGGTTGGTAGGGGAGTGGCAGCGGCCGCGACGGTGCTGGCGCTGGGGCTGGGGGCGGCGGCGTGCAACGACGACGTGTCGTCGGCGCCCGCGTCCGCGTCCTCGTCCTCGTCGGCAACCCCGGGGGGTGTCGGGGCCGCAGCGTCCGGCACTTCCGCCTCCGGCGGCACGGTCTCCACCCGCTGTCACACCGCCGATCTCAAGGCCGACGTCCAACTGCAGCCGGATCACCCCGGGTCCGCGATGGTCATGCTCACCAACAAGAGCCCGCGCACCTGCACGGTCCACGGCTACCTCGGCTACGGCGGGCTTCAGGCCGACAACAGCCCGGTGATAACCGGCAGTTCGCGGGTCGCGCACCCCGGGAAGCCGGTCGAGGTCAGCCTCAAGCCGGGCGTCTCGGCGTTCTCCGGCCTCAAGTGGACGTCCTGCGACAAGGCCGACCCGACGTGCAAGGTACTGGCCGGCATCACGATCACCCCGCCCGACGAGACCACCCAGCTCACCGCGAACCTCCTCGGTGTCGACGCCAAGCCGGTCCTGCAACTGACCGTCTCGCATGCCGGTTTCACGGTCGGCTCTCTCCAACCGGTCAGCCAGGGCGTGGTCTTCACCTCCTGAGGCCTCCACGGATCGAAGGCCTCAGGTCGGACTCCCCGGCTCAGGCCTGCTGGTGCACGGGAGCGGACGTGCGCGCCGGGTTTCGGTCACAGCGGTAGAAGACCTGCCGACCGCATCGGCTCGGCCAGGTGCGGGTTGGCGCCGTAGAGCGGCCGGCCCGTCCCGGTCCGGCACTCCAGGAACGGCAGCAGCGGCATCCGCCGCCCCAACTCGGCCGCAACGCCGCGGCAGACCTGCGCGTCGGCGCGAGCCGCCTCCGCCATGCCGAGCCTCAGCAGGCTGGTCACCCCCGAGCTGTCCTCGCCGACCACGAGCATGCTGCCACCGCGCCCGGCCGGCGTGCGGTCCAGCCGCTCCCGCAGCCAGGCCGCCTCGCGGCCGGCGGAACGGACGACTTCGGTGCGCCGACGGGTCAAATCCCGAAGTTCCCGGATCTCCCGGTCCGGGCCGAAGGAGCCCAGCGCCATACCGGACGCGCCGGCACGGGCCAGGAACGCCGCATCGCTCGGGTCGCTCTTACGGCCACGTATCCCCTTGAGATGCGCGGGGTTGACCAGGCGCAAGTTCAGATGCGGCTGAAGCATGTGGTAGACGCTCCGCCAGTAGTCCGAGGTTGCCTCCATGACGACCACTTCGACTCGAGCATCCGTCAGCCAGGCCAGCAGGGATCGCCACCCCGACCACCCGGCACTTCGGCGGCAGCACCGCCGTGATCCCGTTCATCGGCCAGACCGGGTACATCGGCCTGACCGCCTTCGTCCTCAACCTGCTCGTCGCGCTCGCCCTCACCGTGCTGCTGCGGGCCCTCGGCGCCCCGCAGGGCAAGGACGAGACCAGCCCGGAGGACTACCGCGCCGAGGCAGCAGAAGAGGCAGCGGGCGCCCCCGAGTCCGCGCCGGCCCCGGCGCTGACCGCTGCGAGCTGACGCCCGAGGAGACGACAGAGGGGGCGGCGTCGTACGGCGTCGCCCCCTTCAGCATTCGATACCGCCGGCCACCACCCTCGCAGCCTCGGCCGGATATCCGCCAGCTGACACATAACTGCAGGTCAGAGGGCCCGTACGACCGGAAATCCTCGCATACGGCAACGCCCTGGGCGGCCGACCGGGGGCGGCGATCCCCGTCTCCGGGCCGCCCGAACGTACTCAGCTAACGGATATTCCCCTCCCGCCCCCCGTGCAAACCTCGATCGTCGGCCCGACCGGCACAGCCACCCCTCATCGAAATCGAACGCGCGAGGATCCTCATGAGAACACTCACCCCGACCGTGCCGACGCAGGTGACCGACTCCCCCGCCGCCGCCCGGATGTCCGAGGCCAAGTTCCGCCGCCTGAGCGCCATGCACCGCCCTGCGGTCCTGTCCTACCTCGCCAAGCGGACCTTCGGAGATCCGCAGCTCGCCGAGGACCTCACGCAGGAGACCTTCATACGCGCCCTGCACCACCCCGAGATCCTGTCCGCCGACCACCGGACGGCGCTGCCCTGGCTCTACCGGGTGGCCCGGAACCTGCTCATCGACCAGTTGCGCTCACGCGGGCGCAGGCCCGTCGAGGTCGGCTCCGACGACCTCGACCTGCTCTTCGGCGAGAGTGCGGTCGCGGACGAGACCGACGCGCTCCTGACGAGCTGGTCGGTCCGCTCGGCGCTGGAGTCCCTGAGTGATCGTCATCGCGCTGTGGTCACCCAGGTCTACTTCGAGAACCGCTCCATCAACGCCGCCGCCGAGATCCTCGGCGTGCCCCCGGGCACCGTCAAATCCCGGTGCCACTACGCCCTCCGCTCGCTGAGGTCGACCTTGCGCGAGCACCAGCTGGTCGCGTAGTCGACGCGCTCCGTCCGGCGTCGCGACCGGCCCCCCCTGCCCACAGCTGCCACCCTTGGAGACCCGCATGACAACGAATGATCACCTTCACGCTCCGCACGACGGCCCGGCGGTGTCCGGGAATCCCCGCGAAACAGAGGGCGGGCCTGGGAGCCGTCGTCCCGAACGGAACGGACCGCCAGGCCTGCTGGGCCGTCTCGGCCTCTGGGCGGCGGGCCGACTGCGGCTGGTCACCGTGCTCTGGCTCGTCGTGGTCGCCGGGCTCGGCGCCTTCGCCCCGCAAGTGACCTCCTCGCTGGCCGGCGCGGGCTGGCAGGCCAACGGCTCGGAGTCGGTTCGCGTCCGCGAGCTCGCTCGGCAGCACTTCGACGGCAACGCCTCCTCCGCTCTTCAGGTCGTCATCGCCGCCGACCGGCCGGTGACCGACCCCGCCGTCCAGCAGGTCATCGGCCAGGTGACGGCACTGCTGAAGGCCGACCCTCGCATCGGCGAGGTGGTGTCGCCTCAACCCGGCGCCACGATAAGCCTCGACGGGCGCACCGCAGTCGTGCTGGCCGGTGCGAAGGCCGACACCAACGCCATGGTCCGTGCGGCAGACGACCTGAAGGGCCCGCTCAGGGCGCTGTCCGGAGCCGGTGTCCAGGTGAGCGCCACGGGCGCCTCCGTCCTGTGGAGCGACTTCAATGCCGCCAACCACGACGCGATGATGCAGTCGGAAATGCTGTCCTGGCCGGTGACGCTCGCGATCCTGGTGCTGGCGTTCGGGTCGCTGATCGCCGCCGGGCTGCCGCTGCTGCTCACCATGGCAGGGCTGGCGGCCTCGGCCGGCGCGCTGGTGCTGCTCAACCACCTGACGCCGACGTCGATCTGGGCGATGAACTTCGCGATGATGTTCGCCCTCGCCCTGGGCATCGACTATGCCCTGTTCATCGTCGTCCGGTTCCGTGGGGCGCTCACCCACCACGGCGACGCCCGGCGCGCGGTCGGCGAGACCATGGACACCGCCGGCAAGGCCGTCGCGCTGTCCGGTGCCACGGTCCTGGTCAGCCTCTCGGCCGTCCTGCTCGTCCCGTCACCCGCGTTCCGGTCGATGGCGCTGGGCATCATGATCGCGGTCACCTTCGTCCTGGCGGCAACCCTGACGCTGCTGCCCGCCGTCCTCGGCAAGCTCGGCGCCCGGGTCGACGCGGCGGCGCTGCCGTTCACCCGCCGCCAGGACGCCGCCGGCTCGCCCCGCTTCGCCGCCTGGGCCGACCGGCTGTGGGCGCACCCGCTGCGGTACGGCCTCCCCGCCCTGCTCGCCCTGCTGGCACTGGCCACGCCCGTGATCGGGCTCCGGACCGCCATGCCGTCGATCACCGTCATCCCGGCGGACTCCTCCGCCCGGACGGGCTACGTCTCCGTTCAGAAGGCGTTCGGCGCCGGTGCTCCCGGCGCCCTCCAGATCGTCACGCCCCTGGCCCAGGCCGGGGACGCCGCCGCCGTCCTCAAGCACACCCCAGGGATCGCGGTTGTGCTGCCGACTGCGAACGCGGCCGACCGGTCCGGCCTGGCTCTCATCCAGGCAGTCCCGGCCGCCGACCCCTCGGACCCCGCCCTGCGGACAACCGTTGCCGAACTGCGCGAGCACCTGCCCGGGCAGACGCTGGTCGGTGGCGCGGCCGTCGAGAACATCGACCTGCAGGACGTCCTGAACGCCAAGACCCCCCTGGTCGTCGGAGTCATCCTGGCGCTCGGTTTCGTCCTGCTCCTGCTGGCCCTGCAGGCGCCGCTGGTCGCCCTGCTCGGCACCGTCACCAACCTGCTCGCCACTGCCGCTGCCTTCGGCGCGGCCCGGCTCGTCTTCCAGGACGGGCACGGAGCAGGACTGATCGGTTTCACTCCGCAGGGCTTCCTCGACGGGTGGGCCCCGGTCTTCTTCTTCGCGATGATCTTCGCGATCGCGATGGACTACACCGTCTTCCTGCTCGCCTCGGCCAAGGAGCACTACGAACGCAGCGGTGACCCGCGCACGGCCGTGACCGCCGCGCTCACCCACTCGGGCCGGGTCGTTCTCGCGGCCGCCGCGGTCATGGTCGCGGTCTTCTTCACCTTCGCGCTCTCCGGCCCGCTGCCACCCAAGGAGATGGGCATCGTCCTGGGCCTGGCCGTGCTGCTCGACGCGGCCCTCGTCCGCCTGGTCCTGCTGCCCGTCCTGCTGCGGCTGACCGGACGCGCCGCCTGGTGGACTCCGGCCTGGCTCGGCCGGCTGCTGCCGACTCTCCGGTTCTCCCACGACTAGCGACGGAGGCGGCGGGTGCAGCGCCGACGCCCCCGACCGGGACACCCCGGCGCTGCACCCCGGGGCTCACCCCTGCGGCAGCAGAGTCGCCGTCACGGCGAGCCCCACCCGCGAGGACTCGCCCAGCTTGGCCATGATGCGCGACACGTGCAACTGCGCCGTCCGCCGGGAGATGTACAGGCGCTCGGCGATCTGCGGGTTGGAGCAGCCCTCCGCGACCATGGCCAGCACCGCGCGCTCGGTCTCGCTCAGCGCCTCCCAGCCCGTCGCGCTCTTGGCGGCTGCCTTCCGGCTTCGGATGGTGACCCCCTCCGCCCGCAGGCGCTGCCGGGTACGGCGGGCGTCCCACGAGGCGCCGAGTGCGAGGTAGCCGTCGACGGCCTCGGCCGAGGCGGCGGCGGCCCGGTCCACCGAGCCGGCGCGGGCCAGCAGGACAGCCTCGTTCTCGCGGGCGAACGCCAGGAACAGCGGGCGCCCCGCCACCTGGTACGCCGTGGCGGACTCGGCCAGCAGAGCGCTGTCCGCCTCGGCCAGCCCCCGGCAGAGCGCGGCGGTGCCGAGCTTGTTCGGGGACGGCTGGAACTCGGCGAGCTCCTGCGCGGACGCGGCGAGCGCGGCCAGCCGGTCCGAGCGGCCCAGGCTGAAGGCCATCCGGGCGGCGTCCGGAAAGAGGTGATCGAGGGTCACCACCTCACGTAGCTCGCCCGTCTTCCACAGAAACGGTTCGAGGAGGCCGAAGGCCCGTCCTAGGTCGCCCTCGGCGTCCAACACCATGGCTCGCACCCACCAGTGCAGGTACTCCGTGTAGGAGTGCGCGCGCAGGTCATCAGCCTCGGCCATGATCACGTCGGTGTGTTCGCTCCGCTGCTCTCGGCGCACGTGGATCAGCGCGGCGATCGCGCGCAGATCGGGTCCCACATCCAAGGGATCGACGGTGTCCAACCCACTCTGGACGGCGACCAGGGCGTCGTCCCAGTTTCCGCGCAAGAACTCGAGGTTGGCCATGGCGGACTGGTACCAGGGCAGCAGCGCCACTCCGGCCTGCTCGCTCTCCCTGGCCCCTGCGCGGAAGTCCGCGTGGGCCTCTGCCATTCGGTCGAGTTCGGCCAGACAGTAGCCCCGGGCCAGGAGCGGGGAGAGTTGGACATCGGATGAGGTCCCGGCCTCCCCCAACCGGTCAAGGGCTTCGGTGGCAAGGACAAGGGCCTCATCGACTCGCCTGGTGACCAGCAGGACCGCGGCCTGGGTCGTGAGACCGTATGCCGTCGCGAAGCCGTCGCCGCTCTCCCGCCCGTTCTGCACCGCGAGGAGGGCGGCACGTTCGGCCTCCGCCGGGCGGATCATGAGGTGAAGAGTCTGAGCCTCCAGGGCATGGAGGAGTGCAGCCTGGTTCAGGGGGAGACTTTTCAGGGCAAGCGCCGAACGCACCTCGGCCACCATCTCCTCCAGCCGCCCCTGCTGCAGGAGCGCCTGCGCGAGCCAACCACGCACCATGCCCTCCCACTCGACCGGGACGGGGTGCGCGAGTACGGCTCTGGCGGCGTGTTCGGCTTCGGCCGGCAGTCCGGCCCAGAGCAGGGCCCGGACAAGTTCGAGGTCCAGGTCCTGGAAGCCGGCGCTCGCGGTGGCACTGGCCCGGCGCAGCAGCTCGACCGCGAGCACCGGCGCTCGCACCAGCAGCGGATCCAGCGAGGCGCGCAGCCAGGCCAGGTCCCGCGGTCCCAGCCGGCCGGCCTCCAGCACGTGCTCCGCGACCCGTTCGACGGGCGCGCCCGCGCCGGCCAGCGAGACCCCGATCTGCTCGTGCAGAGCCGTGCGAACCGCCTGGGAGTGGCTCTCCACCACAGCTCGGCGGATCAGGTCATGCCGGAAGGCGAAGCCGCCGCCGCGCTCCTCCAACACTCCTGCCGCGAGCGCCTCCAGCACCGGCTCCACCAGGTCGGTGGCCGGGAGTTGGAGGACGGTGGTCATCTCGGCCGCACTGAATGCGCGGCCGAGCAGTGCCACCAGACGGAGCATCTCGCGGGTGGGCGCACTCAGGGCGTCGACCCGGTGGAGGATGGTGGCGCTCAGCGGAGCCGGCATGAGGGAGGTCTCCGGGCCGATCTCGGCCGTCGCTCCCTGCAGCTCGATCCGGCCCTCGCCCGACAGTGCCCGGACCAGCTCCGCCACGTAGAGCGGGTTGCCGGCCGCACCCGCGATCAGAGACCGCAGCCGCTTGCCCGGCCGGCCACCGGCGAGGTCGGCGACCAGCGCGGCGATCTCGGCCTCGGCCAGCGGCGCGAGGTCCGTGATCGGCACACCGGACTCGGCCAGGTCACGCAACAGCCCGGTGACGGTGGCGGTGTCCGGCGCGGGCCGACAGGTGACCACCACGAGCAGGGGCAGTTGGTCCAGTGCGCGTGCCAGCCGGCGGAGAACCGCCAGGCTGGCCGGATCCGCCCAGTGCAGGTCGTCCACCAGCAGCGCCAGCGGCCCGGCCGAGCACCAGTCGTCGAGGGTCGACAGGATGGCCTCGGCGATCAGGAACTCCTGGCCCACAGCCCCCGCCGGTGCCCCGACCCGCTCGTCACCACGCAGCAGACCACGGATCCGGATGACTCCCGGGTGTTCGGCGGCACCCGCCTCAAGGCACTCGCTGAGGACGGCGAACGGCACCGACCGGTCGATCTCATCCGCCGCACCGCGCAGGACCGTAATTCCGGCGGACCGGCACAGGGCCTCGACGACGTCGAGCACCGCCGACTTCCCGATACCCGGCTCACCGCGGAGCACCATCGCCTGGCCTCGGCCCCCCGTCAGTTGCCGAACCATGAGTTCAAGGTGCGCCCGCTCGGTCTCACGGCCCTGCACTGTTACTACCATCAAGATCCACTTCACCATCGCCCGACCATCACAGCTGCTCAGCGCCTCGGGCTCACGCCTGCCGGGCTGTCTCGGCACTCGGGCCAGTCTCCCAGACCCACGGATACGGGTTTTCGGGTACTGACACTCGAAACTGGATGAAAGGTTGCCAATGCGATAATTGCCAGAATGAGAACCAGCCGAGCGACCGCAACTCTGATCGGTCGGACGGCCGAGTCCTCGCAGCTCAACGACGTCCTGTCCACCGCCGCAGCCGGCCGAGGGGGCGCTGTCCTGCTCCGGGGTGAAGCCGGGATCGGGAAGTCCACCCTGCTGAGGGCCTGCGCCGACCGGGCCCAGGAGTCGGGCTTCGCGGTGCTCTGGAGCACGGCGAACGAGTCGGAGCGGCATTTCCCGCTCGGGACGTTCCTGGATCTGCTGGAACGTGACCAGCCGTGCTCCGGGCAGCTGCGGGCGGAGTACCGAGCCGCCGTAGAAGCCTCGGCCCGGCACACGGCCGCAGACATGACCGACCCGATGTCGGCCACCGCCGAGCGGCTCTTCCAGGTGGTAGAGCAGCAGTGCGCCAGCAGCCCGGTGCTCGTCGTGGTGGACGACCTCCACCGGGCGGACGAGGCTTCGGCGACGCTCTGGCTGCGTCTGGCCCGCCAAGCCGAGCAGTTTCCGCTCATGGTGGCGGCGTCCGTGACGCCCGGCACCGGCGCCGGCACCGAGGCCCTCGTGCTGCACACGCTGCAGCGCGGCGGTGGCCTCGTGATGGATCTGGAACCGCTGGCCCCGCCCGAGGCGGCCGCTCTGGTGGCCGCCTCGCTGGGCGGCCCGGTGGGGCCGTCCCTGCTGGGGGCGCTCGACCGGGCCAGCGGCAATCCGCTCCACCTCACCGAGCTGACGGCTCTGCTCCGCCGGCAGGGCGGACTGACGAAGGGGCAGCACGGGTTCGAGGTCACCCCCGGCCGTCACGACCTCTCGCTCGGGGCGGCGATCACCGACCGGGTCCAGCGGCTGTCCGCCGAGCTCCGCGCGGCCCTTCGGATCGCCGCCGTGCTGGGCATCGAGTTCCGGCCCGCCGATCTCGCCGCGGTGTCGCGCCGTTCGCTGATCGCTCTCGTTCCGGTGCTCGAGGAGGCACTCGCCGCCGCCGTACTGGACCCGGCCGGCGAGCGGCTCAGATTCCGTCACCACATGATGTGGCAGGCGCTCGTGGAGAGCACCCCCAAGGCCATGCGCGGTGCGCTGCACCGGCAGACGGCGGAGGCGCTCGATCTGGCCGGTGCGCCGCTCGACCAGGTGGCCGGCCATCTGATCCGGGCGGTCCCCATGGCCACCGACGCGTGGCTGCACGGCTGGGTCACCCGGCACGCCCGCGAACTGGTCACCCGCTCACCGGCCGTAGCGCTGGAGCTGCTGACGCAGGCCGTCGACGGGGACCGTCAGGCAACAGATCGGACCGGCCTGCAGCTGCGCACGGTCGAGGCACTCAACGCGCTGGGCCGGCCCGACGAAGCCGAGGTGACCGCACGTCAGCTGCTGGCCGCGCCGTCCTGCGCGCCCGATGTCGCGGCCGAGGCATCCTGGCTGCTCAGCGAGACGCTCTACGGCCGTTCCTCCACCGGTGCCGGGGCTCGGGAGGCCGCCGAGCTGCTTACCGCCGCTACCGCGATCGAGGGCATCAGCGAGCGGTCAAGGGCACGGTTGCAGGCCGAGAAGTCCTTCTACCTGTTCCGGTCGGGCCGACCCGACCGGGCCGCCGAGGCGGCAGCCGACGCGGTGGCCGGTGGTGAACGCTCGTGCGAGACCTTCGCCGTCGCCTACGCCTCCTGGATGCAGGCAGTGCTGGCCCGGATCGAGGACGGCGACCTGGGCTGCGCCTTCGAACTGAGCAGTCGCGGCCTGGCGCTCTCCGCCGGTGGCGCGCATCCCCGGGTCGAGACTCTGCTCCGGACCCAACGGCTGGTGATCACGGGCCTTCAGGACAGGCTCCCCGAGGCTGAGCAGGAGATCACCGAGCTCCGCCGCTTCGGCGAACCCACCCAGACGTACGGCCAGGGCGCGGCGCTCGCGATCGCGGCCCACCGCTTCCGCACCGGGCAGTGGAACGAGGCCCTCGCCGAGATCGAGCACCTGGGCGGGGAGGAGTTCCAGCACGCGGCCATCCAGGCGCGCGGCCTGGCCGCGCTGGTGGCCGGCCTCCAGGACGACGCGTCCGCGTGCGAGGCGCAGCTGGGGCTCCTGCGGGACCACCCGCTGCGGACTCCCGCCGACGGTGGAGCCGCTCACTGGCTCCTGATGGCGCGTGCGATCTCCTCGGAACGCGCCGGGCGACCGGACCAGGCTCTGGCTGCCCTGCTGCCTGTCCTCGACCAGCAGCTCGCGGCCGGCCCGGAGGACCCGTTCGAATGGCTGCCCGCGGTCGTCCGGCTGGCCCTGACGGTCGGTGACCACGCGACCGCCGAGGCCGCCGCCGCCCTCGCCGGCACTGCGCCGTCCCAAGGGCCCGGCATCGCCTCCTGGCAGCACACCGCCCTGCACGCCGCCGCGCTGCTCGAAGCCGATCCGGCACCGCTGCTGGCGGCCGCCGACCACTACGCGGCCTCGGCCCGTCCGCTGCGACAGGCGAACGCCTTGGAGGACGCGGCCGAGCTGCTCGCCCGGCAGGGGCGTCCGGCGGAGGCCAGACGCCGGCTGGAGCAGGCGGCGACCGCCTACACCGCGCTCGGTGCCGGCTGGGGGCTCCGCCGAGCCCAGGCCCGACTGCGAGCGGCCGGGGTCCGCCTCGGCGCGCGTGGCCCCCGGGCGCGGGCCACCTCCGGCTGGCAGAGCCTGACCCCGACGGAGCTGCGCGTCGCCCGCCGGATCGCCGACAGCCGGTCCAACCCGGAGATCGCCGCAGAACTGATGCTCTCCACCCGGACGGTCCAGACCCACGTCTCCCACATCCTCGCCAAGCTCTCCTTCCGGTCGAGGGTCGAGATCGCCGCCGAGGCCGCCCGGCAGGACCGCGTCCATGAGGAAGGCCGGTGATCGCGGCCGTGTGTGACCACGGTCACGCTGAACCTTCGCCCGGCACTCGTCGTAAGGCGGTCCGTGGAAGAAAGCACGGAAGCAGGCGCTGTCCTCACGACCCTCAGGAAGCCGTTCGGACTGATCCGTCAGCCCCGCCCCGGCACCCGGGCCACCAGCCCGGCCACGGCACTGCTGGCCCGGATCCGGGGCGGCCTCATCGGTGACGGCGACGTACTGCAGGGCCCGTACGGGCCCCGGCGGATCACCTACGCCGACTACACGGCTTCCGGGCGTTCGCTGGACTTCGTCGAGGACTGGCTCCGCTCGGCGGTCCTCCCCCACTACGCCAACACACACACCGAGAGCTCCGCCACCGGGCTGCAGACCTCCCGCCTGCGCGAGGACGCCCGCCGGCTGATCCACCGCGCGGTCGGCGGCACCGACGACCACGTCGTGCTCTTCTGCGGGTCGGGGACCACGGCGGCCGTGAACAAGCTCATCGGCCTCCTGGAGCTGCAGAGCCCGGTCGGGCTGGCCGAGTTGTACGGCCCGGTGCACGCCATTCCCGCGGATCAGCGGCCGGTCGTCTTCGTCGGCCCCTACGAACACCACTCGAACGAACTGCCCTGGCGGGAGTCGATCGCCGACGTCGTGGTCATCAAGCTGGATGCGGACGGCCGGATCGACGAGGACGATCTGCGCACCCAGCTCGCCCGCTACGCGGACCGGCCACTGCTCATCGGCAGCTTCTCGGCCGCCTCCAACGTGACCGGCGTCCTCACCGACACCGACCGCATCGCCTCCCTGCTGCATGCTCACGGAGCGCTGTCCTTCTGGGACTTCGCCACGGCCGGGCCGTACGTGCCCATCCGGGTCGCCGAGTCGGCGCCGGGCCGTATCGATCACAAGGACGCCGTCTTCCTGTCACCCCACAAGTTCGTCGGAGGCCCGCAGTCCCCGGGCGTGCTCATCGTCCGGCGGAGCCTCGTCCGCAATCGCGTACCCACCGTGCCGGGCGGCGGCACCGTGGCCTTCGTGGACCCCCAGCACCAGTACTACCTGGACGACGTGGTCGCCCGGGAGGAGGGCGGTACCCCCGCCATCGTCGAGTCGATCCGTGCCGGTCTCGCCTTCGGGGTCAAGGAGGCGGTCGGCACCGAGCTGATCCACGCGCGGGAGGAGCGAGCCCGGGAGGCGGTGCTGGCCCGCTGGCAGCAGAACCCGAACATCGTCATCCTCGGCCCAACCCACGTACGACGCCTGCCACTGGTCTCGTTCCTGATCCGGCACCAGGACCGCTACCTGCACCACAACTTCGTGGTCGCGCTGCTCAACGACCTGTTCGGCATCCAGGCCCGCGGCGGCTGCTCGTGCGCCGGCCCGTACGGGCACCGGCTGCTGGACATCGGTGACGACCATTCGGCGGCCCTGCGCGAGGAGATCGTCGAGCAGGGGCACGAAGGCATCAAGCCCGGCTGGACCCGGGTCAGCTTCCCGTACTTCATGTCCGAGACCGTCCGGGATTTCGTCATCGAGGCGGTCGATCTCATCGCCACGCACGGTCATCGCCTGCTTACCGACTACCGCTTCACCCCCGACGCCGGCCTCTGGCGCCACCGACTCGCCCCGCTGGACCCCCCGTTGAGCCTGGCCGACTGCCGCTTCGACACCCCGAACGACCCCGGCGGCAAGGTCCACCACGGCGAGGAGGCTCTGGCCGGCTACCTCGCCCACGCACGTCGCCTGTTCGCCGAACGCCCCGAACACATCGCCGGAGGCCGCCTCGACTTTCCCGAGAACTTCGAGGCGCTCCGCCACTTCGCCATCGCCGAGGTCTGCTTGCTGGCCGACGAGAGTGCGGCCCGATGACGACCGCGCAACCGCCGGTGACCGCCCGTCAGTTCACCCGCCTCGCTCGCCCGGCGGACGAATTCGCAGGCGAGCTCCTGCTGCTCGCCCTGCGCACCGGTGAAGTGCTGCTGGCCAACGGCGCGCCGGCCGCCGACGTGGTGGCGACGACGACCGCGATGGCGGCGGGCCTGGGGCTCCACGGCTGCACGGCGGACGTCACCGCCGGCGCGCTCTCGCTGTCCTACCGCAGCGGGCCGCGCGCGGTGCCCATGACCGAGTTCCGGGTTGTGCGCACCGCCACCCTGGACTACTCGCGCATCGACGCCGTCCACGGCCTCGTCGAGCAGGTCGCGCGGCGTCGTCTGGACGTCCGCTTGGCGCGGTACCGCCTGGCGCGGATCGAGGCCGCCCGACCGGCCCACCCCGCCTGGCAGGTCACACTGTCCTGGGCGGGCCTGGGCGGTTTCTTCACCGTGATGCTGGGCGGGGGGCCGACGGTGTTCGTCGCCGCCGCCGTGGTGGCCGCCTTCATCGACCGTGCCAACATCTACCTGTCGCGCCGCGGCGTGCCCAACTTCCACCAGGTGGTCCTGGGGGGAGCGGTCGCCACCACCACCGCGACGGGGCTCTTCCTCACCGGCACGACCACCCAGGCACCGCTCGTCGTAGCGGGTGGAATCGCGATGCTGCTGCCGGGCCTGGCCTTCGTCAGCGGGGTACAGGACGCCATCGCGGGGTACCTGGTCACCGCCGCGGCGCGCGCCCTGGAGGTGGCGATGACTGTCGCGGCGATCGTCGCCGGCGTGGGAGTGGCCCTCTACGCTGCGGCGCACTCCGGGCTGCGGGCCCCGCAGGTCCAGCCGGAGGGCTTCGCCCTGCACGGCTGGGCCGCACTCCCCCTGGAGATCCTGGCCGCGACGATGGTCTGCGTCTGCCTGGCCTTCTGCCTCCAGGGGACTCGGTGGAACCTGCTCACGGCCGGCCTGGCCGGCGCGATGGCCTGGACCGTCCACCTCGTGCTCTGGCAGGAATTCCGCCTCCCGCCGCCACTGGCCGCAGCAGTCGCGGCCACTCTCGTCGGCCTCGCCACCCAGACCCTCGCGCACCGCACCAACACCACTGCACTGCTGCTCACCATCGCGGGCATCGCACCGCTCGCTCCCGGCTACACCATTTACCAAGGCATGCTCCACCTCAGCCACGGCCAGCTCGCCCCTGGGCTCCTGACCATCGGCCAAGCCGCGGCCATCGGCCTGGCCACCGCAGGCGGCCTCACACTCGGACACACCGCCGCCGACCAAGTCACCCCCAGAACGGCCCACCAGAGGGCAGTCCGGCGGTTCCCGAACCCGGCCTCCATTTCAGTCACCCACAGTGACGACAACCGGAACCCGTAGACGGCTCCTGCCCCTCCAACACCCCAGGGCCGGCGAACGGTGGTGCGAAAAGGGCCCGGCGGCGCCGACGTGCCCACCCGGCGCGACCACCGCGCGATCACCAACGGCCGATCCCTGCGCCAGACAACCACGACCGCGCCGTTCTTCTCGGTACAGCGTCACAACTTGCCGCAGCCGTTCATCCACGAGTGCGTGCGGCTCCCTCGACAACCCTTCGCCCACCATACGAAACCCCAGGTCAGCGCACCCTTCCGCGCGCCTTCAGCGGCATGGCGGGGAGTCCGGGGGCGGGCAGCCGGTCGCCGCCGTAGCCGTGGACCTCACCAAAACGGTTGGTACTCATCCATTCCTCGCGAGCCTGTGCAATATCAGCAGTTGACCGCCCGATGAAGTTCCACCACATGACGATCCGCTCCTCGAAGGGCTCGCCCCCGAGGAGCAGCACCGAGGCGTCGGAGCGGGCGAGGAGGGGGAGTTCGGGGCGGCCGCAGCCGAGGTAGAGCATCGAGCCGGGTTCGACCGGGACGCCGTCGACGTCGATGCGGCCCGTCATGGCGAGGACGGCGTACTCGAACTCGGGGACCAGCGGGAGGTTGAGGTCCGCGCCCTCGGTGAGGGCCAGGTCGGCGCCGACCAGCGGGCTGTAGGTGGTGCCGGGCGAGGTGGCGGTGTCCAGGGTGCCGAGGATGACGGTCGCGCGCAGGCCCGGGGCGGTGACCACGGGCAGGTCGGGGTGGTGCTCGAAGGTGGGGGCGGCGTGCCGGTGCGCGTCCGGCAGGGCGACCCAGAGCTGGGCGCCGTGCAGGTAGCGGGCGTGGGGGCGCGGGGACTCCTCGGAGTGGGAGATCGCCCGGCCCGAGGTCATCAGGCCCAGTTCGTACGGGCGGACGGTCTGCAGGCTGCCCAGGCTGTCGCGGTGCAGCACCTCGCCCTGGTGCAGCCAGCTGACCGTCTGCAGGCCCATGTGCGGGTGCGGCGGGACCTGCATGCCCGGCTGGTCGGCGATGTCGTCGGGGCCGTAGTGGTCCACGAAGCACCAGGCGCCGACCATCCGGCGGCCCAGGTTGGGCAGCAGTCGGCGGACCACCATGCTCTCGCCGAGCGGGACTTGACGGCCCGCCAGCAGATCCTTCACCGGGCCGTGACTGGCCTCGCGACCGCAGCTGGTCGGGGCCGGCTTGAGGTCGAGGTTGCTCATCGCGGTTCCACCACCGTACGAGGAGGGCCGGGCGGAGAGGGGTGCGTCGTCACCGATCATCCATCACGGCGCGACGTTCCTCCACCCGCGCCCGGCCGTCCGGCGGTGCCGCAGTCAGCGGTGTCGCAAAGAAGCGGGACCTCAGTGCGCGCAGGCCCACCAGGCGTCCGCGCTCGCCTTGGCGGCCAGCTCGCGCAGGCTCCGGACGGCCTCGGCCGGGTCCTCGGCTCCGTACACCGCCGAACCGGCCACGAAGACGTCGGCGCCGGCCTCGGCGCAGCGCTCGATGGTGGACGCGGACACGCCGCCGTCGACCTGCAGCCACAGCTCCAGGTCGTGCTTGGCGATCAGCTCCCGGGTGCGGCGGATCTTCGGCAGCATGATGTCCAGGAACGCCTGGCCGCCGAAGCCGGGCTCGACCGTCATGATCAGCAGCATGTCGAGCTCGGGCAGCAGGTCCTCGTACGGCTCGATCGGGGTGCCCGGCTTGAGTGCCATCGAGGCGCGGGCGCCCTTGGCGCGGATCTCCCGGGCCAGCCGGACGGGCGCGGCGGCGGCCTCGACGTGGAAGGTGATCGAGCCGGCCCCGGCCTCCACGAACTGCGGGGCCCAGCGGTCCGGGTCCTCGATCATCAGGTGACAGTCGAGCGGGATGTCGGTGGCACGGGCGAGCGACTCGACCACCGGGACGCCCAGGGTCAGGTTGGGCACGAAGTGGTTGTCCATGACGTCCACGTGCAGCCAGTCGGAGCCCCGGACGGCCTCGGCCTCGTCGGCGAGCCGAGCGAAGTCGGCGGAGAGGATGCTGGGGCTGATCTGGGGCATGGCCGACTACCTTCGTGCGAGGGGCTTGCGCGGGCGGGGCGCCCGGTCGGCGGGCACCTCGTCCCATCATCTCGCGCCGCGCTGCCGGCGACCGCACCCCGCGGCCCCCGCGTGACCGTCATCACACGCCGCCCGTGGCTACCGGGGCCACCGCCGTGGCCATCAGCACCTGAGCGGCCCCCAGTGCGCCCCGTGCCCACCGGGCCGCCCCGTCCAGCCGGCAAGCTCCCCCCGAGGAAGGCCTCCCGATGTCCGATCCCGTCCACTCCGCCCGCACGCTGTGGTGGCTCTTCGAGCCGGTGTACGCCGTCACCTTCCTCCAGCCCGAGAGCCGGGCGGCCTTCGAGGCGGCCGGGCTGGACGGCGGCTGGCGCGGCTACTTCGCCGGCCGCTCGGCCCCACTGGGCGCGGTGGACGCACCGCCGGTGATCGCCGCGTTCTTCAGCTTCGCCCCGGCGACGGTGGAGCGGGCCCTGCCCGAGGTGTGGACGCACGCGAGCCCCGAGCAGGCGCTGACCGCCCGGACCGAGGGCTCGGCGGCGGCGCTGGCCCGGCTGCTGGCGCCGGTGGAGCCCGAGCAGGTCGAGTCCGCGGCGACCGCGCTGGAGGAGGCGGTGGCCCGGCTGGACTGCGCCGGCCGGGTGCTGGCCGCCGCCAACGCCGCGCTCCCCCGGCCGGCGGACGTGTACGGGCGGCTGTGGCAGGCCGCGGCCGTGCTGCGCGAGCACCGCGGCGACGGCCACGTCGCCGCGCTGGTCGCCGCCGGGCTGGACGGCTGCGAGGCGCCGGTGCTCCATTGCGCGCTGGACGCCAGCCGCGAGGTGCTCCAGCCGCTGCGCGGCTGGACGGACGCCGAGTGGGCGGCCGCCGCGGCGCGGCTGGTCGAGCGGGGCTGGCTGACAGCGGAGGGGGCGGTCACCGAGCTCGGCCGGGTCCGGCACCGGTCCGTCGAGGCCGCCACCGACCTGGCCGCCGGCCGGGTGTGGGAGGGCCTGCCGCACGACGAACTCGACCGCCTGACTACCGCCTTGAAGCCGATCGCGGCGCTCTGTCGCGAGCAGATGCCGATCAACCCGCTCGCGATGCCGCCGGTGAACCGGTAGCCGGCCGGACGCGGGGGCCGAGATCGACCCCCGTCCCGTGTGACTGCCATCACACGCCGTGCGGGGTTACCGGGCCCGCCACCGTGGTCATCAGCACTTGAGCGGCCCGCGCGTCCGCCCGAGCGGCACCGGCACCGCGCCGTCCGGGCGTCCGCCGGACCGTCCCGACCAGTCGAGCTCCCCGCGCCCGCCCGGAGCTCTGTCCGAGGAAGGCTCCCGATGGCCGATCTCGTCCACCCCGCCCGCGCGCTCTGGTGGCTCTTCGAGCCGGTGCACGCCGTCACCTACTTCCAGCCCGAGGCTCAGGAGACCTTCGAGGGGGCCGGGCTGCGCGGCTTCTGGCGCGGCTACTTCGCCGGCCGCTCGGCCCCGCTGGGCGCGGTGGACGCTCCGCCGGTGATCGCCGCGTTCTTCAACTTCGCCCCGGCGATGGTGGAGCGGGCGCTGCCCGCGGTGTGGTCGCTGGCGAGCCCGGAGGAGACGCTGACCGCCCGGCTGAAGGGCTCGGGGGCGGCGCTGGCCCGGCTGCTGGAGCACGTGAACCGGGAGCAGGTCGAACGGGCGGTCGAGACGCTGGAGCAGGCCGCGGCCCGGCTGGACTGCGCCGGCCGGGTGCTGGCCGCCGCCAACGCCGTGCTCCCCCGGCCGACCTGGCTGTACGAGCGGCTCTGGCAGGCCGCCACCGTGATGCGCGAGCACCGCGGCGACGGCCATGTGGCCGCGCTGGTGGCCTCCGGGCTGGACGGCTGCGAGGCGCTGGTGATCCGCTGTGCGATGGACATGCGGCGCGAGCAGCTCCAGCCGGTGCGCGGCTGGACGGACGCCGAGTGGGAGGCGGCCGCCGAGCGCCTGGTCGAGCGCGGCTGGCTGACCGCGGCCGGCACGGTGACCGAGCTCGGCCGGATCCGCCACCAGGCCCTGGAGGCGGCCACCGACCTGGCCGCCGCCCGGGTCTGGGAGGACTACCCCCGCGCCGAACTGGACGAGCTGGCCGCCGCGTTGAAGCCGATCTCGGCGCTCTGTCGGAGCAGCGCGCCGTTCTACCCGGTCGGGCTGCCGGACAACACCTGACGCTCCCCCGCGCCGGGCGGGCCGAGCACGATCCCCCGCCCGGCGTAGAACAGCCCGAACGAGCGCCACGGCACCCGCGCGAAGGCCTGCGACTCCTCCGGGAAGCCGGAGGGGTTGTGGATCAGCAGCGCGGTGTCCGTGGCGCCCACCGCCAGCACCAGGTGGCCGCCGCGCCGGACCGGCTCCGGCCCGTGCGGCTCCCGGATCGTCGGGTGCACCGAGAGCATCACCAGCCGCCCGTCGGCCACCTCGGCCGCCACCTCCCCGGGCGTCAACTCCCTTGCGTACGCGACCAGTCCCCAGCGCCGCCGGACGTAGTCGGCGAACGGCGCGTGGACCAGCCCGCGCAGGCTCTCGCCGTCCTTCACGTACGCGCCCGCCGCCACGCACTCGGCGGCCAGCGCCATCGTCGTCGGGGTCACCCCCCACCAGTGCTCCAGCGCCATCCGCAGACAGGCCACCCCGCACAGCCGCCAGGACCACCAGGCGTACTCCTCCGGGCTGGCCGCCCCGGACTGCCCCCACCGCGGGTCCCGCGCCGCGTCCAGCTGCCCGTCCACGATCGCCCGCGCCAGCTCCGCGGACTCCCACTGCGCCCGGTACGGCACCTCGTGCACCACCCGCGCCGGCCGCGCGGCGCCGCCCTGTTCGACCATCCCCCGACGCTCTCACGCCAGGGTGGCCGGACGACTCACGACACTCCCTGAGGGCCCTCGCCCTCCCCCGACCGGTAGGCCAGGCGCTGGGCGGCGTGCCGGCCGCGGTCCTCCACCGGCAGCGCGCCGGTGGCGCCGGCCAGGCCGAACGGCGGCATGTCGAAGTAGATCGACTCGTAGCCGCCCTCGGGGGCGATGTACGTCTCGTGCCAGAGCCCGACGTGCTGACGGGTCCTGCCCTCGCGCACCTTGCGGTTGGCGATGCCCCACACGGTGTGGTGGAGGCCGTCCGGCGCGCTCGCGTAGCCGTACAGCTTCTCCTTCGACTCCCAGTACTGGACGACGTAGTAGGTGCGCGGCGAGGCGGTGAGCAGGATCCGGCCGCGCAGCCCCCGCTCGGGGCTGCGGCGCAGCTCGCGCAGCATCCGGAGCATCGCGAACATCACCGGGCCCCAGTGGTGCACGGCCCAGAAGCGGTTGATCCGCATGCCGATCAGCAGCACCACGGTGTCGCCGGTGGCGCCGGCGGTGGTGTAGCCGGGCAGCGGCCTGGCGAACATCGAGCGGACGAACGTGGTTCCCCTGGACATCCCGACCTCCCGCACCCGGCCCCGCACCTCATGTAATCGGCGATTACATCAAGGCCCGGAAGGCCGGTCAAGGCTCACCACAGCCACAATTGCGTTACTGCGATGGCCTGTTGGCGATCCCGTAGCGGAAGGTGTCCAGCACCTGGACGGCCAGCTCCTCCGCCTTCTCGGCCGGCAGGTAGCCGTCCACGATCATCTGCGCCAGCCCGTACACCAGCGCCTGCCCGGACAGCAGCACCAGATCCGGATCACCGGGCCCCAGCCGTCCCGCCTGCTGGTCCGCCAGGATCAGTCCGGTGAACGCCCGGTCCATCCCGTCCAGCCGCTCGCGCAGCTCCGGATCCGGCGAGGCCGCGAACACCCGCGAGCGCACCAGCTCGAACCGCCGCGGGTGACGCAGCGCGTACCGGACGAATCCCAGCCCGAGCGCCCGCATCCCCGACCCGCCGACCGCCTCCGCGGCCGCCACCTGCGCCTCCTGCCAGTGCTCGAAGTCCGCCAGCACCCGGTCCGCCAGCGCGGTCAGCAGGGCCTGCCGGTCGGCGAAGTGCCGGAACGGCGCGCCCGCCGACACCCCCGCCCGGCGCGCCACCTCCCGCACGCTCACCTTCTCCTGGCCCTGCTCGTCCAGCACCTCGAAGGCCGCCGTCACCAGCGCCTCCGGCAACGCCCCGTGGTGGTACGCCTCCCGCTCGCTCATGGCTGCCTTGCTACCACAATCCGGGCCGTCGACGGACGGGCGAACGGCTGTTCACCGGGGGCCGACCCCCGGGGCCAACCCCCCCGCGGGTCGGCGCCCCGGGGGTCGGCGCCGTAGGCCCAGGCCTACCAGGCGTAGTCCTCCGGGGCGGGCCGGTGCCCGGGGAAGAGGTCGTCGAGGTGGTCGAGGGTCTTCTGGTCGAGCTTCAGGTCGAGGGCCGCGAGGGCGGCGTCGAGGTGGGCCGGGGTGCGCGGGCCGATGATGGGGGCCGTGACGGCCGGGCGGGAGAGCAGCCAGGCGAGGGCGAGGTCGGCGGGGTCGGTGCCGAGTTCGTCGGCGAAGTCCTCGTAGGCCTGGATCCGCTCGCGGTACTTCTCCAGGAGCTCACTCGCGTAGCCCAGCGCGCTGCGGCCGCGGGTGCCCTCGCGCTCCTTGCGCAGGACGCCGCCGAGCAGGCCACTGCGCAGCGGGGACCAGGGGATCAGTCCGAGGCCGTAGTGCTGGAGGGCGGGGATGACCTCGAGTTCGACGGTGCGGTCGAGCAGGTTGTAGAGCGACTGCTCGCTGACCAGGCCGAGGAAGTGCCGGGAGCGGGCGGCCTCCTGGGCCTGGGCGATGTGCCAGCCGGCGAAGTTGCTGGAGCCGACATAGATGATCTTGCCCTGGGCGACCAGGACCTCCATCGCCTGCCAGATCTCCTCCCAGGGCGTGTCCCGGTCGATGTGGTGCATCTGGTAGAGGTCGATGTGGTCGGTCTGCAGCCTGCGCAGGCTGGCCTCGACGGCCTTGCGGATGGCGAGCGCGGAGAGCCGGCCCTCGTTGGGCCAGTCGCTCATCTCGGCGTAGGCCTTGGTGGCGAGCACGGTGCGCTCGCGACGCCCGCCGCCCTCGGCGAACCAGCGGCCGATGATCTCCTCGGTGCGGCCCTTGAGGTTGCCCTCGCTGTCGCGGCCGTAGGCGTTGGCGGTGTCGAAGAAGTTGATGCCGCGCTCGTGGGCGGTGTCCATGAGGCGGTGGGCCTCGGCCTCCTCGGTGTGGGGGCCGAAGTTCATGGTGCCGAGGCAGAGACGGGACACGGTCAGGCCGGTGCGGCCGAGGTGGGTGTACTCCATGGCGCCCCACCCAAGACCACACCGGCACGAGTGTCCAGCACATTTCAGGACCCGGTGGGTCACCGTCCGTGGGTGGCGAACTTCCGTACGGCCAGCGGCCGGCAGAGCGCGAGCAGCAACGCGCTCCAGAGCAGCGAGGCGAGCACCGCGTGCTGCATCGGCCAGGCGCCGCCGGGCGCGGACGGGTTGTCGAAGAGTTCACGGCAGGCCTGGACGACGGAGCTGATCGGGTTCCAGTCCGCGACCACCCGAAGCCGGCCGGGCATCCCGCCGGTGGGCACGTAGGCATTGGTGATCATCGCCAACGGGAAGACGACGAGGGAGAGTTGGCCGGCCGACCCGGACCAGGCCTTCGACCGCACCCTGGACCGGGTCGTCCACGCCATCCTGGCGCCCGCGGCGGGACAGGGCCGGTCCGACCGGATCCGCCGGACGGGCCCCCTGTCGGCTACCGGATGAGCGCGGCCCGGGTCAGCACCCCGGCCGCCTTCCCGTCCACCAGCACCACCACCCCCGGCTGCCCGCCCGCCAGCAGCTCGGCCCGCGCCTCGGCGGCCGGCTGCCCGACCCCGAACGTCGGCAGGGCCGGACCGAGCAGCGGGCGCACCGGGTCGTCGCCCTTGGCGTCGCCGTTCGCGAGCGCCACCTCCAGCACCTCCCGGGACACCGAGCCGAGCACCTCCGCGTCGGCCACCCCGTACGGCCGCGCCGCCCGCGGCAGTACGGCCGGGGCGACCCCGCCGGGCGCGGTCCGCATCGCCTCCAGCGCCTCGCCGACGGTCGCGTCCGCGCCGACCGTCACCAGCGGGCCGGCCGCCGCCAGCGCGGCGCGCAGCTCCGTCTCCCCCGGCTCCTCCAGGAAGCCCCAGCGCCGCATCCACCCGTCGCTGTGCACCTTGGACAGGTAGGAGCGGCCCGAGTCCGGCAGCAGCACGACGACCAGGTCCTCCGGCCCCAGCCCGCGCGCCACCCGCAGGGCCGCCGCCACCGCCGTGCCGGACGACGGACCGGCCAGGATGCCCTCCTCGCGGGCGAGCCGACGGGCCGTCAGCAGCGATTCGCGGTCCGGGATCCGCTCGAAGGAGTCGATCACCTCCGAGCGGTAGGCCTGCGGCCAGCGGTCCTCGACCGTCTCGGGGTGCAGGAAGTGCCCGATGCTCTCGACGAACCACGGGCTGCCGTCCCCGCCGCCGTACGAGGAGGACTCCGGGTCCGCGCCGATGACGGTCACCGAGCCGCCGGACACCTGCTTGAGATGGCCGCCGGTGCCGGTGACGGTGCCGCCGGTGCCGACGCCCGCCACGAAGTGGGTCACCCGGCCGCCGGTCTGCTCCCAGATCTCGGGACCGGTGGTGCGGACATGGGCGTCCGGATTGGCCAGGTTGTCGTACTGATTGGCGAGCCAGGCACCGGGGATCTCCTCGGTGAGCCGCCGGACCACGTTGAACAGGTGCCGGGGATCCTCCTGCGGCACCGAGGTCGTCGCGAGCACCACCTCGGCGCCGTACGCCCGCAGGATGTCCGACTTCTCCGGCGACGACTTGTCCGACACCCCGGCGATCACCCGGTAGCCGCGCTGACGGCCCACGATGGCCAGCCCGATGCCGGTGTTGCCGGAGGTCGCCTCGATGATCGTCCCACCAGGCTTCAGCAGACCCTCCCGCTCGGCGGCCAGGATCATCGACAGTGCGGCGCGGTCCTTGACGCTGCCGCCGACGTTGAGGAACTCGGCCTTGGCATAGATCGGCGCGGCGATCCCGGCACCCAGCCGGGCGAGGCGGAACAGCGGCGTCCCGCCGATCGCGTCGAGGACGGATTCGTGCACTGCGGTCATCATGCGCTCCTTCATCCGGTGCAACGTGTGCATACGTGTCCGAGCGAGCCTGCCCACACCCGCGCCCGGCTAGCCGTCCCGACACCCACCTCCCCCGCCCGAGGGAGCCGGCCCGTACCAGCGCAGGACGCCCACCGGGGCCCGCTCCGCGAGGCTGGGACCACCGACGACGAGGAGTGCACACCATGACCCGACACCATCAGCGCCTGGTCGCCCTGACCGGCAGCCTCGCCCTGCCCTACATCGCGCTGAAGACCTACTGGGCAGCGGGCGGCCGGGCCGGGATGACCGACAGCTTCGACATGGCGGACGAGTTCCGACGCAACGGCGGCCCCGCCGCCCTGATCTGGCTGGAACGGCACGGCGTCGACTTCACCGCCGCCCTGGCACTGACGGGCGTGGCCCTAGCCCTGCTACTCGCCCACCGACCGCCGGCCCGCCCGCTGCCCCGGCGCCTGCTGCTCGTCCCCGCCTGGGCGGGCACCCTGCTGATCCCGTACGGCCTGCTCACCGCCCTGCTCGGCGCACTCGGCAGCGGCTCCGGCAACGCCCCGCTGACCGGCTGGGTGATCCCGGCCGGCGCGGCGGCCTTCGTCGGCATCGGCACCGCGCTCGCGCTCAGCGCCTGGCCGCACCGGTTCTCCCGTCGGACCGCGACCGCCCGCTAGGGTCCCCGGCATGACACGCTTGAAGATCGAGATATCCGTCCCGGAGAGCCACGTCGAGCAGGTCGTCGATGCCCTCCACGCCGCCGGCGCGGGCCGGGCCGGCGAGTACGCCCGGTGCACCAGCGTCTGGCGAATCACCGGCAGTTGGCTGCCCCTGCCCGCCGCGCAGCCCTACCAGGGCACGCCGGGCGAGGTGCAGCGGGCGGAGGAGTGCCGGGTGGAGTCCTTCTGCGAGCGGGAGCAGGCCGCGGCCGTCCTGAAGGCCGTCCGCGCGGTCCACCCGTACGAGGAGGCAGTGGTGCACTTCCTGCCGCTGTACGACCCGGCCGTCGACTGAGCGCACCGGGCCCGCAAAGCCCCGGCGGGTGCGCTGACAGCCAGCCGGCGTGCCGCTTCCACGGCCCGGTCAACTCCGTCAGCTCCAACCCGGTCACCCTCCCGTGGCGAGCGCGTCCGCCCCACCCGCCCCATCCGTCCCGACGCGGCCAAAACCGTTCGTCGCAACCCTCCCAACCCCGTACCGTGGTCCGGTCGATGATCTTGGCTCAGGCCACACGAGCAGAACGGGGCAGCACGAATGCGGCAGTATCAGGGGTGGGCGGACGAGCACTACGGCGCCGTCGCGGACGTCTTCGCCGCCAACTTCGAGGAGTTCCCCGAGCTCGGCGCCGCGGTCACGGTGTACGTCGGCGGCCGCAAGGTGGTCGAGCTGTGGGGCGGCACCGCCGACGAGCGCACCGGCCGGGCCTGGACGCGGGACACCCTGGTGCCGGTGTTCTCCTGCGCCAAGGGCGCGGTCGCCATCAGCGCCCTGCTCCTCGCCCAGCGGGGCCCGCTCGACCTGGACGCCCCGATCGCCCGCTACTGGCCCGAGTTCGCGCGCCACGGCAAGCGGGACATCACCACCCGGATGATCCTCGGCCACCGGGCCGGCCTCCCGGCGCTGGACACGGTGCTCTCCTTCGAGGAGATCGCCGCCTGGGAGCCGGTGGTCCGCGCGATCGAGGAGCAGGAGCCGCTCTGGGAGCCGGGGACGACCTACGAGTACCACGGCCATGTGCTCGGCTTCGCGGTCGGCGAGGTGATCCGCCGGATCACCGGCCTGACCCCGGGCGCGTTCCTGCGCAAGGAGCTCGCCGAACCGCTCGGCCTACCGCTCTGGATCGGCCTGCCGGAGACCGAACTCCCGCACGTGGCACGGCTGGTGGAGGCCGAAGGCCGCCGCCCGATGCCCGGCCCGGAGCACCTGCTCACCCGGATCGTGACCATGAACGGCGCCCTGGTCTTCCCCGGACTGGACGTGCCGCACGGCTGGAACGACCCGGCCCTGCACGCGATCGAGCTGCCCGGCGCGGGCGCCGTCGGCTCCGCCACCGGCCTGGCCGGCCTGTACGCGGCAGCGGTCACCGGCCTGGACGGCGGCGAGCGGCTGCTCTCGTCCGACACGGTGACCGACGCGGTGCGCGAACTCTCCGCCGGCCAGGGCTTCCTGGGCTTCGACATGGGCGCCCGCTGGGGCTCAGGCATGCTGCTCGACTCGCCCGCCTTCCGCCGGCTGCTCGGCCCGCGCAGTTTCGGCAACGACGGCGCCGGCGGCCAGTTCGCCTTCGGCGACGACGAGTTCGGCGTCGGCTTCGCGTACGTCGCCAACCGGATGATCGGCCACGGCGACGCCCGCGCCAACCGGCTGGTCGAGGCGGTGCGCGGATGCCTGTCGTGATGAACTTCCCGCGCCAGCTCGCCGCACTCGCCGTCACCGGCGGGTTCGGCGATCTGCGCTACGACGCCTCGCTGCCCGAACTCGCCGCCCGGTACGGCGATCCGTGGGACGCCGGGCGCGTCCACAAGGACTCGCGCTGGCCCCACGCCTTCGGCTGGGGCGACGCCTGGACGGTGTTCTGCCGCTGCCGCCGGCTTCGCTCGTTCTCCCTGCCCGCCTGGCACGGGGAACTGGAACTCCCGCAGCCCTACGGCGAGCTGGACACCATCGACACCCGGGTCACCGAGTCCGGGCTGGCCGCCGCACTGACCGAGGCCGGCTGCTCCTGGGAGACGGTGACGTACGAGAACATCCCCGGCCAGCGCACCCTGGAGGTGGCACCGGCCGCCGAACTGCGGGTGGCCTTCGTCCTGGTCGACCGGCTCGACCACGACCAACCCCCTTTGACGGACTGGCTGTTGCACAAGGTCGGCCTCTGGGGCTACGACCACCCGGACTGCCCCGAGCCGGACCCCACCCGGCCGGACGACGGCTGGGGCGCCGAACGCTGAAGCGGGGGGGGGGCGGGGGCCCCCCCCCCCCGCCCCCCGGGGGCCCCCCCCCCGCGAGACGGGTGATGAGGACGCCCTAGGAATAACCCCCCCCCCCCCCCCGGGGGTAACCCCCCGG
>NZ_JBIWPN010000030.1:0-19994 GCF_044768305.1 Kitasatospora sp. NPDC101155 | reverse complement strand
ATCGGGCCGCCCGGGGGCCACCCCCCCCCCGACCGCCCCCGCGCCGCCCCCCCCGCGCCGGGAGCCGGGCGGGGGGGCGCCACGCTTAGCCGGCGACGGACCGTTCCCACCCCCGTGCGGAACGGTCCGTCGCCGCTCGCGACTTCCGGTTACTTCTGCAGGAAGTCGTAGACCGCCTGCCGCCCGAGCGGGTTGACCGCCCGGGTCTGCACCGAGTGCGAGGCCCCGGGGACGATCACGATCTCCGGGTCGTGGGTCGACTCGGCCTGCTGGTACAGCCACTCGTACGGGGTGGAGAGGTCACGGTCGCCGCCGAGCAGCAACACCGGCACGTTCGGCAGCTTGCGGTGTGCCGGCGGGGTCGGCGGCACCTCCTCGCGCGGCCAGTCCTGGCAGACCAGCAGGCTGCCCAGCCCGGTCGCGGTCGCCGCGTCGTACGGCCAGGTCTGTTCGGGGGTCAGGTCCTGCCGAGTCTGCGCCAGCGCGGCCGCCCGGCCCTCGACCGGGGTGTCCGACGTGCCCCACGGATAGCGGCCGTCGGCGCACAGGGTGGCGGCGTGCAGTCCCTGGCTGAGCGCCTCGGCCGGTGCGGCGTCGTTCTTGTGCACCTCGTCGATGAAGGCCTGGAGCTTCTCCGGCTGCCCGCCGGCGGCCTCGTGCGGGCCTCCGGCACCCCGCCGTAGTTCGGGTCGGCGAACTCTTGACTTCCGCTCCCCGTCCTAGCGGCCGGGGATTCCTACCACGGTCGGGTGACCGTCTCGGTGGGTTCCTGCTTCTTCGCGCTGTGCCGGGACGAGTCCCGGTCTTACCCGCGCTCGACAGGCTGTCACCGCCAGTCCGGCGGCCTTGGCGATGTTGACAGCGGCATTCACGTCCCGGTCCAGCCACGCCCCGCACGCCAGGCATTGCCACGTGCGGACGTGAAGGGGTTTGGGGCCGTCCTTGACGCCGCAGTTCGAGCACACCTGGCTGGTCGGCTCGAACCGGCCGATCCTGATCAGGGTCCGGCCGAACTTCGCAGCCTTGTACTCCAGCATCGTGACGAACTGCGACCACCCGGCATCGTGCACGGATTTGGCCAGCCTGGTACGGGCGAGTCCCTTGACCGCCAGATCTTCCACCGCCACGGCTTGGTTCTCGCGCATGAGCCGGGTGGAGAGCTGGTGATGGAAATCGCGCCGGGCGTCGGCCACCTTGGCGTGCGCCTTGGCGACCTTGACGCGGGCCCTGGTCCGGTTGTTGCTGCCCCTTTCCTTGCGAGACAGGGCCTGTTGGGCGCGCTTGAGCTTCTTCTCGGCACGTCGCAGGAACTTGGGGCTGTCGATCTTCGTGCCGTCCGAGAGGACGGCGAAGTGCCCGAGTCCCAGATCAAGGCCGATGATCGGCTCCGTCCCGGGAAGGATCTCGGGGATGGTGTCCACGACGAACGAGGCGAAGTATCGGCCCGCGCTGTCCATGACCACCGTCACTGTGGACGGTGCCGAGGGCAGGGAACGGGACCACTTCACCCGAACGTCGCCGATCTTCGGCAGGGACAGGTCCCCGCCAGTGGTGATCTTCCACCGGGCGTTCGCGGTGAACCGGATCGCCTGCCGGGTGTCCTTCCGGGACTTGAACCGGGGCGGCCCCATCTTCGGGCGCTTGCCCTTGAGACCGTCGAAGAAGTTCCGGTAGGCGGCATCCAGGTCTCGGAGCGCCTGCTGCAAGACCACCGACGACACCTCGCCGAGCCATGCACGCTCGGGAGTGTTCTTCGCGAAGGTCAGCGTCTTGGACAACTCCGCCGACCTCACGAACGGCAGTCCGGCGACGCGAGCGTCCTCACGTGCACGCAGCGCGTCGTTGAACACCACGCGAGCGCACCCGAACGCACGTGCCAGCGCCGAACGCTGAGGTCCATTCGGATAGAGGCGGAACGAATATCTGAGCTGCGCGAAGAACACCCCCATTCCGGGAACCGACGACGCGATCAACATGCCACACAGCACTGACAGAAGGCACCTCCCGCCAACAGCACGGGAAGGTGCCCCCTCAGCTCAGAGCAAGGTTCAGATCCGCTTCACCCTCGGGCTGAAGCCCCAGCCACTACGGATAGATCCCGGTAGCCGGTCGACCCGACCCCTCTCGCTGCGGCCGAGGCCCCGACCCGACCGCCCCGTCCTGACGGTCCGGCTGCGCCGGACCGGGGCGGCGAAGTGACGGCGCACTGAGGAGCGCATCGCGGCAGGCGTGTGAGCGGGCGCGGGCGGCTGATTTCGCGCCCCTCGGCCCCGGTTCACACCAACGCGCGCGGCAGCACCACCCGCACCCACTCCTCCGGCTGGGACAGATGCGGAGCGTGACCGGCGCCCTCATAGAGATGCCGTTCCGCCTTCGGCAGGGCGAGGTCGATGAGATCCAGCACCTCGCCGAACATCGGCGCACTGCCATCGCTCTGCGTGAGCAGCGCCGGGTCGGTGAACCGGGCCAGGCCGGCGAGGTCGAGGTCGAGCGCGTCCGGGTCGCGCAGCTCGTCCAGGTAGGTCGGCGCGTTGCGGATGTACGTGTGCCGGATCGGCGCGGGCAGTTGCTCCCACGCGCCCGGGCCGAAGGCGAGGCTGTCCACGTACAGTTCGGCGGCCGCAGCGGATTCGGCCTGCTCCAGCAGCTCCCGGACGGCGGCGATCCGGTCGGCGAAGGCGGTGCCGATCGGGCGCAGGTCCGGATCGGCGAGCAGGATGCCGGTCCCGGGCGGCTCGTGCACGGCGATGCCGCGCATCAGATCGGGCTGGGCGGCGGCGAGACGGAGCGTGACCAGCGCGCCGTACGAGTCCCCGTAGACGAAGGCCGGCGCAAGGCCGAGCCCCTGGATCAGCCCGGCCAGGTCGGCCGCGTCCTCGTAAACCGAACCCTGGGTGAGCAGGTCCTCACTGCGGCTGTGGCCCCGGCGGTCGTAGGCGACGACGGTGGTGAACTCGGCCAGGCCCGGCGTCACCCGCGCCCAGGAGTCGCTGTCGCTCCACGAACCGTGCACCAGGACGACGCCGGGACCCTCGCCACGGGCCTCGTAGTGCAGTGAGACCCCGTTCACCCTGATCTCGGCCATCATGAGCCTCCCGAAGCTCGGCGGTGCTCCCCCACCAGCCTGACACAGCCGCTGGAAACGCTCAGATCAGCGGGTCGAAGAGGTACGGCTCCCAGTGGCCGAGCCAGGAGGAGGTGGCGGAGGGCCGGTCCAAACCCTCGGTGGACTCGTCGTACGGGAGGAAGGAGGTGGGCGCGAGCCAGCCCTCGCCGGGGTCGACGCGCAGGCGCAGGAGGCGGAGCGGGCGGTGGAGGGCGAGGTACGTGCGCAGGTCGCCGGTGGAGGGGTGGTGGTCCTCGTAGCGGTCCCGGACACAGCGGCAGATGGAGAGGATGTCGGTGTCGGCGACGAGGAGGTAGCGGCTGCCCGGGCCGAGATTCACGCAGAGTCGCCGCCGGGCCTTCCTGCGCTCGCCGTAGGGGAGGTTCTGGTGGTTGTCGACGTGGAGACCGGGGCGCTTGCCGGACTCGGGGAGGACGTGGGTGGTGGGCACGCCGGGCGGGTCCTCGGTGTCACCGAGGGTGACGGGGTGCGGGTCGCCGAGGGTACCGACCATGGCGGCGAGGGTGTCGCGGTCAGTGACGGAGGAGGGGAGCTTGAAGAGCTCGACCAGGCCGGTGCCGGGGGTGAAGTAGCCCGGGGCGAAGCGCTCGGCGTAGCCGACGGGGAGGGGATCCCAGGAGGTCGCGTCGGGGAGGACGGCGCCGGTCTCGTAGTCGGGCTCGAAGTACGTGCGGCGGTAGCCGCCGTGGTCGCAGCGGGCGTGGAGGGCGGCGGGGTTGCGGAAGGCGATCGCGGCGGGGTGCATGGGGTGGGTGACTTCTTTCTTGGATGACTGAATTCGGGTTCTGTGACGCTCAGTTGAGCAGGATGCGGACCCACACCCGCTTGCCCGAGTCCCGGCGGGTGATGACGCCGAAGTCGAGCGCGAGTTCGCGGACGAGTTCGACGCCCCGGCCGCCCTCGCGGAAGCGACGGGGCTTGCGGTCCTGGAGGGGGAGGTCGAAGCGCGGGTCCCACACTTCGAGGCGGCAGTCGCCGCCGAACTCCTGGAGGTGGAGCCGGACTTCGCCGTGGCCCTGGCAGGCGTGGACCACGGCGTTGGTGACGAGCTCGGAGGTGATGAGGACGAGGTCGTCGGTCTTGTCACCGGTGAAACCCCAGGCCGACAGCCGGTCCCGGACGTGCCGGCGGGCGGTACGGACCGAGGTGGCATGGTCGGTGAGGGAGAGCTCGGAGGTGTGGAGAACGGGTGCGCTCAACGCGGACATGGGTGGCCCTTCGCTTCGACACGACGTCATGTGCGTGTCCGTGCGGTCACGTTGAGTGTGGAGGAGTTGAAATCAAATTTACAACCCAAACGCCTCCAAAGAAGAAACAAATTAGTTGATCTTGAACGCGGCTAGACTGGTCCAACACCCAAGGGAGGGCAGCGTTGGGCACAGACCCGTCAGCGATCAGGAGCATCCGCCTCGGCGAGGAACTACGGCAGTGGCGGCTGGAGAACAACAAGACCCTGGCCGACGTCACCGCCGGCCTGAGAGGCTGGAATCCTGCCCGACTGAGCAAGATCGAACGAGCCCGCCTTCCAGTGAGCGCAGCCGACTTGGCCGCCTACCTGGATCACTGCGGGATCACCGGGGAAGACCGCGCCGAGATCGAGCATCTCGCCACGGACGGCCCTTCGAAACACTGGTGGGAAGACCACGAGTTCGCCGATACGATCAGCGCTGCATTCGCCGAGTTCCTCGGCCTCGAAGCTGATGCGGCGCACATGCTCGACTACTATCTGTCCGCTTTCCCCGGCCTGCTCCAGACCGAGGACTACGCGCGAGAGGTGATCGCTGCCGGTCTCGACGGCCTCAGCGACGACCAGAGTGAGGCCGCAGCAGAGATTCGAGTCCTGCGCCAGCGGCGGCTGACCGAAGAACCCCGGATCAATCTGGAGGCGTATTTCGGTGAGGTCGCGCTCCTCGTAGGCGGCGATCGCGACATTCTGGCTCGTCAGATCCGTCATGTCATCGAGGTGGCAAAGTACCCGAACGTGACGCTACGGATGGCCCCGTTGAGTGCAGGACGCCAAGCGATCCTCGCTTCCGGCCTATCGCTGATGCGCTTCGCCGGCGATGAGAGCTTCGTCTTCATCGAAGCCGCCGGAGGTATGCTCCCGCGTAAGTCGGGACGCGATGTGCGACGAGCCGAACGCGCCTTTGCTCGGCTGAAGCGATACTCGCTGTCGCCGGAGGACACCATCACCGCACTTGAGCACAAGTTGGAAGAGTTGACGTGATCAGCAAGCACGACCCCTACTCCCACGATCCCGCTGATGCCCAGTGGGTCAAGTCTCCTTTCTCCGGCGACTCCAACGGCAACTGCGTGATCATCGCCCGCTTCGACAACGGCGACGTCTGGCTCGGCGACGACAAGAACCCCAGCCGCCCCCACCTCGCCTTCAACCAGGCCGAGTGGACCGCCTTCGTCCAAGCCATCGAAGCGCGAGACCCCCGCTTCACCGCCTAAACTGCAGCTTCTCAGTGAGCGAGGCCAATTCTCAGCAATGAGGGCCACTCTGAGGCCACTTGGCCCCGATGAAACCACGGGGCCGCGATGCGCATGACGCGACGGTCCGGTCGTCACCCGAACGGGTGACGACCGGACCGTGTGCTGTTTCGGGGGAGTCGTCAGCTCTGTCAACGTGACCGCGATGTCGGTCACGAGGGGCCTCGATGTCGCGCTTCGCGGATTCCCGATGGCGCCCTGGAGTCTCCTTGCGCAGCCGGGCGAAGGCCCGGCTGAACGCAGGGAGGGAGGAGTAGCCCACGTCATGCGCGATCGATTCGATCGAGTCGGAGGTGTCTCTGAGCCGTTGGGCCGCGAGGTCCATGCGCCACTGCGTGAGGTAGGCGGATGGACTTGTGGCAAGGACCGCATCGAAGCGACGGGCGAGGGTCGCGCGCGAGACCAGTGCGGCCCTGGCCAGGCTCTCGGCCGTCCACGGCCGGTTCGGGGCTTCGTGTATCAGGTGGAGCGCGCGATGAACGACCGGGTCGGCCAGCGCTCGTAGGAGCGGCGGGCCCTGCCGATCGTTCTCGGACAGTCGGGACCGCAGCAGCTGGATCAGCATGATGTCGACGAGTCGGTCGAGCACGAGGGATGTGGCCGGCTGGGATTCGGCGAGCTCGCGGCCGAGCAGCCGCACGGTGTCCGCGAGGCAGTCGCCGGCCAATTCGGATCGTATGTGCACAACCGTCGGGAGGTGGGCAAGGACTTGGGTGCGTGCTCGGGAGTCGTACCGGTAGCGTGCGGCCAGCACGCGGGTGGCCGGCCCTCCGGTGCCCAAGACGATCGGCTCGTCCGACGGTTCCGATGAATCACAGACCGGCGGCATGCTTGCGGGGGCGCTGGCGATGGCATGCGGGGTGCCCGCAGTCACCAGGAAGACATCGCCGGCCGCCGCAAGGGCGGGCTGCATGCCCTCGACCTCGATCCAAGCCATTCCGCTCGTGATGGCGTAGAGGACCGCGTCGCCGTCCTCGTTCCAGCGAATGCCCCAGTCGCCGGACGCGTGAATACGCGCTCCGACGCTGCCGTGCACGCTCGCCACGGCAAGCCAGTCAGCGAGAATGTCCACGCCCTCCAGCGTATCCGAATCGCTCTACGTGCCATCCAAGGTGAGTCGATCAGATAAGAAAGTGGTCAATCTGAGCATTGAAGCGCCTACTCGGGGCTCCATACCGTGGACACACGATCTCACCGAACGGAGTTCAGCATGAGCCACGGCAGCCACACCGCGCTACGAGTCTTTCGCAGCGGGGGCGTCGCCCGGGTGGTCCTCGACCATCCCCCCGTCAACACCCTCGACATCACGATGCTGCGCGACCTCAAGCAGTTCGTCGAGGAAGCCGAGAAGGACACGTCGATCAAGGTCGTCGTGCTGGAAAGCGCCGATCCCGAGTTCTTCGCCGCCCACGCGGATATGAACTGGATGCTCGACCCGGGCGAACTGTTCGACCTGGCCGACCCCGAGGCCGACCCGGCGCTCAACCCCCTCCAGCAGCTTCACGAGCGCTTCCGCGCGCTCCCCCAGGTCACCATCGCCAAACTGCGCGGACGGCTTCGCGCGGGCGGCGTCGAGCTCGCGATGGCGGCCGACATGCGATTCGCCGCGAAGGGCCTGACCTGGCTCGGCCAGCCGGAGACCAGGATGGGCATCTTCCCCGGCGGCGGGGGCACCCAGTACCTCAATCGTCTCGTCGGGCGTGCCCGCAGCATCGAGATCGTGCTCAGCGCCGACCTGTACGACACGGACCTCGCCGAACTGTACGGCTGGATCAACCGTGCCCTGCCCCCCGAGGAGCTCGACTCCTATGTGGACGCCCTAGCCCAACGCATAGCGGCCCTGCCCGAAGGAGTCGCCGCCGCTGCCCTCGCCGCCATCGACGCCGCCGAGGCGAGCGGTCCGGTGCCCGCTCTGGCCGAGGAATCCCGGGCACACGCCCGCGTCTACCCCTCTCCGCCCGAGGTCGTCGAGCGGGCTCGGCGCGGCCTCGAAGCCGGAGCGCAGACCCGTGAAGGAGAGATCGACCTCGAGGCCCTACTCGACAAGGTGGCCAATCCGACCCCGTGACGCCGCTCGGCGCTCGGCGCTCGGCCATTGCCCGCACCCTCACGCGACACTTCGCGGCGCTGGCCGAGTTCATCCGGGGAAGCTGATCACCGAGGACACGCGAGGGGCTCGATGCGGCGCGGGCCCGCCGCCGGGCAGTCGACGGCGCGGACGTGAAGGCGGTCGTCGCCGCCCTGACGACTGGATGCATCATCTGCTCCTGAGCGCCGGGGCGGTCCATCACGGACTCGCCATCCCCGCAGCACACCCCGCATACCAGCCGCCAGGTCCCGGGCCGGGTGGGGATGTTGTAGGGCAGGCGGCTCTCGTCGTCCGGCCGGCTGGCGCAGGTCGTAGCCGCACTCGGCGCACAGCAGGCCCATCCGGCCAGCCTGCCGGTCCACCACGGCCAGGCCGCCGCCATCGAGGTGCGGATGCAGATCTCCATCCAGCCGGGTTTGGGCTGGAAGTAGGTGAAGCCCCAGCCGGGAGCGTCCTCGGGAATCGGCGGGCGGTCCTTGAGGGAGGGCATCCACACCTCCAGCGATGGCAGGTCCTCGGTGGCGATCCGCACCTCTTAGCCCTTACGGGACCTCGGGAAGCGGGCGTTGGCCAGCGGGACCGGTAGGCCGTCGCGGTTGAGTACCCCGCCACAGGTGACCCGGCCGACCGCGCGGCGCTGAACCGCCCTCTGCTCGGCGATGGCCACGTTCGGCACGGCCGCTTCCTTCCCGTCGTCCGCTGCGCGGGCTGGTGCCCGCGCAGCGGTTCAACGACGCCCCGCCCACAGCGGTGGTGCCCGCTCGGCCCTTCGAGCGGGCACCACCGAGGCATGTCCAGCTCGAACCGCCCGTAGAGAGGGGTGGATCGGCGAGTGGCCTCGCGAACTGGAAGATCTTGCCGATCCGGCCGCCAATGCCACCAAGAAACCGCAGGTCGTTCGAGGCCAATTGGAAGATCAACCAGCGAACCTACATAAACAGCCCTCCGGCCCTGCCCGCCCTTCGCGGGCAGGGCCGCTCCCTGGGGCCGCAGCCGTCTCCGCACGGGTCCCACCAGCAAGATCACATCTACGGCTGGAGTATTGAGCTAGCGGTTCGTCAGAACGAAACGCCTGACAAAGCAACCTCGGACGCTGGATGCTGGTGGTCACGTCAGCTCGGAACGCAAGGATGCGCAAGCTACGTGACAGGAGGGGTACCAATGACAGTACGGTTCATCGGGATCGACCCCAACACCGGCGGTGGCGGCTCGCCTTCGGGGAAGCCCTGATGAGCACCCGCCAGCCTGCAGCGCACAACTCCCAGGCGAAGCGCCCCCGCAACATGCCGATCTACCGGCAGTACTTCGACCTGATCGCCAGCGGCGAGAAGACGGTCGAGGTCCGCGTCGCGTACGAGTCGATGAAGCGGATCAAGCCCGGAGACCTGATCAACTTCACCTGCCGGGAGCTGAGCTGCCTGACCAAGGTCAAGCGAGTCGGCAAGTACCGCACCTTCAAGGAGATGTTCGGTACCGAGCGCGTGGAGGCCGTCAATCCCCGCGCCACCGAGGCCGAACAGCTCGAAGCCATCCACGCGATCTTCCCGCCCCACAAGGAGGCGCTGGGCGTGATCACCTTCGAGATCGAGAGGGTGGACATCACGTGAACCCGGCCCACCGCCGCAAAGTCCTGGTGATCTGCAAGGGGAACCACTGCCGTTCCCCGATCGCCGCCCTGATCATCGCCGAGCGCTCCGCGGGGGCACTCGACGTACGGTCGGCGGGCACCCGGAACTGGCACGTCAACAAGCCCGCGCACCCGCTGATGATCGAGGCAGCAGCCGCCCTCGGCTACGACCTGACCAGCCACTGCGGCGCGCTGCTGGACGACGGCCTTCTCCACTGGGCCGACGATCTGGTCGCGGTGGACGGCGAGACCGCACGGGCGGTCGAGGAGTTGACCGGCCCGAACCGACAGGTCCGCATCCTCGGCTCCGGGATCACCGACCCGTGGGGCGGACAGCCGGAGGACTTCGCCAGGGCCATCGTGGAGACCCAGAAGGCCACGGCGCACCTCTACGTCGCCTGAGCCCCTCCCTACCCCAACTCCCCGGCTATCCGCCGTCCCCCGTGGCGGACGGCCGGGGCACCATTCGTCTCCGGCCCTGTCCGCCCATCGCGGGCAGGGCCGGCTCCTCGCTGGGTCAGCTCATCCCCCGCACCGGCGGTTCGTCCCGGGTCCCGTCCTCCGCCACCACCGTGAACCGCTCCCGCTCGGCCACCGACAGGTCGACCGGGTACAGCGAGGTGGTGTCGTTGACGTCCAGCTCCCGGCTCCGGCGGCCCGTCGCCGCGTCGACCCGGGTCAGCTTGTCGCGGGTCATCGCCCACACCGAGGTGCCGTCCACCAGCACGCCGGTCACCTGGTCGTCCAGGCCCGCCGTCCAGCGCTTGCCGCCGTCCGCCAGCGAGTACGCGACCAGCCGCCCGGTGGCGGTGCGGCTCGGGTGCTTGCCGCCGCTGATGCTCACGTCGCCCGGCTTCTCGCCCGGCACGATGAACAGGTCCCCGACGACCACCCCGCCGAGCAGCGGCCGGGCGGTGAACTCGTCGAAGGCGTGCACCCCGCCGAGCATCACGTCCAGGTCGTACTCGTCTCCCGAGACCGGTATCGAGGCGCGCTGCTTCCCGGACCGGTCGTAGCTGAGCACCGCGTGGGTGCCGCGCTCGGCCTGGGCGTCGACCCACACCGTGAGCGGGTCGGCCGACACCACCATGAGGTTCTTCAGCCCGCCCTCCGCCGGCAGCGCGACCCGCGACTGCTCTCGCCCGTCCCCGGACGCCAGCGACCGCAGGACCGGCGCCGCGTTGCCGCACTGCGCGACCGTCACCACGTCCTGCTCCCCACCGGAGACCTCCAGCGGCGTGCACCCGGGGTCGGGCGCGCTGCGCCACTGCTCCCGTCCGTCCGTCAGCCGCACGGCCCGCCAGCCGTCCGTGCCCTGCAGCACGGCCTGCGTTCCGGCGACCGCGACCAGGTCCGAATCGGCGGAGTCGCCGTCCCGGGCGGGCGCGTCCACCGTGGCGGTCCAGCCCTCCTTGCCGTCCGCGAGGGCCAGCGCCGTCACCGCCGCGCACGGCTTGCCGTGCGGCGAGTGCCCGATCAGGCCGATGCCGCCCGGTCCGATCCCCCGGCTCATCGTGCACACCGAGTCCTCGCCCGGCGGTGTCCACTGCCATGCGACCGACCCGCCCCCGCTGCGGTACGCCACCACCTCGTCGGGCCGGACCCGCACCACCAGGCCCCCATTGGTCCAGCTGCCGACCGCGCGGACCGTGGACGGACGGTCCAGCGGGGCCTTCCAGGCGTCGTTGAGGCCGTCCCCGGCGAAGCAGAGGAAGATCCCCAGCCCCAGCAGGGCCCCACCCGCGATCGACGGGAACCCGTACTTGGGGTGGATCAGCGCCCAGACGAAGCCGGCGCCGCACGGCATCAGCCCGAGGATGCTGACGGCGCCCATGAACCCGAGGCTGTCGCCGCCGAACCCGTTGGCGGGGGCGAACAGCACCGCCAGGCCCAGGCTCGCGAACATCGCGCCCAGGACCCCGCCGGAGACCACCATCCAGGTCTCCTTGCTCATGGCGAACCTGCCGCGCCACCTCGTCCGCGCCCGGACGACACTGTCCTCGGGCCCCTCGGCCATGCCGGTCTCTCCCCTGCGACGCGCCGCCCACCGCGAAAGGGCGACGATCATCGGATCGTCGCAGAGCAGGGCAAGATCCTAAACAAAGAGCAGGGAAAACCCCGCTCTTCCCTCCACATGGGAGGTCCTGACCGGCGCGGTCGCTACGAATCGCGGCTCAGCCGGCCTGGACGCCCACCCAGCCCTGCAGGCCCGGCAGCACCGCCTCGGCCACCCGGTAGAGGGCGGCGTCGTCGATCGGCGCGGAATCCTTGCGCCAGATGCTGATCTCGAAGGTGCCGCCGGTCCCGTCCGGGTTCTTCGCGACGGCGAGGGAGTGGGCGGCGGAGCCGGTGCCCGTCGTGGACTTCCCGCCGCCGAGGGGCACCGAGAACGACATCGTGGGTGACTGGTAGACGAGCGCCTCGTGACCGAGCACGGGCGTGCGCTTGACCGTCGGGTCGCCGGGCCCGGCGAAGTCGTCCACCTCGACGTCCCGGTTGTCGGCGAGCTGGACGTACATGTCGCTGAACTGCACTTCCGCCGCGCCGTAGTTGTCCTTCGTCAGGCCCGGCCCGAGGGCCGCACTCAGCCCGGGCTGGGCGATCAGCACCCGTTCCTTCGGCTCGCCCGCGAGCACCGGCAGGTCGGGGCGGTTGAGCGCGGCGCACAGCGCGGGGTACTTCGGCGAGTCCGTCGCCCCCGCCGGATGGCACTTCGCCGGCCCGTCGCCCGACGTGCCGTCCCCGCCGTTCGCGGCCACCACCCAGAGTCCGGCGAACACGGCCCCCACCAGCACGACCGCCGCCGCCAGTTGCAGCCCCACCCGCGGCTCGCGGCTGCCGGTGCCGGGCTCGGCGGCCGGGTCCTCGACGGCGTCGTTCACCGCGCCGGAAGCTGCCTCCACGCCGGAAGCGGCCTCCACAATTCCCCCACGATCATCAGTCACCGGCGGACCCTACATCGGTCCTTCACCCAGCCGCACCCTCATATCCCAGGCGCCCGAACCGATTGCCGGACGCTTCCGCCGCTGACCAGCGTTGCGCACCGTGACCGCCGTCCAGGTGGAGGACGAGCGGCCGCGGCACCGGCCGCCCGCACCCGGGTCACCGGCCGGGTCCCCCGGTCGCCGCTGACACACCACGGCCCACCCCCGGAACCGTAGAATCCGCCTGTCCGGATGGAAGTCCCAGGAAGGATCGGCGTGTTCCGAGCGCAGCGTCCGCGCACCCCAGAGCTCACCCCGTGGGAGGGCGAGGGCCCCGTCAACGGCGTCGCCCTGCTGCTGCCCGGCGGGTTCCTCCGGAGCCGGCGCGGGCCGCTGAAGGTCGCCGAGCTGGGCCTGCGGGACCTCGCCGCCGAGCTCACCGACCGCGGCCGCCCGCACGGCCTCGCGGTGCACCTGCTGCGCTACCGCTACAGCGGCTGGAACGGCGCCGACGCCGACACCGCCGTCGACACCCGCTGGGCGCTCGACGAACTCGCCCGCCGCCACCCGGGCGCACCGGTGGTGCTCATCGGCAACTCGCTCGGCGGGCGCGCCGCCTTCCGGTGCGCCGGGCACCCGAGCGTCGTCGGCGTCGCCGGGATCGCCCCCTGGCTGCCCAGCGGCGACACCGTCGAGCAGCTCGCCGGGCGCCGGGTGCTGATCGTGCACGGCACCGCCGACCACAGCGCGGCCAACGCCGCCCAGTCCCTGGAGTACGCGCTGCGCGCCCGGCAGGTCGTCCCGGACCTCGCGCGCTACGAGGTGCCCGGCGGCACCCACTTCCTGATCCAACAGGCCGCCGACATCAACGCGCTGACCACCGCCTTCACCCTCACCGCGCTCGGCGCCGAGTCCACCGCGCTCGCGGCCGGCGCGGTCTGCACCCGGTTGCCCACGCGCATCTGACCGAACGTCAGGGCGCCGCCCGTCGACCGACACGGCAGGCCCGTCCGCTAACCGAAGCAACTGCTCCGCTGCTGCCCGGTGTCATGAGCGGCGGTCCGCGTCAGCGCGTACTGGACCGGCGTCGCCAGCAGCGCCACCGGCAGCACCACGCAGAGCGCCAGGTGCCCCAGGCCGATCCGGACGGCGCTCCGCCGCCGGGCGGCCACGAGCTGCCAGCCACCCCAGCAGACCGCGCCGATCCCCGACAGCAGCCCCAACCAGGCCAACGGCAGCGCGTACACCGGCGCGCCTGGGCTGTCCTGACAGTGGCTCACCAGCGCACGGACGTCGCCGTCCGCGAGCAACGTCGGCACGCCGCACAGCCACCCCACTCCGGCGAGCACCAGCGGACCACCGGTCCGAAACCGTCGCACGGCGCCCGATCCCTCACTCACCCGCCCGTCGCCTCTCGCCCGTCATTCCGCGCAGGCGCCGCCCACCAGGGCGATCTCCGGCTGCTCGCCGTCCGCCAGCAGGAAGTACGCCAGGAAGGTCGCCCCCTCCGCGCCGGCGTCGAAGCGCACCGGCACCCCGACCGGCTCGTGGAACACCTCACCGGCCTTCAGCACGGTCTCCGGCCCGCCCTCGACCTGGAAGTGCACCGTACCGGCCACCACGCTGCCCACCACCGGTCCGTTGTGCACGTGCCAGCCGGCGGCGAACCGGGGCGGCATGGTGATCCTTCGCACCTCGACCCGCGAGGTCGGCTTGACCGGTGAAACCGGCTCGTCCAACAGCACCTCGCGCGAGACGGGCAACTGATCGGGCGTCACACTCGTGTTCTCCATGGGAGACCATTCTGCACCCTCGTCCCACCGACCACGGAGACCCCATGGCCATCACCAGGCGCACCACCCTCGCCCTCGCCGGGCTGCTCCTCGTCACCGTCCCCACGCCCGCCCTGGCCGCGGGCCGCACGCCGACGGACGGCCCCGACCAGGCCACGCTGAGCGCCGCGATAGCCGCCCGACCAGGGGATCCGACGGCGGGCACGGTCGCGCGGGTGACGGTCGACGGACGGGCCTGGCGCGGCACCGCCGAGGATCCGGTGAGCGGGCAGCCGGTCGCGCCGAACGCCGCCTTCCGGATCGGCAGCATCAACAAGACCTTCGTCGCCGCCGTCCTGCTGCAACTCGCCGCCGAGCACCGGATCGACCTGGACGGCACCGTCCAGCAGTACCTGCCCGGCACCCTGCCGGAGGGCTTCAAGCCGATCACCGTCCGCCAACTCCTCGACCACACCAGCGGACTGCCGCAGGCCGTCGAAGGACCGGACGTCAAGGACAACGACGGCCTGATCGCCCAGCGCTTCGGGGTCGAGACCCTCGACGAGGTCGTCCAGCGCACGCTCCACCCGAAGGGCGGGCCCGCCACCCCGGTCTTCGACCCGGGCACCGAGCAGCAGTACAACAACTTCAACTACCGCCTGGCGGGCCGGATCATCGAGCAGGTGACCGGTCGCTCCATCAAGCAGGAGGTGACCGCCCGCATCCTCCGGCCCCTGCACCTGCACCACACCGAGGTCACCGAGGGGCGGCCCGAGATGCCCGAGCCCCACCTGACCGGCTACCTCCCGGACGACGCCCTCACCCCGACCGACGTCTCCGAGCAGGGCGGCAACCCCGAGTCGATGGTCTCCACCCCCGCCGACCTGGACCGCTTCCTGCGTGCCCTGCTGGACGGCGAACTCCTGCCCCCGCAACAGCTGCACGACCTGCTCACCCTGCCGCGCGACGCCGCCGGCCAGCCGGTGCCCTACCGAGACGCCGGGAACTGCCAGTCCGGGCCGGACAAGGGCAAGGCCTGTTTCAGCGCCGGGCTGATGGCCATCGCGCTGCAGGACGGCACGGTGCTCTGGGGCAAGACCGGCCACGACCTCGGCTACTCCGACGGCTTCTTCACCACCCCGGACCTGAGCAAGCGCCTGGTCTACTCCGTCGGCGCCAGCGGCGTCACCCCTGCCCCGGCCCTGCGGCTCGCCTTCACCGTCTTCGGCCCCTTCGCCCGCTAGGAGCGTGTCTCAGTAACCGGCAAGCGGCCGAGCGGTCGTGATCGGCGGGATCGGTCGTCGGCCGCTCGGCGCGTGCCTGCTGGCGTCGGAGGTGTCGTCCTGGGGGCTGGGAATCGGCGCCGAGGGTCGCCGGCTGGCGGCGGTCAGGCGAGCGCCGCGGCCAGTCCGGCGGCGCCGGTGCGGCGGAAGATCTTGCGGAAGTCGTGGCAGGCGGCCAGCAGGCGCCACTCGCCTCGGGCGCCGTCCTCGCCGCGTAGGAGGAGCCGCCGGCCGTCGAAGACGACCGTGTCCGGCCCGGCCAGCCGCTCCGCCGCCGTGACGCCGCCCGCGTAGCCGAGCGAGCGCATCCCGGCGGCTCGCGCGGCCCGTACGCCGGGCCGGCTGTCCTCGACCACCAGGCAGGGGGCCGGGTCGACTCCCATCCTGCCGGAGGCGTGCAGGAGGAGGTCGGGCGCGGGCTTGCCGCGCCCGACCTCGGTGGCGCTGAAGATCCGGCCCTCGAAGCGCCCGTACAGTCCGGTACGACCCAGAGTGTGCCGCATCTTCTCGTGCCTGCCGATGGAGGTCAGGGTGATCGCGTCCAGAGCGTCCAGCGCCTCCGGCAGGCCGTCCACCGGGGTCAGCTCGGCGTCCACGGCCTCGGCGTGCAGCTCGCGGAAGCGCTCGTCGAACAGCGTCGCGGCCTCCTCCCCGCACCGCTCGGCGACCATCGCGTGGTTGGCCGCCTCCGACCGCCCGACGAACTTCTCGATCACCTCGGCCTCGGTCAGCGGCCAGCCGAGTTCGGCCGTCAGCCGCCCGACCACGCGCACGGCGATGACCTCGCTGTCCATCAGGACGCCGTCGCAGTCGAAGATGACGAGTTCTATCGGCTTGACCATCCGATCAGCACAGGACCGACCCGCCGAGGGTCACGGATCCGCCAGCGACGGGAAGTTCGGCGCCGACTCGGGGACGGTCTCCGGCAGGTGCAGCGGGTTCGTACAGGGATAGCTCGCCGCGACGGCCTTGATGTACTTCAACGCGATGTCCAGGTCGGCGCGGTGGGTCCTCTTCGACGTCCCGTCGACGGCCGTCCCAGAGGCGACCCCGACCGAGACGTACGGAGTCCGGCTGTCGGCGAGCTGCGGGTTGTCGCACCGGAACACCGCCTGGACCGTCTGCCGCCGGACCCATCCCTGGACGTCCGCACCGAAGTCCAGCCGGCTGTACCCCTGTTTGGCCTTCTCCGCGTCCGGACCGTAGTCGTCCTTCACGATGGTCTCGGTCTCCGAGAGCACCTGCACCCACAGGAGGCTCTCCCCCGACTTGCTCCGGAGCACGCAGTCGATGTAGCCGTGGTCCGGCTGGAGGCGCGGGTGGGCGCCCTGCGACGGGTCGTCGAGGAACGTCCCGTGCGCCTGCTCGGCGAAGGGCTTGAGGTCCTCCCCGGTGAGCACCGACCAGCAGGCGCTCTCGGGCACCTCGGCCGGTGTGTGGTCCCACTTCCACCACCACCCGAACCCCGCGCCGGCGAGGACCACCGCCGCGGCTCCGGCCGCGATCCACGGGCGTCGGAGCCGCCAGCGCTCAGTCGGCTCAGTTCGCTCAGTCGGCTCAGTCATTGGCGGCCGCGTTGATGACGCTCAGACTGTCGGTGACGCCGGACTTCACAGCCTCCGAGGCGTTGCCGGACAGCGCGTTGATCTGCCACTGGTTCATCCCGCTCCCCTGGGCGGCGTTCTCCACCGCGACACTGGCCGCGTGACTGGCCGCACCCTGGGCCGTCATCTGCGAGTTCGTGGCCTCGTCCGCGTAGTGCGGCTCGACGTGGTAGGTACCGGCCATCTGGTCGATGAGGTGCTTCACCTCTTCGCCGGCACCGGATCCGGCGGCGATCGTGATGGCCATGCCCGCGGGGGTGAGCTTCATCGGACCGCCTGTGATGGCCCAGAGCGACTTGAACCACGTCGCGTTGTCACCGATGCCCTCGTTGTACGCCGCCGCGGCTTCCTTGGCGCCGTGCACGATCTCGAAGGTCCGTCCCGCGGCGATGGCACCGGTCACCTCGCCGCCGGCCTTCGCCGCGTTGTGAACCGCCCCGTCGAACTCGGGGCCGAGTTCGGCCCGGTGCCGGAACAGGTCCTGGATGTGCGCCGTCGTGTACGCCTGCTGGGCATTGGCGATCGCCCCGAACGCGTCCGGGTTGCGGCCGAGCGCGGCCAGCATCTTGAGGGTGGCCTGGTCGTTCAGGTTCGCGGGCTCGCCGTAGCGCGGCAGCAGCTTGTTGTCCGGGCTCATTGCGCCCTGGAGGTCGCCCATGTAGGCGGCCGCCATGTGACCGAGACTGGGTGCGGCGCCCCAGAGCGATCCCCCGGGGTGCAGTGCGTGCGGATGCTCCCCGCTGCCGAAGATCTCGACCGTCTTCGCCATCAGCTCCGCCTGCTCCTTGGTGTGCGGCAGGAGCGGGTCCTGCGACCCGTAGGCACGGCCGGTGGTGGCGGCCTCCAGGGCGTGGCCGAGCGCGGAGGCGCCGGGCTGCTCGGCCTTGCCCCCCGGCTGGTTGTGGTCGTACCAGATGTCCTGGAGCGGCGACTTGCCGCCCGCCTCGGTCAGCTGGTCGAGGTAGTGGTTGTCCTGGTGGGTGGCCTTGACCGTGCCGTCGAAGTTGTACGTGGTGGCCGAGCCCTTGAAGTACTCGAGCGACGCGTCCGGGTTGTGGGCGAGCGCCTCCAGCACGCCGACCATCGGGTTGAAGCCGCCCTTCGCACCGTCCGGCGCGCCGAGGAACTTCATCTGGTTGAAGTCGGTGAAGTTCCACGCGTCCGAGGTCCACAGCGCCTTGCCACCCGTGCTGAGCTGGGTGACGTGCTCGGCGATCGGGAGGAGGAAGTGCGGGTCGTACGTGCCGGTGCGCAGGATGTTCGTCAGGATCTGGTAGCCGAACGGCTGCGGGTTGGAGCCCGGCTTGTCGGCCGGCCACACGTCCGTCCGCTGGGTGCCGGCCCTGCGGAGCCCCTCCTCCCACTGGTCGTCCAGGTGGGGGACGTTGTGGGTGTTGGTCGCGGTGGCCAGGGACAGGCCGAGGTTCGCCTGGAGGTCGGCGATGGCCTTCGGCCGGCTGCCGCCCTTGTCGCCCGAGGCGACGGCCAGCTGCCCGTAGAGCTTGAGGAAGCCGTCCGGGCCCACCTCCCGGTAGAAGGCGGTGGTGAAGCGGGGGTCGTTGGCGTGGTCCTTGAGGAGCTTGTTGAGCTCGTCCAGTTGGGCGTCGCTGATGTGCCCGGCGAGCTTGAGCAGGTCGGCCGCGTGGTGCGCCTGGTCCTCAGGACCGGAGGAGGCGTGGAACGCGCCCTTGTCCGTCCCGGTGGTGCCGCCGAGCGCGGTGGCGGCCGCGGCGTCCGCCGCCTCCGCCCGCTTCAGCGCCTTCTCGATGGCGGTGCTGACCCCCGTCGCCTGGTTCCGGTACGACTCGTCGTAGTTCCCGTCGTGCTGGTCCGCGAAGTTGCTGGCCCGCGGCCAGCTGACGTGGACGCCGTCCTGGTCCTCCGTCACCGTCAGGGAGTGGTCCGCGGCCGTCTTCAGGGCCGCGTCCAAGTCCGCCCGGGCGGCGGCGAGTTCGGTGTGCGCCTCGCGCAGGGCCTTGGCGATCGCACTGGCCTCCTCGAAGGCCGCGTCGAGTTCGTTCCGTACCTTGGTGATCGTCATGGAGGCCACCTCGGCCGTGTCGCCGACCCAGTTGGAAGCCTGCAACGGCGTGATCACGTCACCGGTGATCTCCTCGGAGAATTTCCAGTTGCGGACCAGCCCCTCGAAGGCCGTGGCCAGGGTCTCGATGCCCTGGAACGACTCCTGGCGCAGATTGGAATAGGTGCTCATGCCGCCCTGCCTCAGGGAGTCGGGAAGTTGTTGGCGTTCGCCTTGTCGATCTGCTCGTACTGCTCGGCGCAGGTGGTCATCGCGGTGGAGATCTGGTCGAGCATTCCCGCGGTGGCCTGGGACTGCGCGGCCCACACGCCCTGCGCGGTGGTCAGCGCACCGACGATCTTCCAGTCCTTGGACATGCCCTGGGTGGTGCCCGGCTGGTCCTTCCAGACGTCCTTGCACGCCTTGTCGAAGTTGGTGTGGAGCGTACTGACGTTGCCCGACGCCTTCCGCAGCGCGTCCGGGTGCACCTTCACCACCGTGCCGGGGGTCGGGTGCGCCTGCGTCGGCGCCCAGTTCGGCTCCGCGGTGCCGGACTCGGCGGCGGCCAGGTCCGGGTGCTCCTTCTTCGCGGCATCGGTGAGCTTCCCGTTGGCGTCGAAGAGCCAGGGATTCACCTTCCGCTCGAAATCCAGGTCAGTCATCGCGCGCACCTCCACAGGACACCCGCCGACGGACACCCGCCCCCGACGTCGCGTGGAGATACTATCCATACGCCCTTATGATGTAAGGGAGTTGACGGGACTTCTGCGGTCCGGGCGCCACACTGGCGCCGCCGGACTCGCCGCCGCGATCGCCTGACCGCCCTGGCCACCGGCCTCTTCCACGACGTCCCGGACCAGCAGTCCCATCCATCAGCGCCGGAAACCCGGGCCGGACTCCCCAGACCGATCCAGGCGATCACGGCCCCGGCCAGTTGCTCGTTACTGACCCACGCTCCTAGTAGGGCTTTGTTAGGTGCGGTGGTGTGGTTCTGGTGTCGGTGCGGGTTGGCCGCATATCGAGCAGGCGCCGGTCCAGGTGGCCAGGAGGGC
>NZ_JBIWPN010000029.1:0-103958 GCF_044768305.1 Kitasatospora sp. NPDC101155 | reverse complement strand
GGCGACAGCATCATCTCGATCCAGCTCGTCGGCCGGGCTCGTAAGGCGGGGTTGCACTTCAGTCCCCGAGACGTATTCACACACAAGACGGTGGAGGCCCTCGTGGCAGCGATTGAATCGGCGGAACAGCCAGAGGCCGCGGTCCTCACGACGCAGACGGACGGCGTCGGCGATGTGCTGGTGACCCCGATCATCGACTGGCTGCGCGAACTCGGCGGCTCCATGGAGCAGTTCAACCAGACGATGGCCATGCCCACCCCGCCCGGCCTGGATGGGACGCTCGTGGCCAAGGCGGTGCAGGCCGTCCTCGACCACCACGACGCGCTGCGCATGGTACTGACCCGGATCGGAGAGGACGTCGGCTGGTCGCTGGAGACGCTGGCCGCCGGCGCGGTGCCGGCCGAGGAGTGCCTGCGCCGGGTCGACCTGGCCGCCCTCGTCCGGGCCGGCGCCTCCGAGGCGGACCTGGACGCGGCCGCCGCCCGGGAGACCGCCCGGGCGCAGGCCCAACTGGACCCGGACACCGGGAAGATGATCCGCTTCGTCTGGTTCGACCTCGGGTCCGAGACCCCCGGCCAACTGGCCGTCGTCGCCCACCACCTGGTGGTGGACGGGGTGTCCTGGCGGATCCTCGTACCCGACCTGGAGTCCGCCCTCGCAGCGCTGCTCGCCGGCCGCCCGGTGGAGCTGGAGCCGGTCGGGACCTCGTTCCGCCGCTGGGCCCAGCACCTCACGGAACTGTCCAGCGACCCCGAGCGCATGCGTGAACTGACGCTGTGGCGCGACATCCTGTCCACCCCCGACCCGCTGCTCACCGACCGCCCGCTGGACCCGGCCCAGGACACCATCGGGGCATCCGCCGTACTGAGCCTGAGCCTGCCGGCGGCCGTCACCGAACCGCTGCTCGGCCGGGTCCCGGCGGCGTTCAACGCGGGCGTCAACGACGTCCTGCTGACCGCTCTGGCGATCGCCGTCGCCGACTGGCGGCGCACGTCGGACCGCGGCGAGGGCTCCGCCGTCCTCGTCGACCTCGAGGGGCACGGCCGCGAGGAACTGGTCGACGGCGTCGACCTGTCCCGTACGGTCGGCTGGTTCACCAGCAAGTACCCGGTGCGCCTCGACCTGGGCGAGCTGCCCCGCGACGAGCTGTTCGCCGGCGGGGCCGCCACCGGCTCCGCGCTCAAGGCGGTCAAGGAACAGCTGCGCGCCATCCCCGACAACGGCCTCGGCTACGGCATGTTGCGCCACCTGAACCCGCAGACCGCCCGCGCGCTGGCCCGCTACGCCGAGCCGCAGATCGGCTTCAACTACCTGGGCCGGCTCAGCACCTCCTCGGGCACCGCGGAAGAGACCGGTGCGCCCGTCGTCCAGCGGGACATGACGCACGTACCGGAGGCCGGCCTGGCCCTGCCGCACGCGCTGGACCTCAACGCCCGCGCCGTGACCCACCCCGACGGCCTGCGGCTGGCCGCGTCGTGGACCTGGCCGAAGGAGCTGTTCTCCGAGGGGGAGATCGGCGAGCTGGCCCAGTCGTGGTTCAGGGCGCTCCAGGCCCTGGTCACCCATGTCGAGGCGACTGCGGGCGGCGGCCTGAGCCCGTCCGACCTGTCCCTCGTGGCCATCACCCAGGACGAGATCGAGGACCTGGAGGCGGCACAGCCCGGCCTGGCGGACGTCCTGCCGCTCTCGCCGCTCCAGGAGGGCCTGCTCTTCCACGCTCTCTACGACGACCGGGGCGCGGACGTCTACAACGTGCAGATGGCCCTCGATCTCCGAGGCGAACTGGACACCGAACTGCTCAAGGAATCCGTCCGCGTGGTGCTGCGCCGCCACGACAATCTGCGCGCCGGGTTCCGCCCGGGCGGCTCGGGGCAGTCGCTGCAGGTCATTCCCCGCGAGGTCGAACTCCCCTGGACCGAGGTCGACCTGAGCGCACTCGGCGACAGCGAGCGGGAGGCCGCGCTCACCCGCGTCCTCGCCGACGACATCGCCCGGCGCTTCGACCTCCAGCAGCCCCCGCTGCTGCGCTTCACCCTGGTGCGGCTGGGCCCGGACACCTACCGGCTGATCCTCACCAACCACCACATCCTGCTCGACGGCTGGTCGGTCCCGCTGGTGATGGGTGAGCTCTTCGAGCTGTACGGGCGGGGCGCCGACGCCTCGGGCCTGCCGGCGGTGGTCCCCTACCGCGACTACCTGGGCTGGCTCGCCGGCCAGGACCGGCAGGCATCCGAGAGCGCCTGGGACCAGGCCCTGGCGGACGTGGAGGAGCCGACCCTGCTCACCCCGGCCGGCGCGAGCCGCGCGGTCGTGCGCCCCGCCACCTGGGAGGTGCGGCTGTCGCAGGAGGCCACCGCGGCGCTCGCCGCACAGGCCAGGCGGCACGGGCTGACCAGGAACACCGTGGTGCAGGGCGCCTGGGGTCTGCTGCTGAGCGGGCTGACCGGACGCGACGACGTGCTCTTCGGCGAGACGGTGAACGGCCGGCCGGCAGAACTGCCCGGCGTGGAGTCCATGGTGGGCCTGTTCATCAACACCCTGCCGGTCCGGGTCCGGGCCCGGCGCGGCGACACCCTGCTGGACCTGCTCGGCCGCCTCCAGGAGCAGCAGCTCGACCTGCTGCCGCACAAGTACCTGGGGCTCGCCGACATCCAGCGCTGCGCCGGAGTCGGCGAACTCTTCGACACCGCAACGGTGTTCGAGAACTTCCCGGTCGACGCGAGCGGCCTGGAGGAGTCCGCCGAGGGACTCGGCGTCGTGGACGTCGCGCTCCAGGAGGGCACCCACTACGCCTTGGGGCTGTCCACCTCGGACGACGCCCACGCGATGCGTCTGAAGGTCACCTACCGGCCGGACCTCTTCGACGAGACGGCCGCCCGCGGCTTCGGCGACCGGCTGGTGCGGATCCTGGAGGCGTTCGGCACGGACCCCGAGCAGCCGCTCGCGGCACTGGAGACGCTGTCCGACGCGGAACGCCACCAGGTCCTGACCGAGTGGAACCGCACCGGGCACGACACGGCGCCCGCCACCTTCCCCGCCCTGTTCGAGGCCCAGGTGGCGGCCGCCCCCCGGCAGCCGGCCGTGGTCTGCGGCACCGCCGCCCTCACCTACGCCGAGTTGAACGAGCGCGCCAACCGCTGGGCACACGTCCTGATCGAGCGCGGAGTCGGACCCGAGCACACCGTGGCCGTGGCCGTCCCCCGGTCCGTGGAGTGGCTCGCGGTGACCCTCGGCGTCCTCAAGGCCGGCGCGGTGTACGTGCCGGTGGACCCGGGCTACCCCGCCGAGCGCATCTCCTACGTGACGGCCGACGCGAACCCCGCCCAGATCCTCACCACCGAGGAGGCCGCCGCGCAGCTCGCCGCGGCCGGCGTGAACGCCACACTGGTCGTCGACGCGCCGCAGACCCGCGCCGCGCTGGAGGCCGCCGCGGCGACCGACCCGACCGACCGGGACCGGGTACGGGCACTGCACCTCGCCCATCCCGCGTACGCCATCTACACCTCGGGCACCACCGGCCGCCCCAAGGGCGTCCTGGTGCCCCACGAGGGCTTCGCCAGCCTGGTGGGCGCGCACGCCGAGAACCTGGCCGTCGACAGCGACAGCCGGCTGCTCCAGGTGATCTCGCCGAGCTTCGACGTCTCGGTCGCGGACCTCTCGACGGCCCTGCTCAACGGGGCCACCCTGATCCTGCCCGAAGGCAACCAGCAGCCCGTCGGCGACGAGCTGACCAACCTGATCCGGCGCAACCGCGCCACCCACGTCCAGCTCGCCGCAGGCGCCCTGGCCACCCTGCCGCCGGACGAACTGCCCACCCTGCGCACCCTGGTGACCGGCGGCGAACCCTGCCCGCCGGACCAGATCGCCCAGTGGTCCTCGGGCCGACGCATGATCAACGCCTACGGGCCGACCGAGACCATGGTGTGCGCCACCATGAGCCGCCCGCTGGCCGGCCCGGTGCACCCGCCCATCGGCAGCCCGCTGTGGGACCGCCAGGTGTACGTCCTCGACCGGCACCTGCGGCCCGTCGCGGCCGGAGCACCGGGCGAGCTCTTCATCGCCGGGGCCGGGCTGGCCCGCGGCTACCTGAACCGGGCCGACCTGACCGCCGAACGCTTCGTCGCCAACCCCTACGGTGCGCCCGGCAGCCGCTTCTACCGCACCGGCGACGTCGTGCGCTGGAGCGCGGACGGCGAGCTGGAGTTCGTCGGCCGCGCCGACGGACAGGTGAAGATCCGCGGCTACCGCGTCGAGCCGGGTGAGATCGAGGCGGTCATCGCCCAGCACGCCGACGTCGAGCGCGTCGTGGTCCAGGCCCGCGACGGCGGCCCCGGCGGACGCCGGCTCGTCGCCTATGTCGTGCCGGCGGCCGGCGCCCTCCTCGAAGGCCGGGCGATCCGCGACCACGTCGCCGCCACGCTGCCCGAGTACATGGTCCCCGCCGCGGTCGTGAAGCTGGCCGGGATTCCGCTGACCGGCCCCGGAAAGGTCGACTACCGCGCCCTGCCGGAACCCGAGTACGAGGCGGCCGGCGACGGCCGCGCCCCGCGCACCGAACAGGAGGAGAAGCTCAGCGGGCTCTTCGGCGAGGTGCTGGGCCTGCCCAAGGTCGGCATCGACCACAGCTTCTTCGACCTCGGCGGCCACTCCCTGCTCGCCACCCGGCTCGTCAACCGGATCCGTACCGCCTTCGACGTGGAACTGCCGGTCCGGGCCGTCTTCGAGGCACCGACCGTCGCGGCCCTGGCCGAACGTCTCGCCGAAGCCGACGCCGAAGGCGCCCGCGCGGCGCTACGGCCCGTCGAACGCCCGGACCTCATCCCGCTCTCCTACGCCCAGCGCAGGCTGTGGTTCATCCACCAGACCGAGGGCGGCAACGGCCAGTACAACATCCCGCTGTCGGTCCGCCTGCTCGGCGACCTCGACATCCAGGCGCTGCGCGCCGCGGTGTCCGACGTCGTGGCCCGCCACGAGAGCCTGCGCACCCTCTTCCCGGTCGCCGACGGCGTGCCCCGACAGCGGATCCTCCGCCCCGAGGAGGCGCAACTCGCCCTCACCGTGACCACGGTGGACGCGGACGGCCTCGACGAAGCCCTCGCGGCCGCCGCCGCCCAGGACTTCGACCTCTCGGCCGAACTGCCGCTCCGCGCCCACCTGTGGCAACTCGCGCCGCAGGAGCACGTGCTGCTGCTCGTCCTGCACCACATCGCGGGCGACGGCTCCTCCATGGCGCCGCTCGGCCGGGACCTGGGCGCCGCCTACCAGGCACGCGCCCGGGGCCTGGCGCCGGAGTTCACGCCGCTGCCCGTGCAGTACGCCGACTACACCCTGTGGCAGCGCGAGGCCCTCGGGGACGAGAGCGAGCCGCAGAGCGCAGTCGCCCTCCAGCTGGAGCACTGGCGCACGCAACTGGCCGGCCTGCCGGAGGAACTGAGCCTGCCCACCGACCGGCCGCGCTCGGCCGACTCCGGCAACCGCGGCGGACAGGTCCCCCTGCACCTCCCCGCGGCCCTGGCCAAGGACATCGCCACCCTGGCCCGCACCGCCGACGCGAGCACCTTCATGGTGATGCAGGCCGCGGTGGCGGTCCTGCTGTCCCGGCTCGGCGCCGGCACCGACATCCCGCTGGGAACCGTGGTGGCCGGACGCACCGACGAGGCGCTCGACGAACTGGTGGGCTTCTTCGTCAACACGCTGGTGCTGCGCACCGACGTGTCCGGGAATCCCGGCTTCCTCGACGTGGTGCGGCGGGCCCGCGCCACCGACCTCGCCGCCTACGCCCACCAGGACGTTCCGTTCGACCGGGTGGTCGAGGAGCTGAACCCGGTCCGGGCGGTCAACCGCAACCCGCTGTTCCAGGTGGCGGTCGGCTTCCAGAACAACGAGGAGGCGAAGCTGGAGCTGTCGCGGCTGACCCTGGCGCCGCAGCCCCTGCGCTCGGACATCGCCAAGTTCGACCTGATGTTCAACTTCGAGGAGGCGCAGGGCGCTCATGGCTCCACTGCCCTCCTGGGGGGTGTCATCGAGTACAACAGTGCGCTGTTCGACACCGCGACCGTGCAGACCATGGCTGCCCGGCTGGTAGGCCTGCTGGAGCAGGCCGTCGCCGAGCCGCAACGCCCGGTCGGCAGCCTCGAACTGATGACCACGCAGGAGCGACAGCTCCTGGAGCAGGTCAACGACACGGCACGACCGATTCCGCAGGAGACGCTCGGCGTTCTGTTCGAGGCGCAGGCGGCCCGCACACCGCAGGCCGACGCGGTGACGCACGAGGGCACCACGCTGACGTACGCCGAGCTGAACGCCCGGGCGAACCGACTGGCGCGGCTGCTGGTCGGCGAGGGCGCGGGGCCGGAGACGTTCGTCGCGCTGGCCCTGCCGCGCTCCGCCGAGATGATGGTCGCCGTGCTGGCGGTCCTCAAGACGGGGGCGGCCTACCTGCCGGTGGACCCCGAATACCCGCAGGACCGCATCGAGTTCATGCTGGCGGACGCGAAGCCGGCGCTGATCGTCACGAGCTCCGCGGTGACCGTGGCGCAGGCGGGGACATCCGGCGACCAGGTGCGCCGCCTGCTCCTGGACGTCCCCGGGACCAGGCAGACCCTGGAGTCGCTGTCCGGCAGCGACCTCACGGACGCCGACCGCAACGCCGCGCTGCTGGCGGACCACCCGGCGTACCTGATCTACACCTCGGGCTCGACCGGCCGCCCCAAGGGCGTGGTCGTCACGCACCACAGCGCCGTGGATCTGGTCACCTGGGCCGTCGAGGAATTCGGACCGCGACGGCTGTCCCGGGTGCTGGGCTCGACCTCGCTCAACTTCGACGTCTCCGTCTTCGAGATGTTCGCCCCGCTGCTCAGCGGCGGCTGCCTCGACGTGGTCCGCGACGTCCTGGCCGTGCTCGACCATCCGGACAAGCAGTGGCACGGGACCCTGATCAGCGGTGTCCCCTCGGCGCTGTCCCGGCTGCTCGACGACGACAGCGCGAAGGTGTCCGCGGACACGGTCGTGCTGGCCGGCGAGGCACTGCCGGCGCATGTGGCCAACGCCGTCCGGGCGGCGATACCGGGTTGCCGCGTCGCCAACATCTACGGCCCGACCGAAGCCACGGTCTACACGACGGCATGGGTCAGCGACGAGGAGGTGAAGCGGAACCCGCCGATCGGCCGGCCCCTCCAGAACACCCAGGTGTACGTGCTGGACGAGACCCTGCAGCCGGTCGCCCCCGGTGTGCCCGGCGAGCTGTACATCGCCGGTGAGGGCCTGGCCCGTGGCTACCTCAACCGGCCGGCGCTCTCCTCGGAGCGTTTCGTCGCCAACCCCTTCGGGAGCGGCGGCGCGCGGATGTACCGCACCGGAGACGTGGTGCGGTGGACGGCCGGGGGAGAGGTGGAGTACCTGGGCCGCTCCGACGACCAGGTCAAGATCCGCGGGTTCCGGATCGAGCTGGGGGAGATCGAGTCTGCGCTGATGGCACACCCGGACCTCGGCCAGGCCGTCGTGGTGGCCAGGGGCGACGACCGGAGCGGCCGGCAGCTGGTCGGCTACGTGGTCGCGCGGGCCGGCCGCCCCGCACCCGACGCCACCGCGTTGCGCGCTCATGTCCGCGCCGCCCTCCCGGCGTACATGGTGCCGAGCGCGTTCGTGACGCTGGACGAGCTTCCGCTGAACCCGAACGGAAAGCTCGACCGCAAGGCACTGCCCGCACCGGCGGCCGTTGCGGGAGCCAGTGGGCGCGGGCCGCGCGACCCGCGGGACGAACTGCTGTGCCAGATCTTCGCCGAGGTGCTCGACGTGCCCCAGGTGGGCATCGACGACAGCTTCTTCGACCTGGGCGGTGACAGCATCATCTCGATCCAGCTGGTCAGCCGGATCCGGGCGGTGTTCGGCGTCGAGCTGCCCAACCGGGTCGTCTTCCAGGCGCCCACGGTCGCCGAGATGGCGGAGCAGCTGCGCGACGGGACGCAGCAGCAGGGCGACTCCTTCGAGGTCCTGCTGCCGCTGCGCACGGCGGGCGAGCGGCCGGCGCTGTTCTGCATTCACCCGGTCGGTGGCGTCGGGTGGATGTACACCGGCCTGATGCGCCACCTCCACCGCGACTACCCGATCTACGCCGTGCAGTCCCGGGGCCTGACCGCGCGGGAGGAGGAGCTGCCGGGCTCGATCGCCGAGATGGCGGCCGACTACGTCGAGCAGATCCGCGCTGTCCAGCCGTCGGGCCCCTACCACCTGCTGGGCTGGTCGATGGGCGGGCTGGTCGCGCAGGAGATCGCCGTCCAACTCCAGGCGCAGGGCGAGAAGGTGGGCCTGCTCGCCAACCTGGACCAGCCGCCGATGACCAAGGACATGGTCGGCGGCGAGTTCGTCGCCACGGACGAGCAGAAGACCCTCGCCGTGCTGCTGGACTTCGTCGGACGTGACGCGGGGATGTTCGGTGACGGCCCGCTGGACCACGGCGAGGTGATGAAGGTCCTGCGGGAGGAGGGCAGCGCGCTCGCCTCCTTCGACGAGCAGCACATCCTGCGGATCGGCCGGGTCACGAACAACAACTGGCAGCTCACGCTCGGCTACGAGCCTCCGGTGTACGACGGTGATCTGCTGCTGATCGCCTCGACCGAGGACCCGGACGCCGAGGGGACCAAGGTGGAGCGGACCGTGAGCGGGCTCGCCCCGTTCGTCACCGGTCGCGTCGAGGTCAGGGAGATCGGCTGCGAGCACCGGCAGCTGCTCGGCACCGGCCATGTGGCCGAGGTCGCCCGGGCGGTCCGGGAGAAGCTGCGCGAACTGGAGGGCTGACACCCGCCGGCAGGGGCTCGCGGGCCGCGGGTTCGCGGCCCGCGAGCCCCTGCCGTCATGTCGGACGCCGCCGGACTCCGCCGCACGGGCGGCCGGCGAAACGGTTCCGGCCCGCCGATCTCTCCCGATCGGTAGATGTGCCCGACACCTGTGTGCCGGAATCCTGTACCTACGGCAACGACCACCGCCTCGGGGCGGGGCGAAGGAGGACCAGCGCGATGGCGCATTCGGTGAAGGTCGAGAGCAAGCGGCAGGTGCCGCCCGGCGTCGTGACCAGGCGCCGTTGGTGGTCGGGCTGGCCGGACTGGTCCGGGTACGCGGCGGCGGTGTGGTCGCTGCTGTACGGATCGGCCGGGCTGTACTGGGCCCTGGGCGGGGCCGGTTACCCGTTCGCGCAGGTCGCCAAGGACCGCTCGTCAGGGTCCCTCCTTGAGCCGAGCCCGGCCGCCGTGGTCGCTCCGGTGATCGCCGCGGTCGGCCTGATCGGTGCGGTCGCCGGTGTGCTCATGGCACGGCAGCGGGGGACCACCAGGGGCGCCCGCCGCCTGCTGCTGGTGATCGGCTGGACCCAGGCCATCGCGTTCACCCTGGTCCTCGGGGACTACACGATGCTGGCCCTGGCCATCTTCGCCCCCCTCTGGCTGGTGTTCGCCTTCACCGGAGTGCCGGGCCAGGACGGCGGCATCGGCTCGATCCTCTTCTGGCACCGGAACAACCTGATCATCCTGTTCGTCGGCGGCCTGCTGTGGACCGCGGCGACCCTGGCCTACCAGCGGCGTACCCGTGGGCTGTGCGTACACTGCGGCCGCGGCGGACGGGCGGCGGCGTGGACCACGGCGGAGGCCGCCACGCGGTGGGGACGCAAGGCCGTGCTGGTCTGCGTGCTGTCCACCATCCCGTACGAAGTGACCCGGCTCGCCTGGTACTTCGGCTACCCGCTCGGCATCACCGACGAGTTCCTCAAGGACATGCAGGACACGACCGGCATGCTGGAGATCGGACTCGGCCTGGCGATCGCGTCGTTCCTGGGGAGCGTGCTGACCCACGGCCTGGTCCACCGCTGGGGCGAGGTCTGGCCGCGGTGGGTCTGGTTCAAGGCGGGCAAGCCGGTCCACCTCGCCACGGCGATCATTCCGGCCTCGATCGTGTCGGTGGTGCTCATCCCCGGTGGCATCATGATGATCCGGGGCGGGAACCAGCCCCAGGGGTGGGGAACCAACTACCCGGGGATGCTGTGGATCGTCTGGGGCGCCGCGCTGGGTGCCGCCACCTTCGCCTACTACCTGCGCCGGCGCGGGACCTGCGGGTACTGCCACCGGGGGTGAACCACCGTCGACGACACCCCAACGCCTCGGGCCGCAACCACGGATGGTTGCGGCCCGAGGCGTCGGGTGCGAAGGTCAGCGGACCCGGCGGAAGGTGCGCACGGCCAGCGGCGCGGCGACGAGGACGATGACCACGCAGATGGCGGGCGGGACGAGGAGGCTGCTGAGGTGCGCCTCACCCAGGGCCAGCTCCCGTGCCGCGGTGATCGCGTGGGACATCGGGTTGACCTCGGCGAAGGCGCGCAGCCAGCCGGGAAGGCCGTCGACCGGGACGAACGCGTTCGAGGCGAACAGCAGCACCAGATTGACGATCCCTCCGATCGGCTGCATGGCCTCGGGACGGCGCAGCACCGCGGACAGGGCCATGAACACCCAGCCGAGTGACCAGCTGAGCATGACGGCGATCAGCAGGGCCCCGGCCGCGCCCAGCACGCCCCCGGCCGGATCGAAACCGAAGACCAGTGCGCCGGCCACCACCATGACCAGCATGTTCACACCGCTGAGTACCGTGTCGGCGATGCTGCGGCCGATCAGGATCGAGGCGGGCCGGATCGGCATCGAACGGAAGCGGGCGACGATCCCGTTGTTGAGCTCGGTGGTCAGCGCGACACCGGACTTGAGGGCGGCGCTGACCGCGCTGGTGACCAGGAAGGCCGGCAGCAGGTAGTCGATGTAGGTGACGCCGGCCGGGAAGGACGAGGTCTGGGCGAGGCTCTTGAACACCTGGCTGAACACGGTCAGCATCAGGATGGGTTCGAGCACACCGGGCACGACCAGGGCGGGGTCGCGCAGCGCCCGCAGCGACCGGCCGGACAGCACGAGGATCTGCCGTCCGATACCCGATCCCTGGTAGCGGGGGGCGGGCCGGTCGGCCCGGAGGTCCGGGCGCTCCGGCGCCCGGTTGGTGACGATGGTCATCGAGGGACTCCCTACCTAGCGGGACTGGAGTGATTCAGGGCCATGTACACGTCGTCCAGGGTGGGTTCGCAGTAGGCGAGCCCCGCGATCTCGGCACCCGCTTCGTCCGCGGCCCGTACGACGACGGCGATCTGCGCGGAATCCATGACGGGGACGGTGACCACCAGCCCCTCCTCGTCGTGGGTGGGGGCCAGGCCGGTGCGGCGCAGCGCCTCGACGGTGTGCCGGCGGCCGGCGAGATCGCCCAGGGTCAGGTTCACGCTGCGCCGCCCGACGCGGGACTTGAGGTCGTCGGCCGTGCCCGAGGCGATGATCCGCCCCTTGGACAGGACGGTGATCGAGTCGGCGAGGAAGTCCGCCTCGTCGAGGTACTGGGTGGTCAGCAGGACGGTCGTTCCGTCGGCGACCAGGCGCTGGACGACGTCCCACAGATCCCGCCGGGCCACCGGGTCGAGTCCGGTGGTGGGCTCGTCCAGGAAGATCACCTCCGGCCGGCCGACCAGGCCGGCCGCCAGGTCGAGCCTGCGCCGCATACCGCCCGAGTAGGTCTTGGCGCGCCGTCCGGCGGCATCCGTCAACTGGAAGACCTCCAGGAGCTCGTCGGCCCGGGCCGATGCCTCGGTCCGGGCCGCGCCCAGCAGACGGGCGATCAGTATGAGGTTGTCCCGGCCGCAGAGCGTCTCGTCCACGGCCGCGTACTGTCCGGTCAGGCCGATCCGCCGGCGCACTTCCAGGGGGGCCTGGGTGACATCGAACCCGGCCACCCGGACCTGGCCGGCGGACGGCCGCAGCAGGGTGCTCAGAATGCTGACGAGCGTGGTCTTGCCGGCCCCGTTGTGGCCCAGCAGCCCGAGGACGGACCCCTTCGGCACGCTGAGGCTCACGTCGTCGAGCGCGGTCATCGACCCGAAGGTCTTGGTGAGACCGGCAACGTCGATCATCACTGCATCCACACGCTTCTCCTTCGTCCGACCATGGGGGAATCGGCACCATCGAACAGCAGTCGGAGGAGCAGTGGTGAGGTAGTGTCAATTCTTCAATTCGGCTTTCTGGAGCGGAATGTGATCGCCGTTCGTCTCCCGTGGGGCGAGCTGAGCCGATGCCCGGCGGGGCCTGCCCAGGCGTTTGGCCAGCGGGCGTTCGAAACCGTGGCACAGGGCCCAGGCGACGACCAGTGACAGCACATAGGTGAGGGCGATCAGCCCCAGTGCCTGGGGCAGCGGCCAGGTGTGCTGCGACCGTCCGATCGGGCCGAAGGTGATGACCAGCGTATGGGTCAGGTAGAAGGCGAAGGCCAGTTCTCCCAGGCGGACCACGGTGCGGCGCTGGAAGACGGTGGACTTGCCGTCGAGGTCGGCGGCCGCCGCGGCGGTGATGACCAACGCGAGCGGGATGACGGTGGGCGCGACCAGGCCCAGCGTGTTGGGCAGCCAGAGGGCGAGCAGATAGGCGGGGACGAGCGTCAGCCCCGCTACGCCCAGCGGGACCCGGATCCACCGGCCGGTCTGCAGGATCCGCGCCATGACGATGCCGAGCGAGAAGTCCAGGATGCGGGTGGCCGGGTGGTTGAAGACCAGCCACTGCTGTTCCCAGGACACATGGACGAAGGGCGTCTCGGGCGTGGACGACACCACCAGGCCACCGATGAGCGCGGTGGCGACGATCGCCGCCACCAGGGAGCCGGCGCACAGCCAGAGCCGGCGGTCGGGGATCTTGCGGACGAGCCGCAGCAGCCAGGGGAAGGCGAAGTAGAAGAGCAGCTCGCCACAGAGTGACCAACTCGGGCCGTTCACCGCCCAGAAGACCTTCTCGTTCGAGGTCCACGCCTGGAACAGGAACAGCGAGGGGAGCGCGTCGCCGAGGACGGGCTTGACGGCGAGCCAGGCCATCAGGGCCATGGCGATCGCCCAGGCCAGGACATGGCTCGGGTAGAACCTCGCCAGCCGCCGGCGCCAGAAACTCAGGAGTCGGTCGTTCTCCCGGGCGGTCCAGGTCAGGATGAAGCCGCTGAGCACGATGAAGAAGCCGACGCTGACGAAACCGATCTTCGCGAACCATCGATTGAGGTTCTGATCGAGCTGGGCATCGGCGAAGAGCCCGGTCTGGATGATGTGCAGGATGAAGACCGTCGTCGACGAGGCGGCGCGCATCCCGATGAGTGAGGGAAGGAGGGACCCGCCGCCGCGCGGATTCTGTGCTGACGGTAAGCCGGATGCCATGGGACCTTCTTTCAAGAGGAGGGGACCGCCGGCTTCGGCCGACGGGGCAGGGGTGGTTCAGGGATTGGGGGTCCAGCGGACCGGGAGCGTGCGCGTCCCGCGCATGAGCATGCCGCCGATCCACGCCAGTTCGTCCGGATCGCCGTCGAGCTGCAGACCGGGGCAGCGCTCCAGTAGCGTGCGGACCGCGATCTGCAGTTCCATCCGTGCCAGCGGCGCGCCCAGGCAGTGGTGGATGCCGTGTCCGAAGGCGACGTGTCCACGCGCGTCGCGCCGGATGTCGAAGCGGTTCGGGTCCGGGAACTTCTCCGGGTCCCGGTCGGCTCCGGCCAGGGCCACGAGGACGTGTTGGCGCGCGGGGATGAGGGTGCCGCCGATCTCGACGGGCTCCCTGGTGAAGCGGTCCGTCGCCGACTTGAGCGGCCCGTCGAAGCGGAGCATCTCCTCGACCGCGCCGTCGACCAGCGACATGTCGGCGCACAGGGCGGCCAGTTGGTCGGGGTACTCCAACAGGGCCCGGACGCCGTTGGCGAACTGGTTGAGCGTGGTCTCATGGCCGGCGATCAGCAACACGAAAGCCACGCCCAGGAGTTCGTCCCGGGAGAGTCGGTCTCCGTCCTCGTCGGTGATCTGGATGAGCGCGCTCAGCAGGTCGTCGTCGGGCCCGACCCGCTTCTCCTCGACGAGCTCGGTGAGATACAGGGCGATGGAGCGCAGCGCGTCGCCCTCCGCCCCCGGTCGTGAGGGCGCCATCAGCTCGCTGGACCACGCATGGAACTGCTCGGCGTCCCGGGCCGGGACGCCGAGCAGTTCGCAGATCACGGCCATGGGCAGTGGGAAGGCGACCGCCTTGACCAGGTCGGCACGGCCGTCGGGGGCGGAGAGCATGGTGTCGATCAGCGCGTCCGTCATGCGCTGCACCCGCGGCCGCAGTGCCTCGACCCGGCGCGGCGTGAACTCCCGGGTGACCAGCTTGCGCAGCCGCGTGTGCTGGGGCGGGTCGCTCTCCAGCATGTTCGCCAGCACCGCCGCGCCGTTGGCGGCGTCCCCGAGCATCGTGCGGGGATCCTTGCTGAGCCGGTCGTCCATCAGGGTCGCGCGTGCCTCCTCGTACCCGACGACGAGCCACACCTCCTGGCCGTCAGGGGCCCGGACCAGGTGGACCGGCCCCTCGGCGCGCAGCTTGTCGTAGATCGGATACGGGTTCCGCGCGAAATCCGAACCATGGGCACCCAGGTCGAAGATCTTGGTCATTTCGTTATTCCTGCCTCGGTCGACTCAGGTCACCGTAGGTGTACGGGAAGTGCCGGGCCAGGTCATATCAGGTTTATTGAATTGCGGTAACGGAATGGCGGGAACATGCGCGAGCCTGTCCCTCAAAGCGTGCCCAATGTTCGTGAGAGGAACCGATGATTTCCAACAGGCTCGACAATGCCATGTTCGGCCTATTCTCGACCCACGCGCTGCATCTGGCGGACAAGCACGGCGTGTTCGCTCATCTGATCGAGGGGGGGCCGACCAGCGCCGAACGCGTCGCCGCGGCCCGGGGTATCGACCCGGAGACCCTGGAGCGGCTCCTGCTGGTGCTCGCCGCGGTGTCCGTCGTCGAGCGTGACGCCGAGGGCCTGTACCGCGTCGCGCCCGCCCTGGCGCCCTCCCTCGACCCCGGGAACCCCCGTTACATCGGCGGCTTCGTCCGGCACCTGGTCACCAACACGACCCGCCAGCTGCACCAGCTCGACGACTACCTGGCGCGGGGCAAGGCCGCCGTCGACGCCGAACTGCCGGCCCCGTTCGAGACGATCTACCGGGACGAGGCGGCGACCGAGGCCTTCCTGGAAGCCATGTGGCAGCTGAGCTTCGGGGTGTCCGGTGAGCTGGTGCAGCTCGCCGAGCTCGACGACGTCCGCACCCTGGTCGATGTGGGCGGCGCCAGCGGCGCCTTCGCGGTGGCCGCGCTCAAGCGGTACCCGCAGCTGAGCGTCACCGTCTTCGACCTGCCGCAGGTCGGCCCGTTCCTGGACCGCACCCGCGAGGCCGGGCGGTTCGGCGACCGACTCGGCTTCACCCCGGGCGACTTCTTCGAGGACGCGCTGCCGCCGGCCGACTGCCTCTCCTTCGGCTACATCCTCTCCGACTGGGAGGACACGACCTGCGTCGAGCTGCTGCGCAAGGCGTACGACGCGTGCGGGAGCGGTGGCCGGGTGCTGCTCATGGAGCGGCTCTTCGACGAGGACGGCGGGCCGTTGGCGACCGCGGCGATGAACCTCTCGATGCACGTGGAGACCCAGGGGCGGCACCGTACCGCGGCCGAGTACACGGCACTCCTCAAGGAGGCCGGCTTCGGCGACTGCACCGTGCACCGCTCCACCTGGGACAAGCACCTCGTGATGGGGAGAAGGTCTTGACCGTCGCCACGAGCACCATCGACGCCCTGCTGACCCCCCGGCAACAAGAGGCCGCGGCGCTTCAGCGGATGCGCGGCCGGGCCGGCCTGGAACCGGCCGAGGCGGCGTCACTCGCCGCGCTGCACGACGCGCTTCCCCCGACCGCGACCGGCACCGACGAAGTCACCCGGCTCCTCACCCGCTCGGTGAGCCGTGAACTGGAGATACCGGAGTACTACCGGTACACCTGCCTGCACGTCTACGGCTGGTTCCTCGACCTCTTCCCGGACGATCCGGTCGCCGGGGCACTGCTGGCCCTGCACACCACCCTGACCGACCTGGCCGAGGTGGAGCGCGAGGCCCGGCGGGCGGGCATCCGGCCGGAGTGCGGCGACGAGCGGATCAAGCGCCTGGACGAGACGCTCGCCGCGGTGCGCGCCGTCGTCGTCGACCCGCTGCTCCGGATCGGGGTCGGCGATCTCGTCGACCGGGCGGCGGTCGACCCGCAGCTGGGCCGCCGCACGGCGCTGCTCGCCGAGTGCACCCGCTTCCCCCGGTCCACCGTGCACGAGGAGAACGTCTTCCTGCGCTCCGTCCAGTCCTGCGAGAACCTGTTCTTCCTGGTGCGCCGGCTCGCGGTGGAAGTGGCCGCCACCAAGGACGAGTTCCCGGCCCGGGCCGGCACCCGGCTGGAACTGGCCGGGGCGTGTGCGCGTCTGCTCGGCGACGTGTTCCATGTACTGCTCACCCTCACCCCGGAAGGGTTCATGACCTTCCGGAACTACACCGGGGCGGCCAGCGCGGTCCAGTCGCTGAACTACCACGCCATGGAGATCTCGGTGTACGGGTACGACCCGCGCAAGACCGAGGTGTTCGGCTCCGTCGAGCATCTCCAGGTGCTCAACGCCCCTGAGATCAGGGACCATCAGCCGCTGTCCGCCGTACTCGCGGACACCGGGAACGCGCGCCTCGCGGCCGGCTGGCACGAGCTGGACCGGGCGCTGTCCAAGTGGCGGGGCGGCCACTACCGCTTCGCACGCAACTACCTGCCCTCGGACACGCCCGCCTCCGGTGGCACCGACGGGGCCGCCTACGTGAAGCGGTTCGTCAAGAAGGACGCCTGCGTGGCCGGATCCGACCCCTTCGGCGGGCTCCCGCTGCTGTCCGGCTTCCTCTACCGCTGAAGCCGAGGCCGCCCCGCACCGCCCGGTGCCATCCGACTCCTCGCCGGCCGGCACCGGGCTCCCGCGGCGGCCCGTCACGGCTGTCGGTGACGAAGACGATCGCGCCGTTGACATCGGCGCCGGTGGTGTGACGGGGCTTCAGACGACCGCTGGGCCCACCGGCCGCTCCGGGGCGCCCAGCGGCAGCACGGCGCGCAGCCGCCAGCTCCCGGATCCGTACGGACCGGCGTCGAGCGTCCCGCCCAGGGCCTCGACCCGTTCGGCCAGGCCGACCAGCCCGAGGCCGCCGCGTCGGCCGCCGTCGTTCAGGTGGCCGACGGAGGCGTCGTCCCACAGGGTGTTGGTGACGGTGACGGTCAGCCCGGGCACCCCGCCGTGACCGCCGGGCTCCACGGCGATCCGCACATCGGTGTCCGCGGGGGCGTGCCGACGGATGTTGGTGAGCGCCTCGACGATGACGCGGTGGGCCGTGCCGGCCACCTCGCGGGGGACCTGGACGGCCGCCTCCGGGGCGAGCCCGAGGTCCAGCTCCACCGCCGCCTGTCCCGTGGCCCGGAACCGGTCGACGACCTCGGTGATGTCGTCCAGCCCGTACGAACCCGGCCGGCCGTTCGGCGCCGCCTGTGCAGGGCCGGTGCCCTCGTCGGTGTGATGCAGCATGTGCACGGTGCGGTCCAGCGACTTCAGCGCCTGCTGACCCGCAGCCTCGATCTGTTCGAGCAACGCGAGCACCTGCTGCGGCTGTTGGGCCGACATGACCTGTGCGGCCTGGGCCAGCACCACGATGCCCGAAACGTCATGGGCGACGAAGTCGTGCAGATCCCGGGCGAGTTCGATGCGCTGCGCCCGGCGGGCGGCCTGGACCGAGTCCATCCTCTGGTCGTCGAGCCGGCGCAGGTAGGCGCCGACCGCTCCCACGCCCAGCACGCCGACCGAGAGGAAGGCGCACTGCCCGACCGCCTCCGGGAAGCTCTCGAACACCTGTGCCCGCAGCACCAGCGTGGATCCGGCCGTCCCCAGCAGCAGCCACGGCGAGACCGCCCGCCGCAGCGGGAACAGGCGCGTGACGACGAAGATCAGGCCCAGCACGGCGAGGTACTCCACCGACATCAGCGGGGCGGCGGGCGAGTCCGCCCTGATCGGCCGGCCGGGGAAGGTCAGGAGCGTGCCGGCGCCGGAACAGACGGCCACGGTCGTCGCCGCTCGGTGGAGCCGGGACGGGTCCCGCCGCCACCAGCCGACCGCCGCGAGAGTGATGACGGATGCCGTCACCATGGTGACGGCCGACAGCCAGCCCCCGTCCGCCGCCGTGGCGATGCCGGCAGCCAGTGCGCCCGCGGCGCCGGCCCCGCACAGGGCCCTGGCCACGCCGGTTAAGGGTGTTCGATACGGCATTGCCGCAACCTCGGTATTTCTGGGAGGACTTGGACAGGACTGCACCACTACCGCTTGGAGAGTGCGATGGGCGAGCAGCGCGCCGCGACGATAGATTACGTGCTACCGCACTGGCACTTTCGCGAGTCGCACGGTGTTCCCGTGCCCGGGCAGGTCGCCGTCGAGCAGGTCATGCACGCGGTGATGGAGACGACCTGGGGCGAGGCGCCGCTCTCGCGAGCGTTGATGTCCCTGACGAAGGCCGACGTGTCGCCCGAGCGCCGGATCGTCTCCGAGTTCCTCAGCGGCGCGGGGGAGGTGGTCGAGGCCGGGGACCAGGAGTTCCTCTTCGTCGCGCTGGACTGCCTGCGGGAGCGGCCGAAGCCGCAGGGGTCGGTCGCCGAGGCGCTCGCGACGTGCGACGAACCCGGATTCCTCAAGATCGCCATGAACATCCGCTACGACGGCCGGGTCCTGAGCACCGAGACCCGAGTGTTCGCGACCGACGAGGCGACCAGGCGCAAGTTCCGCACCTACTGGTTGGTCATCCGGCCGGCCAGCGGGCTGAGCCGCAAGTCCATGCTCCGTGCGATCCGCCGCAGGGCGCTCAGGGACGCTGCCACGGCCTGAGGCGCGAGCCGCGTGCGGCCATCGGCCGCCGTCGTTCGGCTGCGGCGCCGTCGACACCGGCACGCTCGCCGTACGGCACCCGCACCGGAGCGCACACGGCGCGGCCGGCCCGCGCCGTTCTCCAGCCGCAGGGTGGGCTCGTGGGCCACCCGGGCGCCCGTGCTGTGCCGCAGCAGGATGCGGGGGCGGTCCTCGACCGCCTCCGCATCCTGCTGCGAGCGCGTCCGCGACGAGTTCCTCCCAGCGGTTGGCGAACGGCTCGCCGAGCCTGCCCTCCCGTCCGGGACGGCAGTGCGGCGCCGATTCCACGCTCTCCGACTCCCTGAGGGGACGGCTGTTGGACGGTAACCGGTCAGGGCCCGTCGCGTCGCCGGGCGCCGAGAAATTCTTGATGCCCCACGGTGACCCAGGGTGGTGGTACGCAGGGGAAAGCGTGACCGGCGACGGCGCTCACCCGCGCCGGGCGCGCCGGACGGCCCTTTCCCCGGCCGGCCCGGCCCGGGTGAAGGCCCGGCCGAAAGCCGCGCAACACGTTATTCAATTCTTCTCATTGCAATCTCTCAAATGTGCGGCGGAGATCATTCTCCGGGAACACTTGTCCGGACGATTCCCCGGTGCTTAAGGTCGAGCAGAAATGGGTGCCAGTGGCAGGGAAGGAAAGACTCGATGGCCAATCCGTTCGAGGACGACAGTGCCGAGTACTACGTGCTCGTGAACGACGAGGGACAGCATTCCATCTGGCCCGCATTCGCCGAGATTCCGGCGGGCTGGAATTCGGTGCACGGCGCCGCGGGCCGGCAGGAATGCCTGGACTACGTGACCGCGAACTGGACCGACATGCGTCCCCGTAGCCTGGCGGCCGCCATGGCCGCCGACGCTTCCTGAACAGCCCCCAGACGACCTAGGAGATACAGAATCATGTCGACCCTCACCGAAGACCGCCGTTCCGCCGTCAAGGAGATCGTCTGCGACATCCTCGAACTCGACGAGGACCAGGTCAGCGACACCAGCCTCTTCATCGAGGACCACGGTGCCGACTCGCTGCGCGCGATCGAGATCCTGGCCTCGCTGGAGAAGGAGTTCGGCATCACCATCGACCAGTCCGAGCTCAGCGAGATGGTCAACCTGGAGCGCGTCTACCAGGTCGTCGCGGAGGCGCCCGCCCGCTGACGGACGCCCCGTCCATCACTGGTTCACAGGCCTGAAGGGGATCAGCATGTCCGCAGTACGCCCCGGCACCGGAGCCGGGAGGCGCCGGGTGGTGCTCACCGGCGTCGGAGTCATCTCCAGCATCGGTATCGGCGTCCAGGAGTTCACCGAGAGCCTGCGGGCCGGACGCAGCGGCGTCCGCCCGATCTCGGTCTTCGACGTCGAGGGCTTCGCCCACGTCAACGGGTGTGAGGTCACGGGCTTCGAGCCCGAGCAGTGGATCACCCGCACCCCGGTCCGGGAGCTGGGGCGTGCGAGCCGCTTCGCCGTCGCCGCGGCGAGGATGGCGGTCGCCGATGCCGGCCTCGATCCGGCCGAACTCGCCGACCGGCGGGGGCTGATCTCGATCGGCACCACCGACGGCGAGTCCTACGAGCTGGACAAGCTGGTGGCCGCCGAACTCGCCGACGGCCCCGAGCAGATGGACCAGCAGGTGGTCCGGCGGGTCTCCCCGGCCCGGCTGTCCACCGCCATCGCGCAGGAGCTCGGGCTCACCGACGTCGAGGCGCCCACCATCGCGACCGCCTGCTCCGCGGGCAACTACGCGATCGGCTACGGCTTCGACTCGGTGAGCTCGGGCGAGGTGGAGTTCGCCCTGTGCGGCGGCGCCGACGCGATGTGCCGCAAGACCTTCACCGGTTTCTACCGGCTGGGCACCATCGCCCCCGAGTTCTGCCAGCCCTTCGACATCGACCGCAAGGGCATCCTCACCGGCGAGGGGGCCGGCGTGCTGGTGCTGGAGTCGCTGGACTCCGCGCTGGCCCGCGGCGCCACCATCTACGCCGAGGTGCTCGGCTACGGCCTCAACTGCGACGCGTACCACCAGGTCGCCCCGAACGGGGACAGCGTCGCCCAGGTGATGGCTCTGGCCCTGGAGAACGCCGGGGTCAAGCCGGAGGAGGTCGACCTGATCTCCGCCCACGGCACCGGTACCAAGGCCAACGACATCACCGAGGCCGGCGCCATCCGCCAGGTCTTCGGGGACGCCACCCCGCGCACCATCTCGCTCAAGTCGATGCTCGGTCACACCATGGGCGCCGCCAGCGCGCTGGGCGCCATCGCCTGCGGCCTGGCCATCACCCACGGTTTCATCCCGCCGACCATCAACCACCGGCAGACCGACCCGGCCTGCGAGATCGACTGCGTGCCCAACCACGCGGTCGAGGCCGACCTGCGGATCGTGCAGAACAACGGCCTCGCCTTCGGCGGCAACAACGCCATCGTGATCCTCGCCAAGTACGAGGAGGAGGCGCGGTGACGTACCCCGTCCTGGGCATGGGCGCGGTCGCCAGCATCGGCGCCGGCCCGGAGGAGATCTTCGAGAGCATCTGCGCGGGCCGCAGCGGTCTGGCACCGCTGCGGGCCTTCGACCGCTCCCGGTTCAAGGCCCAGCAGCTCTTCGAGGTCGACGACCGCGCGCAGGAGGGCGTCGACGAGCCCGGCCGGGCCACCCGGCTGCTGATCGAGGCCGTCCGGCAGGCGGCCGAGGACGCCGGCCTGCCGGAGGACCTGGCCGGCATCCCCGTCCTGGTCGGCACCGGGCTGCGCGAGCTGCGCTCGCTCGAACTGTGGTGGCGTGACGGGGTGCCGTTCGACGTCGAGGGACTGGACTTCGACCGGGCCCTGCGGGAACGCTTCGGCGCTCTCGACACCCACACCTTCGCCGGGGCCTGCTCCGCCTCCCTGTACGCGCTCGCGCTCGGCTGGGACCTGCTGGAACTCGGCGAGGCGGAGACGGTCATCGTGGCCGGCTGCGACGTGGTCACCGAATCCATGTACGGCCAGGCCGACCGGGTGCAGTTCGACCCGCCGCCCGCGGTGCTCCCGTTCGACGCGAGCCGGCAGGGCACCATCCTCGGCGAGGGCGCGGCCGCCGTGGTGCTCGGCCGGGGCGCACCGGCCGGGCGCACCCCGCGGGGCCTGCTGCGCTCCGTCGCCGTCAACTGCGACGCCCACCACCAGACCGCGCCCGACGAGAGCGGCATCGCCGCCGTCGTCCGGGAGGCCCACCAGCGGGCCGAACTCGGCCCCGACGGGATCGACCTGGTGGTGCTGCACGGCACCGGTACCCCGCTCAACGACCGCACCGAGGCCACCGTCACCGCCGACGTCTTCGGGGACGCCCGGCCGGCGCTGACCGCGATCAAGTCGCTGACCGGGCACACCTCGGGCTCGGCCGGGCTGCTCAGCCTGATCGTCGCCCTGAAGAGCCTGGAGACCGGGGTCGTCCCGCACATCGCCCAGCTGACCGAGCCGCTGCCCGAGGGCGCCGGCCTGCGGCTGGTGACGGACCGTCCGCTCACCGAGCCGGTACGGACGGCCCAGGTCAACAGTTTCGGCTTCGGCGGCGTCAACGCCGTCGCGATCGTGGAGGGGGCCGCGTGACCGGCACTGTCACCGCCGTCACCGGGGTCGCGGTGGCCCTGCCCGGCGCCGACGGACCCCGCGCCCTGCTGCACCCCGCCGTACCGGGCGCCGACCCCGTCGACCCGGCCGTCCTGATCGGCCGCAAGGGCCTGCGGTTCAAGGACCGGGCCACCCAGGTCGGGCTGCACCTCGGCTACGCCGCGCTCACCGACGCGGGGCTGCTCGCGGACGGCGCGACCACCCTGCCCGCCGAGCGGATCGGCGTGGTGGTCAGCTCCAACCTCGGCAACGTCGACACCGTCTGCCGGGCCGTGGAGACCATCGCCAAGGAGTCCACCTCGGCGCTCAGCCCGATGGACACGCCCAACGCCTCCAGCAACATCATCGCCTCCGAGACGGCCATCCGCTGGGGCCTGCGCGGCCCCAACCTGACGCTGTGCAACGGCCGTTCGTCCGGACTGGACGCGCTCCGCTGGGCCCGGCTGCTGCTCGCCGGCGGCCGCGCCGACCACATGCTGGTGATCGGCGTCGAGCCGGACAACGAGATGACCCGCAGGCTGGTCGGCGGCCCGGTGGCCGACGGCGGCGCCGCCCTGGTGCTCAGCCGGACGCCGGCCGGTCCGGTCCGGGCCCTGCTCGGCCCGGCCGTACGGACCGCCGACCCGGCCGCCGTCGCCGCGGAGCTGACCGCCCGGGCCCCGGGCGGACGGCTCTGGCTGACCGCCGACGGCCGCCCCGCCCCCGAGGGCGCCCGGCCGCTGGACCTCACCGGCCACGGCGAACTCTCCGGCGCCCACGGCGTGGTGCAGTGCGCCGCCGCCGTCGGCTGGTTCGCCGAGGGGCAACCCGGTCCGGCGTACGTCCAGCTCGGCACCACCGGCCTCGCGCTGCTCGCCCCGGGGGAGACCGCGTGACCAGGGTGGTGCTGCTGCACGGGCTCGGCAACAACGAGCACATCTGGGACGCGCTCGCCGGGCACTGGCGGCCCGGCGTCCGGGTGCACGCGCCCCGGCTGCCCTGGCACAGCGGCGGCATCGCCGGCTGGCGGCACGAGACCGACTCGGCCGGCCTGCTGGAGCGGGTGCTCGACGCCGCGCCCGGCGGAGCCGACCTGGTGGTCGCCCACTCGTACAGCTCGATCGTGCTGCTGGACCTGCTCAGCCGCCGGGCCGCCGCGGGCGACCCGCTCGACCTGCCGGCCGTCGTCCTGGTCAACCCCTTCTACCGGGGCGACGCGGACGACTTCCAGTGGGACCTGATCGCCGAGACCCTGGACGACTTCCCCCGCACCATGGCCGAGTCGATCCGGCTGCGCACCACCGACCGCCCGATCGACGCCGAGCTGCTCGCCGACATGGCCCGCCGGATGACCGACTGGATCGGCCCCTACGGCTGGCTCCGGTTCTTCGACAGCTACCTGCGCACCCCGCTGTTCCCGGTGGCCGAGGTGCGGACCCCGGCGCTGGTCGTCGGGGGCGCGCTCGACGAGTCGGCGCCCCCCGAGGAGGCCCGCCGCCTCGCCGCCGCGCTGCCCGCCGCCGACCAGCTCGAACTGCCCGGCTGCGGCCACTTCCCGATGCTCCAGCTGCCCGACCGGTTCACCGCCGCGGTGCACGCATTCATCGACCGGATCCCGCTCCGGGCCGCCCTCGCGCTCGGCACCTGAACCCGCCCCACCCCATTCGAAGGAGTCCGTTGATGGCCCCGACGCTCGATCCCGCCGTGACGGCGCTGCTGGAGACCCCGACCACGGCGCACCTGCGCCCGCTGTTCGAAGGCAACAACATCAGCTTCGCCATCGGCTTCAAGCACATCAACTACCTGGCCGAGCGCGCGGTCCTGGAGCACTTCCGGACGGCCGGCCTGCCCGCCGGCGAGCTCTACCGCCGGCACGGGCTCGGGTTCGACGTCGTGGACATCCACTCCCGGCTGGGCGCGCTGCTGGCCGTGGACGACGAGGCCGAGGCGGTCGTCACCCCGGCCGTCAAGGACGGCGACGACCAACTGCGCTTCAAGGTCGAGCTGTTCGTCCAGCGTGACGGCGACCGGCTCAAGTGCGCCGGCTCCACGGTGAAGGTGGTGCTGCGCGTCGACGACCACATCAGGGCCGAGGAGCCCGCGCCGGCCGGCCTGGAGCGCTTCGCCGCCGCCCGGCTCGGCACCGGCGAGCGCCTCGAACTGGCCGCCGAGCCGTTGCCCTACGGCGAGTTCACGGCCGGCCGGGGCACCGGCACGGACCCGGTGCTGGCCGAACTCATCGGCGAGAGCAACGCGTTCGGCTGGCGCTGGCGGATGCCGTACTTCTACTGCCACTTCAACGACCGGGTGCAGATGTCCGGCTTCCTGCGGTTGATGGAGGAGGTCGAGGACCTCTTCCTGGCCGACCGCGGCCTGGCCATCAAGGAGGTGCTGGACGGCCGCGGCTGGATCCCGGTGGTCACCCGGTCCCGGATCCAGCTGCTCGACGAGACCGTGATGGAGGAGGAGCTCTACACCGTCTACACCGTCGAGAGCATCTTCAAGTCGCTGCTCTACACCAACCGGATGGACTGCTACGTGGTGCGCGACGGCGAGCTCGTCAAGACCGCCACCGGCACCATCACCCACGGCTACCTCCACGAGACCGCCCCCAACCAGTGGGAGATGGTCTCGATGGACGAGGCCACCGTCGACGCCCTGAGCACCCCGCGAAAGGTGGAGTCGTGACCGCCCCCGTCATCACCGGCTGGTCGGCGGTCTCCCCGTACGGCATCGGCGCCGAGGTGCTCGCCGAGGGTCTGCGGGCCCAGCGGGCCACCGTCGCCCCGGTCGACACCACCCGCTGGCGGGTGCCCACCTCGCGCGCCCACCTGGTGCCCGACTTCGACCCGCGCAAGGCGCTCGGCAAGAAGGGCACCCGCTCGATGGACCGGGTCACCGGCCTGGCCGTGGCCGCCGTCGGCTCGCTGCTCGACCAGCCCGGCGCCTCCCGGGAGACCGAGACCGGCGAGCGGGCCGCCCTGGTGCTCGGCACCACCACCGGCAGCGCGGCCAGCATGATGGACTTCACCCGCAGCTCGCTGGAGGGCGAGCGCCCGTACGACGTCGACCCGGCCGTGATGCCCAACGCGGTGATGAACTGCGCGGCCGGCCAGTGCGGCATCTGGTACGGCATCAAGGGCCCCAACACCACGCTCGCGGGCGGCCGCGCGGCCGGCCTGCTCTCGCTCAACTACGCGACCCGGCTGCTCGCCACCGGCCGCGCCGACACCGTGCTGTGCGCCGCCGCCGAGGAGTACTCGCCGGCCCGCTACTGGCTGGAGAAGCACAGCCGGGGCGCCGAGGCGCCGGGCGTGCCGCTCGGCGAGGGCGCCGCCGTGCTGGTGGTCCAGCCGCGCGAGAACGTCACCGAGGCGCGCCCGGCGCTCGCCGAGGTGCTCGCCGTGCGCACCCGGGTGGCCCTGGCCGGCCAGGCCCGGGAGGCCCTGGCCGCCTGCGTCCGCTCCGCCCTGGACGCCGCCGAGGCGAAGCCCGAGGAGGCGTGGGCGGCCGTCCCCGGCGACGCCCCCGGCCTGCTCGGCCACCTGGAGCGCGAGGTGCTCGCCGAGGCCTGCGGCGGCGCCGCGGTCGACCGGGTGCCCGCGCTCAGCCGGATCGGCGACGTCTCCGCCGCCTCCGGCACCTTCCAGATCGCCATGGTGCTGGCCACCGCGGCCACCGACCCGGTCGCGGCCGGCCGGCTCGCCGTGGTGACCTCCGCCGACCGGGACGGCTCGGTGGCCTGCGCCGTGCTGCGGCTGGAGGCGCCGTCGTGCTGACCCCCGAACAGCCGCCACGACCCCGGAAGGACGGTGCCGCGGCATGACCGCCACCCTGCCCCAGGCCGGCCCGGTGCGGGCCGGGATCCGGATCGAGGAGCGCACCGAGGACGGCCTGCCGGCCGCCGCCCGGGTCGAGATCCTCGCCACCGAGCCGGTGTTCGCCGGCCACTACCCCGACTTCCCGATCTTCCCGGGGGTGTGCGTGGTCGACTGCGTCCACCGCGCCGCCACCGACGGCGACCGGGCCCCCGCGCCCACCGCCCTCGCCGCCGTGGAGTCGGCGCGCTTCGCCGGCGCCGTCTACCCCGGGGACACCCTGGTGCTCAGCCTGACCTGGCGCCGCACCGACACCGGGCTGACCTGCAAGGCCACCGCCGCCACCGAGCGGGGCAAGGCCGCCAGCGTCAAGCTCCGCTACCGCGCCGAGGACGGTGCCCGATGACCGCCCCCGCCACCGCCCTGCCCCGGGTCACCGACCTGCTGCCGCACCGCTACCCCATGCTGCTGGTGGACAAGGTCCTCGACCTCGTCCCGGGCACCGCGATCCGCGCCGTCAAGGCGATCACCCTCAACGAGCCCTGCTACGCCGGGATCTCGCCCGACGCGCCGTTCGACTACCCGCCCGCGCTGCTGATCGAGTCCTGGGGCCAGGCCGCCGGCCTGCTCGCCTCGGCCGAGGCCGGCGCCCCCACCGACCAGGTGATGCTGTTCAGCTCGGTGGCCGACGCCGAGTTCCACTCCCCGGTGCGGCCCGGCGAGCTGATCGAGCACCGGGTGCGGATCGCCCGCACCCTGCCCGACTCGGTGATCTTCGAGGGCACCGCCCACCGCGGCGACGAGACCGTGATGACCGTCGACCGCATGGTGATGGCATTCCGCCCCGCCACCCTGCTCCGCCCGGACGGGCCCGCCGCGGCGACCCCCGCCGAACCCGTCCCCACCCCCAGAGAGGCCACCCGAGGACCGACACCAGGCCCGTGGCGCTGATCAGCGGAGGATCCCGCGGGATCGGCCGGGCCGCCGTGCTCCGGCTCGCCGCCGAGGGCTACGACATCGGCTTCTGCTACCACTCGCGCGAGGAGGCGGCGATCGCCGTCGCCAAGGAGGCCGAGGAGCTCGGCGCCCGCGTGCTCCACCGCCGGGTCGACGTCGCCGACGCCGCCGCCGTCCGGGCGTGGGTCTCCGACACCGAGCGCGAGCTCGGCCCGATCGAGGCCGCCGTCACCTCGGCCGGGATCACCCGCGACAAGGGCCTCGTGATGATGAGCGACGAGGACTGGGGCGCGGTGATCCGCACCAACCTCGACGGTGTCTTCCACGTCTGCCGCGCGGTGGCCTTCGCCATGATGAAGCGCCGCCGCGGCAGCATCGTCAACGTCTCCTCGGTGGCCGGCATCTACGGCAACGCCACCCAGACCAACTACGCCGCCTCCAAGGCCGGGATCATCGGCTTCTCCCGCTCGCTGGCCAAGGAGGCCGGCCGCTACGGCATCCGGGTCAACACCGTCGCCCCCGGCTTCGTCGACACCGACATGGTCGCCGTGGTCTCCGAGAAGCTGCGCGACGAGGCCCTCGCGGGCGTCGCCCTCGGCCGGATGGGCACCGCCGAGGAGGTGGCCGAGCTGATCGCCTTCCTGGCCGGAGACAAGTCCGCCTACATGACCGGCTCGGTCGTCCAGATCGACGGCGGGATCGCGCTGTGAGCGCCACCGGACGGCGGCGCAACCCGCGCTGGTACTTCTCGCTGCGCAGCCCGTACTCCTGGTTCGCCTACCGCGACCTGCGCGACAAGTACCCCGACGTGCTGGAACAGATCGAGTGGATCCCGTACTGGGAGCCCGACCAGGAGTCCACCCGGCTGCTGGAGGAGGCCGGGGTCGTCCTGCCGGTGCAGCAGATGCAGCGGGCCAAGAACTTCTACATCCTGCGCGACGCCCGGCGCTGGGCCCAGGCCCGCGGCTGGCAGGTCACCTGGCCGATCGACCGCGCCCCGCACTGGGAGGTCTCGCACCTGGCCTACCTCGCGGCCGAGGAGGTCGGCATGGGGCGGGAGTTCGTCGACCGGGCCTACCGTGCCCGGTGGAACGAGGGCCGGGACCTCTCCGAGCGGCAGACCGTCGCCGAGATCGCGGCCGAGCTCGGCCTCGACCCGGGGCTCGGCGAAGCCCTGGACGACCCGGCGGTGCGCGCCCGGGGCATCCAGTGCCTGATCGCCGCCTACCACGACGACGCCTTCGGGGTGCCGTTCTTCATGAACGGCCGCGAGGCCTTCTGGGGCGCCGAGCGGGTCTCGGCCTTCGTCGCGGCCTTCCGCGGCGAGACCTGGGACGGCGTCAGCGACGCCCCGTTCACCGCCCTCCCGGACGCCCGGGTACCGGCGGACAGGAGGATCCGATGACCATCAGTGGAACGCCCCCGCGCGTCGTCCCGCGCTGGGTGGCGCCGACCCCGGGCCGGGCCGGCGACGCCGCCTGGGCCGAGCTGACCAGCCCCGTCCCGGCCCGGCTCGCCGCCCGGGTCCGGCTGCTGGCCCGGCGCTCGGGCACCGACTGGGAGGCCGCGCCGCTGGCCGCGCACACCGCGGTGCTCAGCGCGCTCAGCGGCGAGCGGGCCCTGATCACCGGCTACGTCCCGCCGGCCGGCACCGTCCAACCCGTCGCGCTGGCCCAGGAGGAGGAGACCTGGCGCGAGCTGCTGGCCGCCTCCGCGGGGGCGGCGGCCAGGCCCGTCGTCGGAGCCTTCGAGACCGTGCTGGACCTCGGCGGCCGCGAGCCGGCCGCGCCGCACCCGCACACCGTGCTGGTCGCCGCGCTGCGCACCGGCCCCGAGGGGCCCGCCCTGCGGCTGCGCTACCGCACCGACGTGGTGGACGCGGCGGCGGCCGAGCGGATCGCCGGGTACTACCTGAGCGCCGTGCGGCGCCTGGTCGACGAGCCGGACGCGCCCAGCCGCGCGCACAGCCTGCTGTCCGAGGCCGAGTTGCACCACCAGATCAACGAACTCTCCGGCTCGGCGCGGGAGTTGCCGGACCGCCGGTTCCATGAGCTGTTCGAGGCGCAGGTCGCCGCCGGCCCCGAGCGGACCGCCGCCGTGCACGCCGGCCGCACGCTCACCTACGCTCAGCTGAACGCCCGGGCCAACCGGATCGCCCACGCGTTGCTGGCCCGCGACCTCGGCGCCGAGGCCGTGGTCGCCGTCGTCACCGAACGCAACCTGGACTGGCTGACCGCCGTCCTCGGCATCCTCAAGGCCGGGGCCGTCTACCTCCCGGTCGAGCCGTACGCCCCGGTCGACCGGATGTCCCGCACCCTCGACCGCAGCGGCTGCCGCCTGGTGCTCACCGAGGACGGCGGCCCCGGCCACGCCGAACAGGCCCTGCCCGCCGGGGCCGAGCTGCTCACCGTGGCCGCCGCGGTGGCCGAGGACCGCTCCGAGCGCAACCCCGGGGTTCCGGTCGGCGCCGACCAGCTCGCCTACATCTACTTCACCTCCGGCTCCACCGGCGAGCCCAAGGGCGCGATGTGCGAGCACGCGGGCTTCGTCAACCACCTCTACGCGAAGATCGACGACCAGGGCATCGGCGAGGGCACCGTGGTGGCCCAGACCGCGCCGCAGTCCTTCGACATCTCGCTGTGGCAGCTGGTCTCCGCGCTGGTGACCGGCGGCAGCACGCTGATCATCGAGCAGGAGGCGATCCTCGACGTCGACCGCTACCTCGACACCGTCGAGCAGGGCCGGGTCGCGGTGCTGCAGGCTGTCCCCTCGTACCTGGAGGTGGTGCTCGCCCGGCTGGAGGAGAGCCCCCGGCCGCTGCCCGCGCTGCGCGTCGTCTCGGTCACCGGCGAGGCGCTGAAGAAGGAGCTGGCGGTCCGTTGGTTCGAGCGCTTCCCGCAGATCGCGCTGATGAACGCCTACGGGCTGACCGAGACCTCGGACGACACCAACCACGAGGTGATGACCTCGGCCCCGGTGTGGGACTCCGTCCCGCTGGGCCGTCCGGTCGGCAACGTCACCGCCTACGTCGTCGACGAGCGGCTGCGCCCGGTGCCGCTCGGCGCGCCCGGGGAGCTGGTCTTCTCCGGCGTCTGCGTCGGCCGCGGCTACATCAACGACCCGGAGCGCACCGCCGCCGCCTTCGGCGAGGACCCTCACCGGCCCGGCCGGCGCCTGTACCGGGCCGGCGACTTCGGCCGCTGGCTGCCCGGCGGCGCGCTGGAGTTCCTCGGCCGGCGGGACGCCCAGGTGAAGATCCGCGGCTTCCGGATCGAGATCGGCGAGATCGAGAACCAGCTGCTGCGGCTGCCCGGCGTGCGCGACAGCGCCGTGGTCGTGGTGGAGAGCCCCGACGAGGGCCGGCACCTGATCGGCTTCCAGACCGGCTCGGACGAACCGGAGGCGGTGCTGCGCGAGCGGCTCGCCGAGACGCTGCCCGGCTACATGGTCCCGACCCGGCTGGAGTGCCTCGACACCCTGCCGCTGACGCCCAACGGCAAGACCGACAAGAAGGCACTGCTCGCCCTGGCCGGGGAACTCGCCGACCGCGAACCGGCGGCCGACCACGAGGAGCCGGCCACCGACACCGAGCGCAGGCTGGCGCAGGCCTGGGCCGCCGTGCTGAAGGTGCCCGTCGAGGGCATCGGCCGGCACGACGACTTCTTCGCCCGGGGCGGCACCTCGCTCTCGGCGGTGCAGCTGGTGGTCCGGATGCAGCGGGCCTTCACCCTGAAGGACGTGCGCGCCCACACCACCCTGGCGGCGCTGGCCGCCCTCGTGGACGGCGAACCCGGGGGAGTCGAGACGCCCGCCGCCGCCGCCGCACCGGCCGCGGTCCCCGCCACCGGCCCGGCTCCCGCCACGGCGGTGGCAACGGTCCCGGGCGCCGCCCCGTTCGAGGTGACCAGGACCGAGGGCAGCCCCGCCGTGCTCATCCTGGACGGCCCGGCCCCCGAGGACCCGGCCGCCTGGGCCGCCGAGCACCGCGCCCGGCTGCACGCCACCGTCGCCGAACACGGGGCGCTGCTGGTGCGCGGCCTCGGGCTGCGCGACGCCGGGACGGTCGGGCGGGTCGGCCGGGTGCTGCTGAACGAGGTGATGACCGAACGGGAGGGCTTCGCGACCCGGCAGGTCCTCGCCGACGGCGTCTACTCCTCCCCGGAGTGGCCCACCGACCAGCCGATGTGCATGCACCACGAGCTGAGCTACGCCCGGGAGGTCCCCGGCACCCTGCTGTTCGCCTGCCTCACCGCGCCCGCCTCCGGCGGCGTCACCGGCGTCGCCGACTCGGCCGACGTGCTGGAGGCCCTGCCCGCCGAGCTGGTCGAGCGTTTCGAGCGGCGCGGCTGGCAGCTGGAGCGCAACTACACCGAGACCGTCGGCGTCACGCTGGCCGAGGCCTTCGGCAGCGGCGACCGGGAGGCCGTCCGGGCGTACTGCGCCGAGCGGGACATCGAGTGCCGCTGGCAGCCGAACGGCGACCTGCGCACCCGGCAGCGCGCCGCGGCCGTCCTGACCCACCCCGGTACCGGCCGGCGCGGCTGGTTCAACCAGATCGCCTTCCTCAACGAGTGGACCCTCGACCCGATGATCCGCGAGTACCTGAAGTTCGAGTTCGGCGACGACGGACTGCCGTTCAACACCCGTGACGGTGAGGGCTTCGGGCTGGACGAGGACACCGTGCTCGGCATCAACGGCGTCTACGAGAAGCACACGCTGCGCGAGCCCTGGCGGGCCGGCGACCTGATGATCGTGGACAACCTCCGGATGGCGCACAGCCGGGAGCCCTTCGAGGGCGACCGGGAGATCGCCGTCGTCCTCGGGGACCCGGTCACCGTGCCGACGCTGTCCTGACCCCTCCGGGCCCGGGTCGCCCCGGGCCCGGCCAACCCCGACGAAACCCGGGGCCGGGCACCCGTACCGCCCGGCCCCAACTCCCCGACGGATGGAGCCAACCCATGTCCCCCTCGCCGCTTGTCCCTGCCTTCGCCGTGATCACGGGCGCGCAGGTGGCCGAGGTTCTCGCGGGCCGTGAAGGCCAGGTCGTCGACCTGGTCGAGGAGGTCTACCGACTGCACGGCCAGGGCGATTCGGTCAACCCGCCCTCGTACTTCCTGCGCTTCCCCGACCGGCCGAGCTCGCGGATCATCGCGCTGCCCGCCTCGGTCGGCGGCGCCCGGCCGACCGACGGCCTGAAGTGGATCTCCAGCTTCCCGGAGAACGTCGCCGCCGGCATCCCGCGTGCCTCGGCCGTCCTGATCCTCAACGACCACGACACCGGCTACCCGTTCGCCTGCCTGGAATCGTCGATCATCAGCGCCTCCCGTACCGCCGCCTCGGCGACGCTGGCGGCGGACCGGCTCAGCCGGGGCGAGCGGGCGCGCCGGGTCGGCTTCATCGGCACCGGCCTGATCGCCCGCTACATCCACCACTTCCTGGAGTCCACGGGCTGGACCTTCGACCAGCTCGGCGTGCACGACCTGTCGGCCGAGCACGCCGGCAGCTTCGCCGATTACCTGTCCGGCCGCTCCGGCGAGGCCAAGGCCACCGTCCACGACAGCGCCGAGAGCCTGATCCGCGACAGCGACCTGGTCGTCCTCGCCACCGTGGCCGGCACCCCGCACATCCACGAGCCGGCCTGGTTCTCGCACAACCCGCTGGTGCTGAACGTCTCGCTGCGCGACCTGGCCCCCGAGGTGCTGCTCGCCTCCGCCAACATCGTGGACGACGTGGAGCACTGCCTGAAGGCGGACACCTCCCCGCACCTGGTCGAACAGCGCACCGGCAACCGGGACTTCATCGACGGCACGCTCTTCGACGTGCTGGAGGGCCGGGTGGAGCTGCCCGCCGACAAGCCCGTCGTCTTCTCGCCCTTCGGCCTCGGCGTGCTCGACCTCGGCCTCGGCCGCTTCGTCCACGACACCCTGGCCGCCGACGGCCGGCTCGCCACGGTCGACGGCTTCTTCCACGAGCTGGACCGCTACGGCCGCGAGGCCGGGAAGCAGGTGGCCCGGTGACCATCGTCTCGGCCCCGTACGAGATCAACGTGGACGACGTGTTCGTCGACCTCCGCCCGGTCTTCTCGGTGCCGCTCTACCTCAAGGCCGAGGGACTGAACCTCGCGGGCTCGGTCAAGCTCAAGGCGGCGCTGGAGATGGTGCTCGCCGCCGAGCGCGACGGGCTGCTCTCCCCGGGCGACGTGCTGGTGGAGTCCTCCTCCGGCAACCTCGGGGTGGCGCTCAGCATGATCGCGGCCAACCGCGGCTACGGCTTCCTGTGCGTCACCGACTCCCGGTGCAACCCGGCCAGCCGCCGGTTGATGGAGGCCTTCGGCGCCCGGGTGCTGGTCATCTCCCGGCCGGACAAGGAGCGCGGCCTGCTCGGCGCCCGGCTCGACTACGTGCAGCGCCTGTGCGACTTCGACTCCCGCTACGTGTGGCTCAACCAGTACACCAACCCGCGCAACTGGCTGGCCCACTACCGCAACACCGGACCGGCCATCGCCGCCCAGTTCCCCGAGCTCGACGTGCTGTTCGTCGGCGCCGGGACCACCGGCACCCTGATGGGCTGCGCCCGCTACTTCCGCGAGCGCGAGCGCCCGGTGAGGATCGTGGCCGTCGACAGCATCGGCTCGGTGAGCTTCGGCGGACCGGCGCTCACCCGGTACATCCCGGGCCTCGGCGCCGGCGTGCGGCCGCAGCTGCTGGACGACTCGCTGGTCGACGACGTGGTCATGGTGCCCGAGCGGGAGACCCTGGAGCGCTGCCACACCATGGCCCGGGCGGGCTTCCTGTTCGGCGGCTCCACCGGGACGGTGGTCAGCGGCGCGCTGCGCTGGCTCGCCGACCACCCCGGCTCGGAGCACCTCACCGCCGTCGCGCTCTCCCCGGACCAGGGCGACCGCTACCTCGACTCGCTGTACGACCCGGCGTGGATCGAGGAGCACTTCGGCACGGAGGGCGGCTGGCCCGCCGCCGCGCCGCGGCCGGCCGACGTACGGCCGCAGCTGGTCGCCAGCACGAGCTGACCCGGCATCCGCCGGGTCCCGGGGCCGGCAAGGCGCGGTTCGCTGTACGTCAACGCGGCCGGCCCGGATCGCGCGGTCGCGATCACCTGAGGAAACGCGGTGCCCGTACGGTGGCGCCCCGGTCGGACCCGGGGCGCCACCGCGGCGTTTTCCGCCCCTTCCGCGGCCGCTTTCCGAGGGTCCGTCCGCAGCCCTTTTCGCAGCCGCTCCGCCGCCGCGCGGCGTGACCGGAATCGGTCAACCACTCCCGGCGCAGGGCGCGCGATCGCCACCAACGGTGGGCGGACGCACGCGCACCGTCACCCCCGCGGGTGGGTGCCCGCCGTTTGGGCACCCCGGCGCGCAACTTGTTGACAGCACCGTAGGAGGGCCGCGCCGCCGCGTTGTTCGATGACGCTGGACGCCAGTCCCATGTCATGGGGGAGCGATGAGGAAACTGTCGACGGTTCCGGAACAGACACCACACCCGTCGGACCAGCCCGGCGATGTCGTCGAGCAGGGGCTGCTGGAGGTGAAGGCCCTGATCGAGGATGCCGTGGTCAGGCACCGGGACCTGGTCGCCCGGGGTGCGGTGGTCACACCGGTGAAGCCCGGCGAGGCGGTGCTGTCCGCCGAGGTGGCCCGGCTGATCGGCGGCGCCCGGCACAGCCTGGAGGTGGTGCTGGCCTCCGACCGGCCGCGGGCCGCAGAGATGTACCAGGCCCTGGACGGGCAGCTCACCGGCTTGGACGCCGGCGTCGCCGTGCGGCTGCTGTGCGCCCCCGAGGCGCTGGACCGGGAGTTCGTCCGTCGGCAGCTCGAAGCGGGCCGCTCGCTGGACGTCAGGACCGCTCAGATCCCGTGGGTCGAAGTCATCTTGGTCGACCGTCAGATCGCCTTCTCGTGCTCCGACCCGGTGGCCGGCAGCCTGCGGGCCTCGGTCACCCGGGACACCTCGGTGCTGCGGGCGCTGCACAACCTGTTCGCCGGCGTCTGGCGCCGGGCCGTCCCGCTGGACAGCCAGGTCGACTTCGGGGACTGGGCGCGCGCCGAGTTCGCCCGGCGGATCCTGGACCGGCTCAACGCCGGGGTGACGGACGAGGTGGCCGCCCGCGACCTGTCCGTCTCGGTACGCACCTACCGCCGCTACGTGGCCGACATCATGGGCCAACTGGGCGCCAACTCCCGCTTCCAGGCCGGCGCGCGGGCCGCCGAACTCGGCCTGCTGTCCGCCGGGCGGGCCCCCCGCCCCGGCGCCGCGCCCCGCCTGGCCGACGGCCGCCGCCTGCGCCTCGGCGCCGTGGCAGCTTCCTGAAACGGCCGTTGTCGCCCGCCCCGGGCGGGGGTTAGAAAAGACGAAGGAAATCCGACGGAAACCGCCCGTCGCGCATTCCGGGCCGTGGTTCGCGGCCGAACACCCTCCCGCCGTCCGTCCGCCGCCCCACCACGCGGACCGGAACGGCAAGCGCCGAAGAGCCTCCGGCAGCCACCTCCCCGGGCGGGCTGCCGGATCAGCCGCCCGGGCGGCGCGGAACCCCTCGGGGAACCGCGCCCCGGACGGTGGCGACGCGGCGGAGCCGGAACCGTTCCCCCGGCGGAACCGGCTCCGCCTCGAAGCCCGGACGAGACGGTGAGCCCCCGGCTGGAAGGTTCATCCCTTGACATCCTCCTCCGGCTGAAGCCGGAGGATCCAACCCTCACGGGCCGGGCTTTCTGCTTCACAGCCGGCTGCCGACCTGGGATTACCAGCGAAGGGACGGTGTACCGCCCATCGGTCTTACATCAGCTCCACAGACCTGACTTCCCGCCGGCCCGGCGCTGACTCCTGCCCCGCTGCACGGGAAGTCCGTTCCCTCCCCCGGCCAAAGCCAGGGGTATCCACGGAGGTATCAGATGACCCCCGAACCGATCGCGCTGCTGTTCCCCGGGCAAGGCACTCAGAAGCAGGGCATGGGCGAGCCCTGGCGGGACACCGGCGCCTGGGCCCTGGTCGAGACGGTCTCCGAGCAGTCCGGGCAGGACATCGCCGAACTGCTCCTGCACACCGACGGCGCGCTGCTGCGCCGCACCGACCTGGCCCAACTGGTGGTGTTCACCGTCGCGGTGATGGCCCACGACGAGGCCCGTCGCAGCGGGCTGCTGGCCGAGGCACCGATCGCCTGCGCCGGCCACAGCCTCGGCGAGTACGCGGCCCTGGTCGCCGCCGGAGCCCTCGGCCTGGCCGACGCGGCCCGGCTGGTCGCCGTCCGCGGCAGCGCCATGCGGGAGGCCGCGGAGCTGCGCGAGGGCACCATGGGCGTGCTGGTCGGCGCCCCGGTGCAGGCCGTCGAGGAGCTGACCGCCGACGCCCGCGCCGCCGGGCACCAGGTCTGGGTGGCCAATGTGAACGCGCCCGGCCAGGTCGTGGTCTCCGGCTCGGTCGAGGGCGTCGCGGCGGCCTGCGCCGGTGCGCCGGGGATCGGCGCCAAGCCGATCTCCATCCCGGTCGGGGGCGCGTTCCACAGTCCGTACATGGCCCCGGCCGCGGAGCGGCTGCGCGCGGCCCTGGCGGGCGTCGAGTTCGCCGCCCTGCACACCCCGGTGGTCGCCAACACGGATGCCCGGCCGCACGCCTCCGGCGCCGACTGGCCGGAACTGATGATCCGTCAACTCACCTTCCCCGTGCTGTGGGAGGCCGGCGTCCGCACGCTGGTCGACCGGATGGGGTGCCGCCGGCTGATCGAGCTGGGCCCCGGTCGCACCCTGGCCGGCGTGGCCCGCCGGATCGCCCCGGAGACCGAGGTGGTCTCCATCGACAGCCCGGTCGCTCTCGGGGCCGTGGGGCCCGCCTCCCGGGTTCTCGCCTGATCCGACAACCCCAGCCCTGATCCGACAGTCCTCGCCTCGATTCGGCAGGACCCGAGAGACAGCCCCTTGGCCCGGCGGCGCCGGGCGCCCGGCGCCGAGGGAACGAGAGGAGCCGTAGAGATGATCGAGAGCGCGGTCGAGAGCCGCTGGTTCCGGCGTTACCCGCCGCGGGGCGGCGTGGTGGCCAAGCGGTTGGTCTGCCTGCCGCACGCGGGCGGGACCGCCGGCATGTTCCACGGCTGGGCCGGTGAACTCGGCCCCGGCGTCGAGGTGCTGGCCACCCGCTACCCCGGGCGGCAGGAGCGCTTCGGCGAGGAGTGCGTCACCAGCATGAAGGAGCTGACCGACGAGGTCGTCCGGGCGCTGCTGCCACTGTCGGACGTGCCGCTGCACCTGTTCGGCCACAGCATGGGTGCCTCGCTCGGCTACGAGGTCGCGCTCCGGATGGAGAACGAGCACGGCGTCCGCCTGGCGGGGCTGCACGTGTCCAGCCGCAAGGCCCCGCACCGGGTCGACTCCCCGCCGGTCCACCTCGGCGGGGACGCGGCCATCATCGAGACCGTGGCCGGACTCGGCGGCACCGAGGCGGGCCTGCTCGGCGATCCCGACCTGTACGAGCTGGTGATGCCCGCGCTGCGCGCCGACTTCGAGATCGTCGGTACCTACCTCGCCCGGCCCGGCTACCCGGTGGCCTGCCCGGTGGCCGCGTACGTCGGCGACCGCGACCCGGGGGTCAGCCCGGTCGACATGGCGGCCTGGGCCGACGTGGCCTCCGGCGGCTTCGACCTGACGGTGTACCCGGGCGACCACTTCTACCTGGCCCTGCAGCGGGACGCCCTGCTGCACGACCTGGCTGCCCGGATCGCGTGACGCGATGGGCACCGACACCATGACCTCGACCGACGAGGACCCGGCCGGCGGCGTCGGCGTCCTGGACCGGCCCTGCGGGGTCGGCGTCCTCGACAAGACCTCCGTCCTGCTCTGCGCCCTCGCCGACGGCCCGGCCTCGCTGCGGACCCTCAGTGAGACCACCGGCCTGCACCGGGCCACCGTGCACCGGCTCGCGCTCGCCCTGGAGTCCATCCGGCTGCTCACCCGCGACGTCCAGGGCCGCTTCGCGATCGGCCCGCGGATCGGCGAGCTCGCCGACGGCGCCCGGCGCGACCTGCTGGTGCGGGGCGTGGGGCAGGAGCGGCTGCTGAAGAGGTCCCAGGAGGTGCTGGGGGAGCTGCGCGAGCGCACCGGCGCCAGCGCGCGGCTCTACCGTCGCAAGGGCGACGTGCGGATCTGCGTGGCCTCCGCCGAGGCCGACGGCAGCGCGCGCAAGGACGGTTCGGCGCTGGACTCGGCGCTGCCGATGACGGCGGGCGCGGGCGCGCAGGCGCTGCTCGCCTGGGAGAAGCCGGCCGAACTCGCCCGGCTGATCCAGCGCGCCGCCTTCGGCGCGGCCAGCCTGACCAAGGTGCGCCAGCAGGGCTGGGCACAGAGCCTGGGCCGGGGCGAACTGGGCTTCGCCGCGGCCGCGGTGCCGGTGCGCGGGCCCGGTGGGCTGGTGATCGCCGCGCTCGTCCTGGACGGCCCGGTCACCCTGCTCACCCGTACCCCCGGCCGTCGCCACGGCGGCCTGCTGATCGACGCGGCCACCGCCCTGGGCCCCAGGCGGCCCTGACGGCGCGCCGCCCTCCCGTGAGCCACCCGCCGGGGCACCCCCACTGCCCCCGGGGCCGGCCTCCTGGGCCCTGTTCACCCCGACAGGACCCAGGTGGCAGGCCCTCCGGCGGGTCCAACCGGGCCCCGGTCCGACCCCACGCGGACCGGGGCCCGCATGCGTGCGCTGACAGCTTGCTGCCAGCTTGTCGGGGCGAATGCCGGTCGCGGCGTGAGGGCTCCTAAGGTCGGATTCGAACAATCGTCCCGATGCTTCGCCCGGAGGACCGATGCCCACTCCCACCGCCGCGATGAGGCCGGACTCCCTGGCGGCCCGGCTGGACCTCGCCGATCCGGACTTCGCCGCCCGGCTGTGCCTGCGGCTCTCCGCCGCCGAGCTGAGGTTGCGTGCGACGGCGGGCGACGCCCCGCACCCCCTGGTCGCCGAATGGTCCCGCTACCTGATCGAGGCCGGCGGCAAGCGGCTGCGGCCGCTGCTGGTGCTGCTGGCGGCCGAGTTCGCCACCGCCGGCCCCGACCGCGCGACCGCGGACCGGGTGCTGGACGCCGCCGTCCTGGTCGAGTTGGTCCACGTCGCCTCGCTGCACCACGATGACGTGATGGACGGTGCCCGCAGCCGCCACGGGGTGCCGAGCGCCCCCGCCCGCTGGGGCAACCGTACGGCGGTGCACCTGGGCGACCGGCTGCTGGTCCGGGCGGGCCGGCTCGCCGCCGACCTCGGCCCCGAGGTGGTGCGGCTGCAGGGCGAGGCCGCCGAGCGGCTGGTCCGCGGACAACTGCGGGAGCTGACAGGCCCGTTGGACGGTGAGTCTGCGCTCGGCCACCACCTCGCGGTGATCGCCGACAAGACCGGCTCGCTGATCGCGCTCGCGCTGCGGATCGGCGCCGAGCTGGTGGGCGCTCCCCGGCCCGTCGCCCGGGCGTTGGCCCAGTACGGCGAGCAGCTCGGCCTGGTCTTCCAACTCTCCGACGACCTGCTGGACTTCGCCTCCGAGCCCGGCGAGTCCGGCAAGGACGCCGGGATCGACCTCGCCGTCGGCGTCCGGACCCTGCCGATGCTCTTGGCGCTCGGCGAGGACGGCCCGCGCGCCGCCGAGCTGCGGTCCCTGCTGGAGCGCGGCCCGCTGGCCGACGAACGGGACCGCCGCCGGGCGGCCGAACTGCTGCGCCGTTCCAGTGCCGAGGCCCGCGCCCGGGAGCTGCTGCACGGTCACGCCACCGAAGCCCGGGACGCGTTGGCCGCCCTGCCGGACATCCCGGCCCGCGCCGCGCTGGCCGACCTGGTCGGCCTGGTCGAGCACCGCTCGGCGTAGGCCCGTCCGGGCACATGCGAAGGGGCCACCGGGTCGTCACCGACCCGGCGGCCCCTTCGCCGTCGCCGACGCAGGTCAGCCCGAGGTGCGGCCGCTGCCGACCAGCACGGGCTCCGCACCGGCCGGGTTCGGCGCCTGCTCCTTGAGGCCCGGCCACCAGGCCCGACGGCCGAGCAGAGTGGTGGTGGCGGGTACGAGGAACAGCGCCATCACGAAGGCGGTGAGCAGGATGCCGAACGCCACCGCGAAGCCCATCTGCTGGAGCATCGAGTTGTCCGCGAGCATCAGGACGCCGAAGGTGCCGGCCAGGATGACCGCCGCCGCGCCCATGGTCGGCGCGGAGCGGGCGACCGCGTGCTTGATCGCCTCACGCGGGTCGTTGCCGTCGCGGATCTCCTCCCGCAATCGGGCGACCATCAGGATGTTGTAGTCGGTGCCGATGGCCACCACGAACAGGTAGACCAGCACCGGCAGGCTGAACAGCACGCCGTTGGTGCCCTTGACGCCCTGGAACAGCCAGACGGTGGCGCCGAGCGTGCCGGCGAACCCGAGGCCGACCGAGATCATCAGGAACCACGGCGCGACGACGCTGCGCAGCAGCAGGCCGAGGATGATCATGATCGCGAGGCCGGCCACCGGGAAGACCACGGTGTAGTCGCGTTCGACGGCGGTGCGGATGTCGGCCAGGACGGCGGTGTTGCCGCCGACCAGGGCGCGGGTGCCGCTGGGCGCGGCCGCGTGGGCCTGGTCCCGCAGCTGGCCGTCGACCAGGTCGAGCGCCTTGTCCTCCATCGGGTTGTAGGCGAGCGAGACGCTGTACTGCGCGACGCTGCCGTCGGCCGAGGGCTGGGCGGGGGAGACCTGGGCGACCCCGGCGACGCCGGCGATCTTGTCCCGGAAGGCGTCGAGCTGGTCGGTGGCCAGCTTGCCGCCGCCGGTGTTCTCCAGCAGTACCTGGGTGGGCTCGGCCTTGCCGGCCGAGAACCCCTTCTGCAGGTCGTTCATCGCCTGCACCGATTCGAGGTTCTTCGGCTGCGAGCTGCCCATGTCGAAGTCGGCCTTGAAGCCGAGGGCGCCGATGGCGAGGACCACCAGCAGGCCGCCGGAGACGGTTGCCACGAGGCCCGGGCGGCGGGCCGTCAGGGCGCCGATCCGCTGCGCCAGGACGTTCTTCGGCTCGCGCTTCCAGGCCTTGGAAGGCCAGAACGCGCCCCGGCCGAGCAGGGCGAACACGGCCGGTACCAGGGTGACACCGGCGATCGCGCTGACCGCGACGGAGATCGCCAGCGAGGGCCCCATGGCGCGCAGCATGCCCATGGTGGACAGGGTCAGCGCGAGGAAGGCCACCACGACGGCGCCGGCCGCGGAGGCGATGGTCTCGCCGACGCGGGCGACGGCCTCGGCCATCGCGGGCCGCGGCTCCATCCCGGCCCGCAGGAACTCGCGGTAGCGGAAGAGCAGGAAGAGCAGGTAGTCGGTGCCGACACCGAACAGGACGACGATCAGCATCGTCGAGGACGAGGAGTCGGCGTTCAGTCCGAAGACCTTGGCGGCGGTGGCGATCAGCCCGTTGGCGGTGAGGTAGACCAGGGTGATCAGAACCACCGGCATCAGTGCGATCAGCGGGCTGCGGAAGATGATGCCGAGCAGGACGACGATGAGCAGCAGCGTCGCCATCATGATCATGCCGTCGGTGTTGTCGCCGGACTCCTGGGCGTCCAGCGCGCTGGCGGCGGGGCCGGTCGTCCCGATCTTGAGGCTGGTGCCGTTCAGCAGCTCCTTGACGTCCACGCGCAGCTGCTTGACGTTGTCGGTGACGGTGGCGTCGGAGAGGTCCTTGTTGTCGGCGTAGATCTGCGCGAGGCCGATCTTGCCGTCCGGGGAGACCGCGGCCGGGTCGGCCTGGATCTTGGTGAGGTGGGCGTAGTGCTTGGCCTGCAGGCCGGTGGCGACCTTCTGGATGTCGGCCTTGTCGGCGTCGGTGAACGCACCGCCGTCGGTGCGCTGGAAGACGGCGATCGCGGCCGGGTGGTCCTCCTGCCCGGGGAAGGCGCGCTTCTCCAGGTCGGCGACCTGCACCGACTCGTAGTGCGAGGGCAGGAACTCGGTCTGGTCGGTGGTCGATTCGAGCTTGGGGGAGAGGGCCGTCAGCGCGACCGCGGCGATCAGCCAGGCCACGACGACAAGCCACGGCCGGCGGACGACGAACCGTCCGATCCGTGTGAACATGACACTCCTTGCGTTCGACGACACCCGACGATCCCGGTGAATGGCGGGGCGCGGGGCATGCTGCGAACTGGTGGGTGGCGTGCGATCGAAACGGGCGATCGCAGTCAGTGAGCCTGCAGCATCGCACCGTCGCCCTGCTTTGCACCTGTCACCTGACAGCTAGTGGCCATCGGGCGGGGCCTGCGGCCCGCCGCGCTTCAGCTTGCGGACCGCTGCCCGGCGAACCGTGGCCCGCGTCGCCCGAGGCTGCCTACGGTCGAGGGCATCGTCTGTGGAATCGTCTGTGGAGCGGAGGAGGTAGTCCGGTGTCGAAGACCACGCCTGCGAGCGACGACCGCGTACCGCCGAGGAGGCGCCTCGGACTCACGGGCGGCAGCGAGGACCCGCTCGCCACCGCCCTCAGCGGCGATCCGTCGTCGATCGAACTCGACGCGCTCACCGCCGTGTTGGCCATCTTCTCGGGCAACCCGGCGCACCCGGCGGAGATCTGGGCGCGGGCCTCCGGCCTGCCCGCCCGGGACCGCGCCCAGCTCAGGGCCCGGGGCCGCACCCGGACCCCGGTCCGCCGCGAGGCCCCCTAGACGCGCCGCAGTGGGCGGATGGCAGCTTCTTGCGAGCCCGATTGTCCGTCTGTGTCGCGCTCTGGTACGAACGAAGTCAAACCAGAAGATCGACAAGGGTGCCCGAACCGCGGGCGCGCGACCGCCGGTTGAGGGGAGCGACTGGTGCTGCAGGTGGTGTTCAGGGTCCTCGGCCCGCTCGACGTCCGGGCGGACGGGAACCCGGTGCAGCTCTCCGGCGCCCGGCAGCGCATCGTCCTCGCGATGCTGCTGCTCTCGGCCGGCCGGGTGGTCTCCGTCGACACCCTGGCCGAGGCCGTCTGGCAGGGAAATCCGCCCAACACCTTCGTCAACCAGATCGCGATCTGCGTCTCCGGGCTGCGCAAGGCCTTCAAGACCTCCGTCGGCCTCGACGACCTGATCGTCACCGTGCATCCCGGCTACCTGCTCGCCCCCGGTGAACACCGCATCGACGCCGTCGAGTTCGAGGAGCGGGTGGCCGAGGCCCGGGAGGACGCCCGGGAGGGGCGCACCGCCGAGGCGGTCGCCCTGCTGGAGGAGGCGCTCGGCATGTGGCGCGGCCGCGCCCTGGAGGGGGTGGCCGGCCCGGACGACGCCGCCTCCGGGGTCTGGGGCCGGCTGTCCGCCGAGGCGGCCCGACTCACCGAACTGCGGCTCGCCGTCTACGAGGAGTACACCGGCCTGCGCCTGGAACTCGGCCGGCACCGCGACCTGATCGGCGAACTCTCCGCCTTCATCCGGGAGAACGGGCTGCGCGAACAGGCCTGGGCGCAGCTGATGCTCGCCCAGTACCGGTCCGGCCGCCGGGCCGAGACCCTGGAGACCTTCCGCGAGGCACGCCGGCTGTTCGTCGACGAGCTCGGCATCGAACCCGGACCGGCCCTGCAGGCCCTGCACGAGGCGGTGCTGGCCGACGAGGCCTGGCTCACCGCGCCCGCCGGTGCGCCCGCCGCGGCCCGCTCCGGCGCCCCGGCCGCGCCCGCGGTGCCCGCCCAACTACCCTCCGACGTCGCGGCGTTCACCGGCCGCGCCGAGGCGCTCGACGCCCTGGACCGGCTGCTGGAGCAGCCGGGGGACGGCTCCGCGCTGCCGGTCGGCCTGATCACCGGGATCGGCGGGGTCGGCAAGACCGCCGCCGCCGTGCACTGGGCCCACCGGGTCGCCGCACACTTCCCCGACGGCCAGCTCTTCGCCGACCTGCGCGGCTACGACGAGTCCGACGAGCCGCTCGCCCCCGGGGCCGTCCTCGACCGCTTCCTGCGCGCCCTCGGCGTGCCCGCCCCCGAGGTCCCGGCCGACCTCACCGGTCGCGCCGACCGCTTCCGCACCGAACTCGGCGGCCGCCGCGTCCTGGTGGTCCTCGACAACGCCCGCTCCTTCGAGCAGATCCGCTGGATGCTGCCGGGCAACGGCCGCTGCTGCGTGCTGGTCACCAGCCGTGACCCGATCGAGGGCCTGGCCGGCGACTACCACTTCGTCCCCGTCCCGCTCGGTGCCCTGGACCGGGCCGAGGCGGCCGAACTCATCGCCCGGGTGGTCGTGCGCGAGCGCCTGGCCGGCGACCCGGACAGTGTCACCGAACTCGGCGAGCTCTGCGACCGGCTGCCGCTCGCCCTGCGCATCGCCGCCGCGCGGCTCGCGGCCAAACCGCACTGGACGGTCCGCTCGATGGTCGGCCGGCTGCGGTTGCAGCACCGGCGCCTGGACGAACTGAGCGAGGGCAACCGAGGGGTGCGGGCCGGCTTCCGGCTCAGCTACCGCGGCCTGCCCAAGGCGGTGGCCCGGATGTACCGGCTGCTCGGGCTGCTCAACGTCCCGGACTTCTCCGCCTGGACCGGCGCCGCCCTGCTGGACATCGACCCGCTGGACGCCGAGGACCTGATCGAGCAACTGGTCGACGCCCAGCTGCTGGAGGTGCTCGCCGACGCCGCCACCGGTCAGGTCCGCTACCGCTTCCAGGACCTGCTGCGGCTGTTCGCCTCCGAGTGCGCCGTCGAGGAGGAGGACCCGCGCGAGCGGGTGTCCGCGCTGCGCCGCACCGCCGGCGGCTGGCTGTTCCTCGCCGAGGAGGCGCACCGACGGATCTACGGCGGTGACTACACGGTGGTGCACGGCCCCGGCCACCGGCACCGGCTGCCCGCCGAACTGGTCGACCAGCTGGTGGTGGACCCGATGGAGTGGTTCGAACGCGAGCGGGCCGCCATCGTCGGCATCGTCGACCAGGTCGCCGAACTGGACGAGTCCGCGCTCGCCTGGGACCTCACGATGACCAGCGCGACGCTCTTCCAGAACCGGAACTACCCCGCCGAGTGGCAGCAGTGCGCCGAGCGCGCCCTCGCCGCGGCCCGGCGGGCCGGCGACGCCCTCGGCGAGGCGGCGATGCTGCACTCGCTCAGCTCGCTGGCCATCGTCCAGTCCCGCTACCGCGACGCCCACGGCCAACTCGGCGACGCCCTGCGGTTGTTCGAGGAGTGCGGCGAGCGGCACGGCGAGGCCCTGGTACGGCGCAACCTCGCCCTCTACGAGTGCAACCGCGGCGACGCCGCCGCGGCCCGCGAACACGGCTACCGCTCGCTGGAGGGCTTCCGCGCGGTCGGCGACCACTACGCCGAGGCGCACGTACTGGGGGTGCTGGCCCGGGTGGAGCTGGAACTCGGCGAACCCCAGCTCTCGCTGGAGCTCAGCGAGCAGGCGATCGCCAAGAACCTCGCGGTCGGTTCGGTGCGCGGCGAGGCGCAGAGCACCGTCCGGCTGGCCGAGGTGCTGGTGCGCCAGGGCGAGGGCGAGCGGGCCGAGGCGGCCTGTCGGCGCGCGCTGGACCTGGTCCGCGGGCTGGGCGACCCGCGCGGGGAGGCGCACTCGCTGCGCTGCCTCGGCGAGGCGCTGTGGCGCCAGGACAGGTTGGCGGAGGCCGCCGGGATCCTGCGCGAGGCCATGGTGGTCTCCGGACGGGTGCCGGACCGGTTCCTGCAAGCCAGGGCCGGCGCGATCCTCGGCTGCGTCACCGTCCTGCTCGGCGACCGGATCGCGGCGGCCGGTCACCTCACCGAGGCGGCCGAGCTGTTCGCGAAGGTGGGGTCACCGGTCTGGCAGGAGAAGCTGGCCCGGCTCGATCGCGCGGTGCGCGGCGCCGGGGCCCTCGACTCGGCACTGCTGCGGGGGCTGCTGGACGGCTGATCCGTCACGCGTCCGCCGGCTCAGAACGGGGAGATGATCGTCCACGGGTCGTCCTGGAGGACGGCCAGCTTGTTGAGGGCGGCGCGGGTGGTGGCGGTGGCGTTCATGACGGTCTCCCTCGGTGCTGTGGTCTCGATGCCGGGTCGGGGCGCCGGGAGGGTTGCCCGGCCGCTTCCCCCGGCCTGAGAACGAAGGTAGACGGGCCGGGTTTTACGGCTCTTTCGATTCCCTTTCGATGAACCCGCCGCCGCGCCCGGGCAGCGAAATCCAACCGACAGAGCGGCGAAAAGCCAGGTCAGTACGGTCACGCTCGCATCGCATCCGCGAAACGAGGGTGACTCATGGCATACGTCGCAGCACCGGACCACGCGTGGGAGACCACGGCCGCGCAGGCCCCGGCGTCCCTGGATCTCGGGATCCTCGGGCCCGTCAAGGCGACGCTCGACGGCCGGGACGTCCGACTGGACGGCCCCAAGCACCGTACGGTGCTGGCCGCCCTGCTGCTCGCCGACGGACGGCTGCTGCCGGACGAGCGGCTGTGCACCCTGCTCTGGGGCTGGGAGCCGCCGACCACCTGGACCGCGCAGCTCTACACCCACACCTCGCGGCTGCGCGGGCGGCTCGGCCCCGGGGTCGACCTGGTCCGCGAGTCCGCCGGCTACCGGCTGGACATCGGCGCCGGCCGCTTCGACCTCGCCGAGTTCCGGCGCGACGCCGAACTGGGCCGCCAGGCCCTGGCCGCCGGCGACCACGCCCGCGCCGCCGGGCTGCTGCGCGCCGCGCTGGCGCACTGGCGCGGCGCCCCGCTCACCGGAGTCACCGAGCACCTGGCCGCGACCGAGCTGCCGCAGCTGGCGGAGAGCCGGCTCGCCGCGCTGGAGAACCGGATCGAGGCGGAGCTCGAACTCGGCGCGCACCCCACCGCCGTCGCCGAACTGCGCGGCCTGGTCGCCGAGTACCCGACCAGCGAGCGGCTGCGCGGCCAGCTGATGACCGCCCTCTACCGCTGCGACCGGCAGGGCGACGCCCTCCAGGTGTACGACGCGGGCCGGCGGCTGCTCGCCGTGGAACTGGGCATCGACCCGGGACCGACCCTGCGCCGGCTGCACGGGCAGATCCTGGCCGGCGAACTCCCCGCCCCGGCCGCCCGGCCCCGCACCACCGTCACCGATGCGGCGCCGACCCCGGAGGAACCGGCCGGGCCCGAGGGCGCCGGGGTCTGGGCCGGCCTCACCCCGGCGATGCTGCCCCCGGACACCGTCGGCTTCACCGGCCGCGAGCGCGACCTCTCCGCCGTCCTCGCCGCCCTGCGCGGCCCCTCCGGGGGAGCGCACGGCATCGGCTCGGTGGTGCTCACCGGCGCCGCCGGGGTGGGCAAGTCCGCGCTCGCCGTCCGCGCGGCCCACCGGTGCCGTGCCGACTTCCCCGACGGCCAGCTCTACGCCGACCTGCGCACCCCCGAGGGTGGCAGCCGAACCCCGGCCGAGGTGCTCGGCTGGTTCCTGCGCGCCCTGGGCGTCGCCGAGGGCGCGCTGCCGGCCGGCCTGGACGAGCGCGCCCAGCTCTACCGCAGCCGGCTGGCCGGCCGCCGGATGCTGGTGGTGCTGGACAACGCCCGCGACGACCGGCAGATCCGACCGCTGCTCACCGCGGACGAGCACAACCGCACCCTGGTCACCGGCCGCTCCGCGCTCGGCACGGTCGAGGGTGCCAGGCTGCTCTGGCTCGGCCCGCTGGACTTCCCCGAGGCCTACCAGCTGCTCGCCACCGCGGCCCCCGACCGGGCGGTCGGCGACCCGTCCGCCGCCGCCCGGATCGTGGAGCTGTGCGACCGGCTGCCGCTCGCCCTGCGGATCTGCGCCGCCCGTCTCGCCGCACACCCGCACTGGTCGCCGGCCCGGCTGGCCGACCGGCTCGACCCCGCCCACCGCCGGCTGGACGAGCTGCGGCTCGGCGACCTCGACGTCCGCACCAGCCTGCGGGCCGGCTACCAGGGGCTCGACCCGGCCGACCGGACCGCCTTCCGCACCCTCGCCCTCACCGAGGCCGCCGCCTTCACCCCCGGCGAGGCCGCGCCGCTGCTGGGCGAGAGCGAGGACGGCGCCGAGGAGATCCTGGAACGGCTGACCGAGGCCAGGCTGCTCACCGCCACCGACGGCGGCGGGCTGCGCTACCGCTTCTCCTCCCTGGTCCGGCTGTTCGCCCGTGAGCAGCCCGCTCCGGTGCCCAGCTGATCCCGGTCGCGACGTGCCGGTTCCCCGAGGCCCCGTCCGTTGCCGGACGGGGCCTCGGGTCGCCGGTCCGTCAGCCGCAGCCGCCCGCGTGGCCGCCGTCCAGACTCTGCTCCGGCCCGGCCGTGATCATCGCGACGTAGGCGGCCAGCAGACTGCCCCAGCGCAGACCGGAGTCCGGGTCCGGCCGGTCGTAGTCGAGGTCGGGGTCCAGGCCCAGCAGGGTCGCCGTGCTGGAGACCGCCTCCGGGTCGCTGAGGTCGAGGTGCATCAGCTCCTCGGGCCGCAGCATGTCCACCAGCCCCCCCTGGGCCAGCCAATCCTGGAAGTCGAGCTCCATCAGCTCGACCGCCTTGGCGTCGTATTCCACGTCGCTGTAAGCAGAACCGTTCTCGCTGTTGTTCGTCCGCATCGTCGCCTCCGGTCTCGTGACGGGTTGTCCGGTCGCGAGAAAAGGATGGGACGGGGGCCTACACGACCCCTATGAGGACTTTCGGTGCCGGCTCCATAGAACTCTCATGGAAATCCTCATAGACAGCTGAGGCAGCGTCCTGACATGGACGTACGGATCGAGCGCGTGGTGATTCTGGGAAGTGGCCAGATCGCCTGGACGGCCGCCGCCTATCTGCAGAAGGAACTCCAGGGAACGGTTTCGGTGACCGTCCTGGAAAATCCGGACGACCCGCCGGAGGCCGGGATCGGCACGGCCCTGCCGTCCTTCCAGCGCTCGTTCTTCGACGTCCTGGGAATCGAGGAACAGGAATGGATGCGGGCGAGTTCGGCCACGTTCAAGGCGGCCGACCGCTATGTGAACTGGCGCACCGCCGGGCCCGGGCGGACCACCCCGTGGGAGCTGCCGGACGCCCGCCCCGACGCCTTCTACCACCCGTTCGGGCTGCTGCCCGAGTACGACCGGGCCCCGCTCTCGCACTACTGGCAGCACCGCCGCCAGCGCGGCGAGACCACCGAGCCCTTCGACTACGCCTGCTTCCGCGAACCCCCGCTGCTGGACGCCCGGCGCTCCCCGCGCTGGCTCGACGGGCGCAGCGCCACCCGCTACGGCTGGCACTTCGACCGCCGGGAGTTCACCGCCCACCTGCGCCGCCACGCCGTCGCCGCCGGGGGCGTGCGGCAGGTGCGCGGCCGGCTGGCCCGGGTCGAGCGGGACGAGCAGGGCGACCTCGCCGCCCTGGTCACCGAGCACGGCGAGCGGATCCCGGGCCAGCTCTTCCTGGACTGCTCCGGTCCGCGCCGCCGGCTGATCGGCGACCTGCTCGGCGAGCCCTTCCTCGGCCTGGGGGAGCAACTGCCCTGCGACCGGGCGGTGTCGGTGGCCGTCCCCGCGCCCGACTCCCGGCGCCGGGGCATCGAGCCGCACAGCACCCTGCTGGCGATGCCGGCCGGGCAGGTGGCCGTCCATCCGGTGCTCGGCCGGCTCGGCGCCGCCTACGCCTACGGGAGCGACCACACCACGCCCGAGGAGGCCGCCGCCGAGCTGTGCCGGCTCTGGGGCCTGGACCCCGGGCACACCGAGGTCCACCACCAGGAGCACGGCCCCGGCCGGACCCGCCGCTCCTGGCGGCGCAACTGCGTGGCCCTCGGCGCGGCGGCCGGCGTGCTGGACCCGGCCGGGCCGGACTGCCCGCACCTGGCCGTGCGGGCGCTCCAGCTGCTGGTCGCGCACTTCCCGGCCGGGCCGCTGCCTCCCGTCCTGCCGGAGCGCTACAACCGGGCCGTCGACCGCGCCTTCGACGAGGCCCGGGACTTCCTCCAGCTGCGCTACGGCTGCTCCCCGCGCGACGACACCCCGTTCTGGCGGGCCACCGGGCGGCTGGCGCTCTCGGAGGCGGTGCGCACCAGGATCGCCGTCTACCGGGCCGGACTGCCCTGCGGCTCGGCGCTGGTGGAGGAGGCCCGCTACTACGGCTACCGCGCGGAGGAGCCGCTCAGCCCGTGGACCGACGCCGACCACTACTGCGTGCTCGCCGGGCTCGCCCCGGCCCCGGTCGGCCCTTCGCCGGTGCTCGCCCACCGGCCCGAGTCGGTGCGCGGCGCCGGGACGCTCTTCGAGCAGGTCCGCCGCCAGCAGCGCAACCTGCTGGAGACCCTGCCCAGCGCCTACGACTACCTGAGCCGCCTGCACGGGCGGGGCGCGGACGAACTGGTGGTGTGAGCGGTCCGCGGCCCGAACGCCGAAGGGCACCCCGGCCGGGGTGCCCTTCGTGCGGGAGGAGCGTCGCCGCCCCCCGACTCTCGATGCTTCTCGCTGAAGCCGGCTCAGCTCTCGATGAGCCGGGTGAACACGACGGTGTCGAACACGTCCTCCATCCGGACGGCCCGGCCGTCGCGGAAGGTCCAGGAGTGGATGAACGGCAGGGTCTCGGTGCGGCCGCTCAGCGAGGTGACGGAGCGCACCCCGAAGACCACCACGCGGTCGCCGGACTGCACGAACTCCTGCGGCTCCAGCCGCATGCCGCCCAGTACGGTCGGCACGGTGGCGAGGAAGCCCCGCACGCCGTCATGGCCGATCTTGGTGCCGCCCAGTCCGTACGGGGCCAGGCCGTCCGGGTGGACCCACTCGACGGCGGGGTCCATGACGGCCAGCAGGGCGGCCACGTCCCGGTCGTGGAAGGCCTGGTAGGCGCTGTGGACCAGGTCGAGGTTCTCGTGGGTTCGGGACATCGGGGAAACCTCCTCAGGAGTGGACGTGCTCGGGGTACAGGGCTTCGAGGGTGCGACGGATGCCGTCGCGCCAGTCGACCTCGCAGGGGCCGGTCAGCTCCCGGCGCAGCGTCGGGTCGAACTGGTAGGTCTCCCGGGTGACCGAGCTCGGCGCCAGCTTGGCCCGCACCCCGGTGAGCTCCTCCAGGTGACGCACGCAGTCGGTGATGCCGACGGACTGGTCGCCGCCCCAGTTGACCAGGGTGGCGGGCACCGCGCCGGCCTCCCACAGCCTCGGGACCTGCCGGACCAGGTCGTCGGTGTACAGCAGCGAGCACCAGTTCTGGCCCTCCAGCGGCACCGGGATCGGCTCGCCGGCCAGCATCCGCCGGAAGTACAGCATCGGCACGCCGCCGTAACCGCCCGGCCCGTACGCGATGTTGAGCCGGGCGATGGTGGTCGGCAGGCCCAGCACCTGTGCGAAGGCGCGCACCGCGCCCTCGGTGGCGAGCTTGCCCACCGGGTAGGCCGGCAGCCAGTCGGCGACGCCGTCCACCGGGTCGGTCTCGGTGTAGCGGTGGTCCAGGGTCTGCCGGGCGTAGACCGCGCCGGTCGACACGTAGAGGAAGGACTCGGCGGTGCGGCAGTGGGCCATCAGCCGGCCGGTGGCGACCGCGTTGACCTCGACGGTGGCGTTGAAGTCGCCGTCGTCGCCGCGCCGGACGGCGGAGTGGATGACGTGGGTGAAGTCCTCCGGCACGCCCTTGAGGCCGTCGGGGCCGGTGTCGTCCATGTCCCAGTGCCAGGTGGTGATGCCCCGGTCGTTCAGCTCCCGCTCCACGCCCGCGGTGCCGAAGCGGCCCAGGCACCACACCTCGTTGCGCTCGGAGAGCGCCTCCGCCACCGGCCGGGCGACCTGCCCCGTGCCACCCGTCACCAGGATCTTCTTGCCGTTCACTGCCCGTCCCCCATCGCACGGTCGAGTTCCGCGCGCAGCACGGCCTGGAAGGCGGCCACGTGCTGCGGTCCCATCAGCGTGTAGTGCTCACCCGGCACGTCGACGTACCGGTTGGCGCCGCGGGTGTGCTCGTCCCAACGACGCAGTTCCCTGGCCAGCCAGTCCTCCTTGGTCCCGCGCAACGGGACGGCGTAGAACACCGACATCGAGTCGACCGTGCCGCTCGGCCGGTAGCCGCGGCCCAGGTCGGTGATCCGGTCGGCGAGATCCGCCCAGGCGCCGAACTTGGCGAGGTCCAGGTCGAGTTCGGCGATCCGCTCGGCCGGCGCGAGCCCGATCAGCGTGGCCAGCTGCGCCTCCTCGGACAGCCCCCGCAGCTGCCCCGGAAGTTCGCGTGCCTGCTTCTTGTCCACCAGGTCGAGGAAGAACGCCAGGTTGACGGCGGTCTCGACGAAGTCCAGCTCGTCCATCCGGTACTTGATGTGCGGCGGCAGGTTGAAGCTGCCGACGAAGTCGACCCGCTCGCCCTGTGCCTCCAGCACCTTGGCGATCTCGAAGGCGACGGCCGCGCCGAAGGAGTAGCCGGCCAGCGCGTACGGGCCGTGCGGCTGGCGGGCGCGGATCCCCGCCACGTAGCAGTCGACCATCTCCTCGAAGGTCGCGAAGGGCTTCTCCCCCTCGTTGAAGCCCCGGGCGCGCAGCGCGTAGAACGGCCGGTCACCGACGAAGTACTGGGCCAGGTTGACGAAGACCAGCACCTCGCCGACCCCGGGGTGCACGCAGAACAGCGGCGTCTTGTCCCCGCTGACCTGCATCGGGACGACCGGGTCGTAGACCCGCTCGCCGGGGGAGGCCGGATCGGCGAGCCGGGCGGCCAGGTCGCGCACCGTCGGGGCGGTCAGCACGGTGAGCACCGGCAGGTCGGTGGCGCCCAGGCGCTGCGCCACTCTGTTGCGCAGCCGCAGGATGTCCAGGGACGTCCCGCCGAGGTCGAAGAAGTTGGCGGTGGCGCTGATCCGCTCCGGCTCGGTGTCGAACAGCTCGGCGTAGATCTCGGCGAGCACCCGTTCGGTGTCGCCCTCGGGCTCGGTGTGCCCGCCGAGCCGCCGTACCGTCAGCTCCTCCACCGCCCGCACCGCCTCGTGGTAGTCGCCGTTCTCCAGTCGGGTGCGCATCAGGGCGCGCTGGATCTTGCCGAGGCTGGTCTTGGGGAAGGCCTCGGCGGGCAGCGGCAGGATCAGCGCGGGTCGGAAGCCCCACTGCATCACGACGGTGCTGCGGATCGCGGCGAGCAGCCGGTAGCGCCCGTTCTCGTCCTCGGCGGGCAGCTCCGGGTGGAAGGCGATCACCAGTTGCTCGGTGTCGCCGCCGGCCGCGCGGATCGGGAAGGCCGCGACGTAGGAGGCGGCGACGCCGTCCAGCCGCTCCAGCGCGGACTCGATCTCGTGGCTGAAGTAGTTGACGCCGTTGACGATGACGCTGTCCTTGGAGCGGCCGACCAGGGTGAGCCGGCCGTCGTCGATCCGGCCGAGGTCGCCGCTGCGGAACCAGCCGTCGGCGGTGAAGGCGTCCCGGGTGGCCCGCTCGTTGCGGTAGTAGCCGCGGGTGATCATCGGTCCGCACAGCTGGAGTTCGCCCACGCCGCCTTCGGGCAGGGCGCGGTCCCGCTCGTCGGCGACCCGGATCCGCAGGCCCTGGACGGGGGTGCCCAGGTTCGCGAACTCCGCGCCCTCGTCGCCCTGCGGGAAGGCGAGGGAGTAGATGCTGCCGGCGCAGGTCTCGGTCATGCCGAAGGCGGGCCAGAGCGCGGTGGGGGAGAGCCCGTAACGGGCGAAGGTCCGCAGGAAGGAGCGGCCGGTGGCACAGACCACCGCCTCGCCGCCGCTGATGATGTGCCGCAGCCCGCTCAGGTCGATCCGGGCGCGGTCCGCCGCGTCCAGCCGTTCGGCGGCCGAGTTCAGCAGCCCCAGCAGGAAGTTGGGGGTGAAGGTCATGGTCACGCCGTGCCCGGAGATCAGCCGGAGGAACTCCACCGGGTCGCGCAGGACGACCGCGGCCTCGGTGTGGACCTGGCGGGCGCCGACCGACAGCGGCAGCAGGTGGCACTCCAGCAGGGCGGCGACGTGGTCGAAGGAGACCCAGTTGAGCGTGGTGTCGGCGGCGGTGAGCCGGTGGTAGCCGTTCTTCCCGGCCATCGACGCCAGCAGGTTGGCGTGGCTGAGCATGACGGCCTTGGAGTTGCCGGTCGAGCCCGAGGTGAGCACCAGCACCGCGACATCGTCCGGCTCGGGGGTGTGGAAGTCCTCGGCGGGCTCCGCCTCCGGGTCCAGCAGCAGTTCCAGGGTGGCCGTGGCGAGGCCCTCCACGGGGGGCAGCTCGGCCGAGATCGCCTCGCTGGTGATCAGCAGCGGCCTCTCCAGCAGGGTGTTGACGTGGGAGAGCTGGGTGGCCCAGCGCTCCGGGTCGCCCTGCAGCCGGGCCATCGGGCACGGGACGAAGCCGCCCAGCACCGACGCCCAGAACGCGATCAGGAACTCCTCGGGGTGGGTCAGCAGCAGGACCAGCGTGTCTCCCGGTCGCAGGCCGCGGGCGCGCAGACCGGTCAGCAGGATCTGGGCCTCCCGGAGCAGCTCCGGGTAGCTCTGGTCGGCGTGGCCGGTGGAGGTGCCGCCGAGGGCGTAGCGCACCCCGGTGTCGGGGTGCCGTTCGGCGGCGCGCAGCAGCAGGTCGGCGATGCCCCGTGCGGGGGCGGCGGCGTCGGTCTGCAGGGTCAGTGGGGTTAGCGGGCCGATCGCGGAAACCTCAGTGAAGGTGGTCACACGAGGAAGGTAGGTGCGCTCCCGCCCCACCGGGACCACTGGTGGCCTGAAGAGGCGCCCGCCGCCATGCCTTGTCTACGGCTGGTGAGGAGGGGGTTGCCGAAGGTGTCCGAATTGGATCGACGTTGCACCGCTTATGGCGGTACGGGGCAGCTTCCTGTCAGCTGGGTGACGGAAGGTTGAGCCTGCCGCGCACGAACGGTAGAGCCCGGCCGGCCGGTTCACCGCCCGCGGGATTTCCCCGGCCGACGGGCCCGGGCGGCCCTCGCCGGAGCGCCGACGCGCAATTCCCCGGTCTTCCGGCACTGTTCCGCACCCGCCGCCCAATGATTCCTCCGACGACGAGGAATCTCGCATCGCGGGATTCGCATTGAGCGGGTGTCAACTTCCGGACAGGCCCGTTGTCCAGGCAGGACGCGCCCTGGGAGAGTGGCCGAGGCCAAACGGTTCAGTACGACTTCCGCCGATGCGGCCACCAAAACCCGCCTGGCAGACGGACCGCCGTCCGTTCGTGCCGGAACCCTCATTCCGGCGCACACGGCAACGGCTCCCCCGGGCGAACCGCCGTCGCCCGGGCCGGAGTTCCGCCGCGCACGCCCGGAGCCGTGGGGCGGTGGCGGCTGAGGCCGGATCAGGAGGGCAGCTCGTGCTTCAGGTGGTGTTCCGGGCCCTGGGGCCGCTGGAGATCGGCGTCGCGGGCCGACCCGTCCCGCTCCAGGGCGCCCGGCAGCGCACGATCATGTCGATGCTGTTGCTCAGCCCGAACCGGGCGGTCTCGGTCGACGCGCTGGCCGACGCCGTCTGGCAGGGCCGCCCGCCCGCGACCTGCCGGAACCAGATCGCGATCTGCGTCTCCGCGCTGCGCAAGACCTTCAAGACCGAGGCGGGCGTGGACCGGCTGATCGTCACCAGCCACCCCGGCTACCTGCTCGACGCCGCCGAACACCGCATCGACACCGTGGAGTTCGAGGCGCTCGTCGCCCGGGCCCGGGAGGCCGCCCGGGCCGGCCGGGCCGAACAGGCCTGCGCCCGCTACCAGGAGGCGCTCGCCCTGTGGCGCGGCCCCGCCCTGGAGGGCGTCACCGCCGAACGGGTCGAGGCCGAGGCGGCCCGGCTGACCGAACTGCGGCTCACCGCCTACGAGGAGCACGCCGGGATCCGCCTCGAACTCGGCCAACACCGCGAACTCGTCGGGGAACTCACCACCTTCTTCCGCGACCACCCGCTGCGCGAACAGGCCACCGCCCACCTGATGCTCGCCCAGTACCGCTCCGGCCGCCGCGCCGAAGCGCTGGAGACCTACCGGGAGTGGCACGGCCTGCTCGCCGAGGAACTCGGCATCGCCCCCGGACCCCGGCTGCGCGAACTGCACGAGGCGGTCCTCAACGACGCGCCCGGCCTCGGCGCGCCCGGCGAGTCCGTCACCCTCGCCCCGGTGACCGCGGCCCTGTCCCAGCTGCCGCCGGACGCCGCCGCCTTCACCGGTCGCCGGACCGAACTCGACCAACTGGACCGGCTGTTGGTGAAGCTCGGCGGCACCGCCCTGCCGGTCGCCTCGATCAGCGGCAGTGGCGGCGTCGGCAAGACCGCCCTCGCCGTGCACTGGGCGCACCAGGTCGGCGAGCGCTTCCCCGACGGGCGGCTCTTCGCCGACCTGCGCGGCTACGACGAGCAGGAGGACCCGCACCGCCCCGGCGCGGTGCTCGACCGCTTCCTGCGCGCGCTCGGCGTGCCCGGCCGGCAGATCCCGTCCGAACAGCACGAGCGCACCGCGCTGTTCCGCAGCCTGTTGGACGGCCGCCGGGTGCTGATCGTCCTCGACAACGCCCGGTCGTTCCAGCAGATCGGCCCGCTGCTGCCCGGCAGCGGCCGCTGCTGCGTGCTGATCACCAGCCGGGACGGCCTGGGCGGTGCGCTGGCCGGCGACTACGCCTTCGTCCCGCTGCACCTCGGCCCGCTCGGCCGGGACGAGGCGGTCGAACTGCTCGCCCGGGTCGCCGGATCCGAGCGCCTGGCCGCCGACCCGGAGGGCACCGCCCGGCTGGCCGAACTGTGCGACTGCCTCCCGCTCGCCCTGCGGATCGCGGGTGGGCGGCTCGCCGCCAAGCCGCACTGGCCGGTGCGCAGCCTGGTCACCCGGCTGGAGGACGGGCAGCGCAGGCTCGACGAGCTCAGCCCGGGTGGGCGCGGGGTGCGGGCGGGCTTCGGGCTCAGCTACCGTGACCTGCCGGCCACCGCCGCGCGGATGTTCCGGCTGCTCGGGCTGCTCGACCTGCCCGAGTTCGCCGCCTGGACCGGCGCGGCTCTGCTGGACACCTCCCCGACGGACGCCGAGGACCTGATCGAGCAGCTGGTCGACGCCCGGCTGCTGGAACCGCTCGGCGCGGACGCCGGCCCGGTGCGCTACCGCTTCCAGAACCTGCTGCGGCTGTTCGCCCGCGAGCGCGCCCGGGCCGAGGACAGCGAGGAGGAGCGACGGGCCGCGGTCTACCGAGCCTACGGGGCCTGGCTGGGCCTGGCCGGCGAGGCTCACCGCCGACTGCACGGCGGTGAGCACGGCGACGTCCACGGCCCCGCCCGGGTGCATCCGTTGCCCGCCGACTCGGTGGAGGACCTGCTGGCCGACCCGCTGACCTGGTTCGAGAGCGAGCGGGCCGCCATCGCCGGCCTGGTCGACCAGGCGGTGCAGGAGGGAGAACCGGAGCTCGCCTGCGACCTGATGACGGCCGGTGTGACGCTCTTCCACGACGGGGAGGGCCAGGAGGACTGGCACCTCTGCGGATAGGCGGGTCCCGCCACGGAGTCCCGCCCGGCCCGCGACCGTACCCGCCCCGGGGTCTACCGCCCGTCGGCGGTGGGCGGCTCGGTCAGCGTGTCGATGTACTCGACCAGCAATCTCGCCCAGGGACCGGAGTCCTGCCCGCTGGACGCGGCCCCGGCCCCCTCGGCCGGGCCGTCGCCGATCAGCGGGTTCTGCGGCTGCGCAGACCGGACTGCCAGGCCCTCGTCGTCGTTCATCTGTCCTCCTGGGTGCACGGTGGTCGGGTACGGAAACACCGGTGGGAAGCTCGCATCCAGGTTTACGCCATGACCCTATGAATCCTCCATTCCAGGGATCGACCGCTGCTCGGGCCGGACTCGTCCGGGCCTGGCCCTGGACGGCGGCCCGACGCCCAGCCGAGGCCTGGACCGTCCGTCCGGGCCGTCCAGCGGCAGCAGGCCCAACTGGGCGGCCCGCACTCCGGCCTGAAACCGGGAGCTGGCACCCAGCAGGGTCATGATCTCCGCGACGTACCGACGGTAGGTGCGCACCGAGACGGTCAGCTCGCGGGCGGCGACCTCGTCGGTGACACCGGCCCGCAGCGCGCCCAGGATCTGCCGGGCGAAGGCGGCCCGGGCCCGGTCGCCGAACACCACTCGTTCGTGGGCGGGCACGGCCGTGCGCCACACACTGTCGAACAGGGTGTGCAGGGTGGTGAGCACTTCGGGCACCCGGATCACCGACGCGCGTCGCCCGGCCCCGGAGCCGGCCACCACCAGCGCGGCCGTCCCGTCGACCATGATCGCCTGGAGCGGGGGCACCCGGGCCACCCGGATCGCCACCGGCTTGGCGCGGTCCAGCTGCTCCGTCACGAACTGCTCGTCGACCAGCTCGGGGGAGGTGAGCAGCCGGACCGGGATCGCCGTGTCGACGCCGTACAGCAGCTCGCGCTCGGCCTGCTCCGGGCGCTTCTCGCCGTCCAGGCCGCGGGCGTGCACGATGGAGATGCTGCTCGCCGCTCCTTTGATCAGCCGTTCGGCGATGCCGAGGATCTCCTCGTACCCGCCGTCCACCACGGTGACCAGTCGGTCCGCGGAGTAACGGTCACGGTGCATGGCGACGGTCGAGTCGATCAGCTCGCTCACCCCCAGCAGGGCTCTTTCGAAGTCATCCGCTGCGGTGTTGGACACGTCCTCGTTCCCTTCGGCGACGGGGGGTTCGACGGTCCGCCGGGTTGCGGCGTACCGCCGACGGGGGGCTCAGCGATCCATCGAGAGCAGGCCGAGCTGGACGGCCCGCACACCTGCCTGGAAACGGGAGGTGGCGCCGAGCTCACGCATGATCTCCGCCACGTGACGCCGGTAGGTGCGCAGCGAGACGCCCAGTTCCTGGGCCGCGGCCTCGTCGGTGTGGCCGCTCTGCAGCCGCTCCAGGATGGACTGGGCCAGTTCGGCCCCGAGTCGAGGGCTCAGCCCGAGGTGGGTCACCAGCGGCCTGGCGCGCGACCAGGCCCCGGCGAAGAGCAGGTCCAGGGCGCGGACGACGGCGAGCTCGCTGACCACGGCGGCGTTCCCGCCCTGCCCGTGGGCGGCGGACCGGACCAGCGCGCCGCGGCCGTCGACCACCAGTGCCTCGCGCAACTCCCCCTCGGAGACGCGTACTTCGGGATCGAGTCCGCACAGTCGCCGGGTGAGGTCGAGCGCGGTGTCGACGGCGTCCGCGGCGCACAGCACCCGCACCGCGACCGAGCGGTCCTGGGCCCGGCCCGCGGCCGGCGGAAAGTCGGGGAGTAGCTGCTCCATCGCGCGCGACACGGCCTCGGTGAAGTCATTGGCCGCGATCAGGGCGATGCTCACCGAGTGCCGGGCGCCGCCGATCAGATCGTCCAGGGACTCGCCGATCGCGTTGGCCTCGGTCCGGGTCAGATGGGTGGAGCCGCCGGTGCTGCGCCGGTGCAGGGAGACGGTGGACTCGATCAGGGAACGGGCCTGCAGCAGGGCCTGTTCCATGTGGGCCGCGTGCGTCCCTGAACGTAAAGTTTCGTCATCGTCGACCGGTGCACTGACCGTCCCATCCGCCACAACTGCCCCCGTTGATCTCTTCCCCGTTCTCCTTCGAATAGGCGCGAAGCCCGCCCGGAGTTCCCGGCCGGGCCGAATGTGGGTCGGCCGTGCGGTTCAGTCCTGGTGGAAGGCTTGGCTCTGTGGTGGTTCGAAGAAGTAAAGACCGCCGAGGACATTAGTTTGAGCCTACTCTCCAGTCAAACTTGATCGCCCGTGCAGGGCTTTGTCTGCCTGATCATGCTGTGTGCGTGGCGGATTCCTTCGTCTTCTCACGTTCCGGCGGTGGGATTGCCAGGAGTTGATTGACGGTTGGACTGATTCATCTGGGTGAGGGAGCGGGGGCGGGGCTCCGCTGTGTGAGTGTTCGGTTCCCCAAGGCTTCTTCCTCATCCTGTGCCCGTTCCGTACAGATTCGGCGGGTTGTGCGCACACCCCTCCACTCCGCCGTTCTCCCCACTAGGAGGCGGCAGAACTGCCGCTATGCTGACCGGCGATCTTCGGACGGTATGACGGGGAATCGGGGGAGCAGCATGGGTAGCGACGGCGCCGGGACGGGGTTCGGTGCGCATCCGGACAAGCTCGGGGACGCGGGTGACCGGCTGATCGCGGCGGGGCAGGACGTCCGCTCGGTCAAGGACACCCTGGGCAAGTTGAACATGTCGGACCCGGCGGTGCTCGGGGAGTACGCGGGTGACGCGGCCAAGGCCTTCTGGTCGGCCTGGCAGGACGAGCTCGGGGTGAACCTCGACGCGCTGACCGACCTCGGAGGCAAGGTGCACACCACCGCAGCCAACTACACCACGACGGACAGCGGCGTCGAGCAGCAGTACCAGAAGCCGGGGGCCTGACCGTGCCCGACCACGAGCTCAATCCGCTCGGCCTCGACCCGGGCACCCAGCGGCAGCAGGCCGAGAAGCTGAAGAAGACCATCGACGAGTCGCACGGCATGTGGGGCGCGGGCGATCTCAAGTACGCCGTCCACGACGCCCTGCAGCTGCCCGCCCCCAAGGGCGACTCCGGCAAGGTCGGCGACCTCGCCGCCGCCTACTACAAGGCGGTCGGCCAGCTGGACCAGATCCAGACCAAGGTGGCGCAGGTCAGCTCCCAGCACCTGCCGGACGCCTGGACCGGGCAGGTCGGTGAGAAGGCCGCCGAGGTGGTCAAGGCCTCCGCCGACGACCTGACGCGCTGCCGCGACGCGATGGAGAAGGGCCGCCAGCAGCTCAGCACGCTCGCCACCGCGCTGAGCGAGGCGCAGACCCTGCACGGGCAGGGCGCCGCTCCGCTGGGCGAGGCGCTGAAGCTGCTGCACGACATCACCGTCGCCGGCGCGCCGGACCCGATCAACTGGGACGACGACAAGATGCACAGCGCCCACGCCAAGGCGAAGGAGGGCATCAAGTCGATCTACGACGCCGCGGTGAAGGCCGAGAACGCGGGTCGGACGGCCGCCCGCGAGTTGAACGCGATCGCGGACAAGGCGCTGGCGGGCAAGTTCAAGAACAAGGGCCTGGGTGCGGAGGACAAGCTGGTCCTGGTCGACGCCTTCGTCGGCGGCAACCAGGGGGACGGCACCATCCTGACCGAGGCCAACGCCACCCGGGCCGCCCAGCTGATGGACCAGATGAGCGACGCCGGCCGGGCCCGGTTCGACCAGCTGCTGGCCGGCAGCAAGTCCCCGGAGGAGCGCGCCTACCTGATGAAGGCGCTGGCCGCCGGGCACAGTTACGACGAGATCAAGGCCTTCGACGACCAGATCCACGGTCACGCGGACGATCCCGGTTGGCTGGCGGCGCGGATCTCCCCGGTGCAGCTGGACTCGGCCGCGCCCGGCCAGAACGGGACCGGCTACGGGGGCGTGGCGTGGGACCAGGGCCAGCACAGCACCTGCGTGGCCGCCTCGACCGTGACCGCCCGGGCGATGGTCGACCCGCTGTTCGCCTTCCAGCTCACCACCGGCGGGCACCCCGGCGACCCGAAGTACGACAACGGGCAGGCCGCCAAGGACCGTTGGGACAGCGAGACGAACCGCGTCTACGACTCCCGCTCCTGGATGCACCTGGGGGCGGACGGGATGTGGGACTGGGAGTCCAAGGACATCGCCAACTCCGAGATCGGCGACCACACCGGGGCCGGCTACAAGAACGTGGACCTGGGGGACGCGGACCAGCGCAAGGACGTGCTGGCCCAGGTCGAGTCGTCGGTGGACCAGGGCAAGCCGGTCCCGATCTCGGTCAAGAACGACAAGTTCATCCCGGACGGCCACCAGATGATGATCATCGGACACCGGGGCGACCAGCTGGAGATCTACAACCCCTGGGGCTACACCGTCTGGGTCAGCGAGGACGACTTCATCCACAACCACCTGGGGGGCGCCACCCAGGGGGACGAGCTCCCCATCGCCGACAGCGTCCGCATGCCCAAGTGAGGCCTGAGAGTTGAGCACCCACCACCAACCCCTGAGCGACGACCGGCTGGCCGAGATGGACATCGAGGTCCTGCTGCGCCTCGGGCTGCCGGCCGACGGCGTGGTCCGCTCCGTGCTGTTCGGCGACGGCGCGGTCGCCGCCGCGATCACCGCCGACCGGCTCGGCGTGCTGCCGCGCGCCGTGGTCTTCCTCGGCGAGGTGGTCCGCTCCGGCGGCACCGTGTTCGCGGCCGAACTGCCCGAACCTCTGCCGGGCCCGGCGGCCGCGCCGGCCCGGGGCTGGCTGGCGGCGGCCGCCACGGTCGTGCGGGACCCGGCGGGGGACCGGCTGGTCGCCCGCTGGCTCGACGCGGTCGCCGCCGTACTGGCACTGCGCGTAACCAACCGGGAGTCGAACTCTTGAAGAAGAAGTGGCAGCGGATCCTCCTCGTCGCGGTCGTCCTGCTGGCCGTCGCGGGTGCGGCGGGCGCGGTGGCGATCCACCGGATGACCACCGGCAAGCTCGACCACGGCACGGTGTTCACCGCGACCTCGGGTGAACTCCTCGTCAAGCCGGGCCAGTTGTTCTCGGTCGAGGTGAGCGCCCACCGGAATTGGGGCGACATCTGGAGTGTGGCCGGCCCGGCCCCCGACTCCGCGGTGGTGCAGACCGTCGGCGACGAGTACGTCCAGAGCTTTGGGCTGGACAGTCTGGGCGGTGCGAACGGCTCGGACTCCGGCGGCCACTACTACTTCGTCTTCCGTGCCGCCCCGAACCCCGGCCGGACCGCCGTCACCCTCCACGTGGACTACCGCGACCACGCGGGCTGGACGTACTCCGGCGGCCCGGAGCAGACCAGGCGCGAGTTCACCGTCAACGTCGGCTGAGCCATGACCCGTTGGGGGTGGGTCCAGGCCCACCCCCAACCGGGGGCTCAGCCGTATTCTGCGGCCCGTTCGCCCTTCCTAGTGTTGATCACGAGCCGCCCGGAGCCCGGGCGGCCGTGGGAGACACCGGGAGGACCAGGTGCGGGGCAAGGAGCGGGGAGCGGTGCACGGGGGGCGGGAGCCCCGGCCGGCGACGGACGGCAGCGCCGCGGCGCTGCGGCTGGCCGGCCTGCGCAAGCGGTTCGGCGCGCACACCGCCGTGGACGGCGTCGACCTGGTCGTGCCGAGCGGTTCGTTCTACGGGCTGGTCGGCCCCAACGGCGCCGGCAAGACCACCGCCCTGTCGATGGCCGTCGGCCTGCTGCGGCCGGACGCCGGGAGCTCGGAGATCTTCGGGGTCGACGTGTGGAGCGACCCGGTGCGCGCCAAGGCCCTGGTCGGGGTGCTGCCGGACGGCATGATGCTGCCCGAGCGGCTGACCGGCCGTGAAGTTCTGCACTACCTGGGCCGGTTGCGCGGCCTGCCGGCCGCCACCGTGGACGCCCGGGCCGAGGAGCTGCTGGCCGTCCTGGAACTGGACGGGGCCGAGCACACCCCGGTGATCGACTACTCCACCGGGATGCGCAAGAAGATCGGCCTGGCCACCGCGCTGCTGCACGCCCCCCGACTGCTGGTGCTGGACGAGCCCTTCGAGGCCGTCGACCCGGTGTCCGCCGCGACCATCCGGGTCATCCTCCAGCGCTTCACCGCCTCCGGCGGCTCGGTGGTGCTCTCCAGTCACGTGATGGCCCTGGTCGAGCAGCTCTGCGACCACGTCGGCGTGATCGCCGGCGGCCGGGTGCTGGCGGCCGGCCCGGTCGACGGGGTCCGCGCCGGGCGGGGCCTGGAGGACGTCTTCGTCGAGCTGGTCGGCGCCCGTACCGGTGGGAAGGAGGGGCTGTCGTGGTTGGCGTCCTGATCGGGATGAAGCTGGTCGTCCTGCGACGGTCGATGTCCGGCCCCCGGGCCGCGAGCCTGATCATCGGGGGCGTGTGCGGCGCCCCGGCGGCGGTCGGCACGGCGCTGCTGGGCCTGGTGGACTTCCCCGCCCCCGAGGCCGGGGTCGGCACGATCGCCCTGGTGCTGCTGGTGTGGACCGTGGGCTGGGCGGTCGGCCCGACTCTCACCGGCGGCGACCCGGCCCTGCGGCTCTCCTACTTCACCCTGGTGCCGCAGCGCCCGAGCAGGCTCGCCCTCGGCCTGCTGGGCGCCTCGTTCGTCGGCATCACCCCGGTGGTCGGCCTGATCGCCTTCACGGTGCTGATCGTCTTCGGCGCCGGGCTGGGGCTGCTGCCCGCCCTGGTCGCCGTCCCCGCCGCGCTGCTCCAACTGCTGTTCGTGGTGGTGCTCGCCAAGCTGAGCCTGCAAGGCCTCGGCAGCGTCGCCCGCTCGCGACTCGGCTGGGAGCTGTCCGCGCTGCTGGTCGGACTGGTCTGCGGCTTCCTCAACACCGGCTGGTTCGGCATCGGCTTCTTCGTCAAGCTGCTCGGCGGCCACTGGGCCGCCACCGTCGGCACGGTCGTGCGCGCGCTGCCCTCCGGCTGGGCGGCCGTCGCCGTGGACGCCGCCCGGCGCTCCGACTGGGTCCTGGCCGGCGCCTGCCTCGGCGGACTGCTCGCCCTCTGCGCGCTGCTCTTCGCCGCCTGGACCGCCCTGCTCTCCCGGCAGCTGGTGCGCGGCACGGTCGGCGGCGGCCGGGCCACCGCCCGCCGGGGCGCCCGGCTGCGGGCCCTCCCGGACAGCCCCGGGGGCGCCGTCCTCGGCAAGGAGCTGCGCCTGTGGGCGCGCGACCCGCGCCGCGCCCGCTTCCTGCGGATCGCACTGTGGACCGCCCTGTTCACCGGCCTGCTCCCGCTGCTCGGCGGATTCCCCACCGTGCTGCCGTGGACGGGTGTCGTCCTCGCGCTGTACGCCGGCGCGCTCGGCTGCAGCCTGTACGGCCTGGACGCCGGCGCGCTCTGGCTGACCCTGGTCGTCCCCGGCGCCGAGCGGATCGACGTCCGGGCCCGGCAGCTCGCCTGGCTGCTGGTGGTCGGCCCGGCCGCCCTGCTGCTCACCGTGGCCGCGACCCTCGCCGTCCCGAACGGCTGGGCCTGGCCCTGGCTGCTCGCCACCCTGCCCGCCGTCCTCGGCGCCGGAGCGGGCCTGGCACCGCTGATGTCCCTGCTCGGCCCGGCGCCGTTCCCCGACCGGCCCGGCGGCAACCCGCTGGACGGCTTCAGCGACGAGAGCGGCGACCAGGTCCGGATGCAGAGCCTGGCCGTGCTGCTGCTCCAGCTGTTCGCCGCGCTGCCGGCGGCCGGCGTCGTGCTGGCCGGCACCCTGCTGCACAGCGCGCCGCTGCGCTGGGCGGGGGTGGCGGTCGGCCTGGGCACCGGGCTGCTGTACGCCTGGTGGATGGGCCGGGAAGCCCGGCGCCGGCTGGAGACCCGCGGGCCGGAGCTGCTCGACGTGATGCGCCAGGGCGTGCGGCGGGTGACGGAGACGGCCCGGCCGCAGGAGGAGCAGGACCTGCTGGACGGCCTCTCCCGCCGCCGCACGGCGACCGCCGGACTGCTGGTGACGGCCGGTGTGCTGAGCACCGCCCCGCAGGGCGGGGTGGCGATGGGGATGACCCTGCTCGCGCCGACGAACCGGAGCTGGTTCCTGGCCCTGTACCTGCCCCCGGACTGGCAGCTGCCGGTGGAGGCGGGCTTCATCCTGCTTGGCGCGGCCTGTTTCTTCGGGGTGGTGAACTGCTTGCGGTTGAGTGTTGTTGAGTGATCTTCGGTGTTCATGAGTGAGTTTGCCGTCTTCTGCTGAAGTCTTGTCGAGATACTTTCGTTTGATCCGTTTCGAGCCGTTGATGCCGTTGTGTGTGCCACTCTGTGCGTGATCGAAGGAAGCGCTGGGGGATGAGGGTTGGGGGTCGGGCCAACTGTGTTGCGGCAGATTGCTCGGCCGTTCGTCGCCGATCCGGCTTCGGGTGTGTGCGTACGGGACCGGCTCAGGGGCCTCACCGCCGAGGACGACGCGGTGTTGCGTCTGCTGGGCGGGCACCTCGGGTCTCTCGCCTCGCGGGATCTGGCCCGGCGCGTCGCCGACGGCCTGGAGCACTCGGCTGAGACGTGGGCGGCCCGCAAGCGGGGCCTCACGCCGCTGTCGTCGTCGCGTTGGGCCGGGTCCGTCACGAAGGCCACGCACGATCAGTGGGGTCTGTCCCGGCGCGCGCAGTGGCAGCACCTTCAGGGGCTGGAAGCGGGGATCGCCACGATCCGCCACCGCCTCGCGCTGCCGCTCGGCGCGAAAGGCACCAAAGGGCAGCCCGGCGGCTACCGGTCGCAGCGGGAGTGGCACGCCAAGTCGCGGCGCCTGGCGCATTTGGAGCGTGAGCACGAGCGGGTGAGGGCCGAGCGCGAGGCGGGCTGGGTGTCGGTGGTGCGCGGCGGACGAAAGCTCCTCAACAACCGGCACAACCTCCAGGCAACGGGCCAGAGCGTCGAGCAGTGGCGCGCCCGGTGGCAGGCCGCCCGCTGGTTCCTTGCGGCCGACGGGGAGTCGGGCAAGCGCTACGGGAACGAGACCATCCGGGTCACCCCGGACGGTGGGATCAGCATCAGGCTGCCGGCGCCGCTCGCGCACCTGGCCAACGCCTCGCACGGTCGGTACGTCCTGGCCTCCACCGTGTCGTTCCCGCACCGGGGCGTGGAGTGGCGCGACCGCATCGAGGCGAACCGGGCGGTGGCCTACCGCATCCACCTCGACGTCGAGCGGGACCGCTGGTACCTGGACGCGAGCTGGCAGCGCAAAGATATGCCCGCCGTGCCGCTGGAAACCCTGCGGACCGGCGAAGTGATCGGCATGGACATGAACGCCGACCACCTCGCCGCCTGGCGCCTCGACACCCACGGCAACCCCACCGGTCAGCCCCGCCGCTTCGACTACGATCTGTCCGGGACCGCCGAGCACCGTGACGCGCAGATCCGGCACGCGATCACCCGCCTGCTCCACTGGGCGAACGACACCGGCGTCAAGGCGATCGCGATCGAGGACCTCGACTTCACCGACTCCAGGACCCGCGAGAAGCACGGCCGCAAACGCCGCTTCCGCCAGCTCGTCAACGGCATGCCCACCGCGAAGCTGCGCGCCCGGCTCCTTGCGATGACCGCCGAAGCCGGAATCGGCGTGATCGCGGTCGATCCCGCCTACACCAGCATGTGGGGCGCGCAGCACTGGCAAGCTCCGCTCTCCACACCACGATGCCCTGCCAGCCGCCACCAGGCGGCGGCGGTGGCGATCGGACGACGCGCCCTCGGACACCGGATCAGGCGACGGACGGCACCGCCCCGTGCACACCAGAGCGATGTGCACGGGCATCGGACCGCCCAGGCCCGACCCGGTGGACGGGGGCGTGAGGGAAGCCGCCCCCGCGTACCCGGACCACGGACACGATCCGTCGGCGCTGAACGCGGCAGGAACGCGGTGGACCAGAACGCCCAAGACCGTTCGGGGCGTTCGGCTGAGCAAAGGTTCTGGCAACAGGACTCACTCCCGCTCAGTCTTTAGGAACGGTGTACCGGCTGATCCGTGCCAAGCACGCCGGGGCGGGCCGGCTGCCATCATGATCACCCGAACCCGAGATGCCGGAGGACCCGTGACGACCCCGCAGACCCGAGCCGCCCAGGCGCTGCGCACGGCCGTGCGGGCGCTCGGGCGCCTCGCCGTCCTGACCCTGCTGATACCCGTCGGGGCCGTGCTCTGCGTGCTGTACCTGGCGTCCTTCCTGCTCTGGGGCTGCCTCGGGATGTTCCCGCTCTTCCCGCCCGCCACCAAGGTGGTGCGCGCCGCCGCCGGCGCCGCCCGCTGGGCGTCCGGCCACTGGTCGCAGGTACCCGTACCGGTGCCGTACCAGCCGCAGCCCGTGCTGGAACGCACCCTGCACGGCTGGTTCTGGACCGGCCACGACTACCACAAGAGCCGCTGGTTCGCGGGCATGTCACGCACCCTGCGCTGGCTCTGGAACGACCCGGCGACCTGGCGCGACGCCCTCTGGGCGATCTCCGACCCGCTGGTCGGCGGGGCCGTCGCCGCCACGCCCGTCCTGCTGGTCGCCGCCGGCCTGTACGGGCTCGGCCAGTCCCTCGTGCCGTACGACCTGCCGCTCGGCGGCCTGCTCGCCCTCCTCCTCGGCCCGGTCCTGGTAGCCGGCGGCCTCGCCCTCGCCCGGCCCGCGCTGCGCCTGCACGGCCTCTGGACCCGCTCCGTGCTCGGCCCCACCGAACGCAGCCGGCTGGCCCAGCGGGTCGAGCAGCTCACCGAGATCCGGCTCGACGCCACCGAGGCCCAGGCCGCCGAACTGCGCCGAATAGAGCGGGACCTGCACGACGGCGCCCAGGCCCGACTGGTCGCGGTGAGCCTGCGGCTTGGTGCGGTGGCGGCGCTGATCGACCGTGACCCGGAGAGCGCCAAGCTGGTGGTGACGGACGCCCAGGAGAACGTCACCCAGGCCCTGCAGGAACTGCGCGACCTGGTCCGCGGCATCCACCCGCCGGTGCTCGCCGAACGCGGACTGGCCGAGGGCGTACGGGCGTTGGCACTGGACGTGCCGCTGAAGGTCGAGGTCCGGACCGAACTGCCGGGCCGGGCCGAGGCCCCGGTGGAGTCGGCGGTCTACTTCGCCGTCAGTGAGGCACTCACCAACGCCGTCAAGCACGGCGACGCCCGCCACGCCACGGTGGAACTCACGCACGCCGCAGGGCTGTTGCGGGCCGAGGTGGCCGACGACGGCCAGGGCGGGGCCGACCCCGGCAAGGGCAGTGGCCTGCGGGGCATCCAGCGCAGGCTGGCGGTCTTCGACGGTACGCTCACGGTGACCAGCCCCCCGGGGGGCCCGACCAGGCTGATCATGGAGCTACCGTGCGCGTTGTCCTCGCCGAGGACCTCGTCCTCCTGAGGGACGGACTGGAACTGCTGCTGCGCGCCCACGGGCACGACATCGTCGCAGCGGTGGAGAGCGGCCCCGAACTGGCCGCCGCCCTCGCCGAACACCGCCCGGACATCGCCGTGGTCGACGTGCGACTGTCCCCGACCCACACCGACGAGGGCCTCCAGGTCGCGCTGGCGGCCCGCCGCGAACAGCCCGGCCTGCCGGTCCTGGTCCTCTCCCAGCACGTCGAACAGCTCTACGCCCGCGAACTGGTCGCCGACGGCGCCGGCGGCGTCGGCTACCTCCTCAAGGACCGCGTCTCCAAGGCCGACCAGTTCGTCGACGCCGTCCACACCGTCGCCGCCGGCGGCACGGTCATGGATCCCCAGGTCATCACCCGCCTCCTCGCCCGCAACGCCTACGACGAGCCGCTCGCCATGCTCACGGCGCGGGAGCGGGACGTCCTGGCGATGATGGCCGAGGGCCGCTCCAACGCGGCGATCGCCCAGCGCCTGCACTTCAGCGAGGGCGCGGTCAGCAAGCACACCTCCAACATCTTCGCGAAGCTGGGGCTCGGGGCGTCGGACGACGACAACCGGCGGGTGCTGGCGGTGCTGGCGTACCTGAACGGGACGAGTGGGGCCTGAGAACGACATTCAGTACGTCGGTACGATTCACGTATGGGTGGTGCGAAGGAAGAGGCCTGGGACACCGATGCGGCGGAACGGGCGGTGGCCGTGCTGAAGGCGGTGGCCGACCCGTCGCGGTACCGGCTGCTGTGGGCGCTGAGCCGTCGGGAGCTGCCGGTCAGCGAGCTGGCCGAGCTGCTGGGTGCCCACGTGGCGGCCACCTCGCAGCACCTGGCGAAGCTGCGGGCGGCGGGCCTCGTGGTGGCCCGCCGGGAGGGTACCCGGATCTTCTACCGCGCCACCGAGGTGCGCGGCCTGCTCGCCGAGGCCGCCGTGATCGCCAACGACCTGCCGGCCCGCGGTGGCGACGGCGGCGACGGCGGTGCGACCCCGGCCGCCGCGCCGGCCGAGCAGCCCTTCGCCCGCGCCGTCCGGGCGGTCCGCCGCCGCCCCGCGACCTGAGGCCTGTCCGACGAAGCACTACGAGGACTGCTCCTCGCCGTCCCCGTCGCGGATGGCCTGGGCGCGGCGGAACAGTGCGTCGGTCTCCTCGGCGAGCACCCCGCCCAGCAGCAGCTGCGGGCGGTAGAAGGACTTGGCGGCGTCGGCCACGGCGGTGGCGGACAGGTCGATCTGGTCCAGGCCGGTGCGACGCAGTCCTTCGATCGAGGTCCCCCACACGACCCGCCCGATCCCGGCCCTTGCACAGGCGCTCATGAGTGAGTTTGTCGGCTTCTGCTGAAGTGTTGTCAAGATGCTTTCGGTTAGACCTTTTCGGGCCGTTGATGCTGTTGCGTATGCCACCATGTGCGTGGTCGAAGGAATGCCGACCCCACGTCGGGTGTGTGCATACGGGACCGACTCAAGGGCCTCACCGCCGAGGACGACGCGATGTTGCGTCTGCTGGGCGGGCACCTCGGGTCTCTCGCCTCGCGGGATCTGGCCCGGCGCGTCGCCGACGGCCTGGAGCACTCCACCGGGACGTGGGCGGCCCGCAAGCGGGACCTCACGCCGCTGTCGTCGTCGCGCTGGGCCGGGTCCGTCACGAAGGCCACGCACGATCAGTGGGGCCTGTCCCGGCGCGCGCAGTGGCAGCACCTCCAGGGGTTGGAGGCGGGGATCGCCACGATCCGCCACCGTCTCGCGCTGCCGCTCGGCGCGAAAGGCACCAAAGGGCAGCCCGGCGGCTACCGGTCGCAGCGGGAGTGGCACGCCAAGTCGCGGCGCCTGGCGCATTTGGAGCGTGAGCACGAGCGGGTGAGGGCCGAGCGCGAGGCGGGCCGGGTGTCGGTGGTGCGCGGCGGCCGAAAGCTCCTCAACAACCGGCACAACCTCCAGGCAACAGGCCAGAACGTCGAGCAGTGGCGCGCCCGGTGGCAGGCCGCCCGCTGGTTCCTCGCGGCCGACGGGGAGTCGGGCAAGCACTACGGGAACGAGACCATCCGGGTCACCCCCGACGGTCGGATCGGCATCAGGCTGCCGGCACCGCTCGCATATCTCGCCAACGCCCCGCACGGCCGGTACGTCCTGGCCTCCACGGTGTCGTTCCCGCACCGGGGCGAGGAATGGCGCGACCGCGTCGAGGCGAACCGGGCGGTGGCCTACCGCATCCACCTCGACGTCGAGCGCGGGCGCTGGTACCTGGGCGCGAGCTGGCAGCGCAAAGACCTGCCCGTCGTGCCGCTGGAAACCCTGCGGTGCGGCGAGGTGGTCGGCGTGGACATGAACGCCGACCACCTCGCCGCCTGGCGCCTCGACACCCACGGCAACCCCACTGGTCAGCCCCGCCGCTTCGACTACGACCTGTCCGGGACCGCCGATCACCGCGACGCGCAGATCCGGCACGCGATCACCCGCCTGCTCCACTGGGCACGGGCCACCGGCGTCAAGGCGATCGCGATCGAGGACTTGGACTTCACCGACTCCAGGACCCGCGAGAAGCACGGCCGCAAACGCCGCTTCCGGCAACTCGTCAACGGCATGCCCACCGCCAAGCTGCGCACCCGGCTCCTCGCGATGACCGCCGAAGTCGGGATCTCGGTCATCGTGGTCGATCCCGCTTACACCTCCTTGTGGGGCGCGCAGCACTGGCAAGCCCCGCTCTCCACACCCCGACGCCCTGCCAGCCGCCACCAGGCTGCCGGCGTGGCGATCGGCAGGCGCGCCCTCGGACACCGGATCAGGCGACGGACGGCACCGCCCCGTGCACACCAGAGCGATGTGCACGGGCATCGGACCGTCCAGGCCCGACCCGGCGACCGGGGGCGTGAGGGAAACCGCCCCCGCGTACCCGGACCACGGACACGATCCGTCGGCGCTGAACGCGGCAGGAACGCGGTGGACCAGAACGCCCAACACCGTTCGGGGCGTTCGGCTGAGCAAGGGTTCTGGCGACAGGACTCACTCCCGCTCAGTCTTTAGGAACGGTAGCGCTCGTTCCTGCGGCCCTCCTCGATCGCCTGCGCCATGAACCGCTCGTTGCCCGGCGCCGCGTACGCCACCAACCCCGCCGCACCGACCGAGCCGAGGAACCCACGCCTGTTCAACATCCCTGCCCTCCGTCCAGTTGCCGTGCCGTTACGGCAGCATTGTCCCCGGGCAGGCCTCCTCCAGCCGGTACTCCCGCCGGGCCGCGTCGTAACCGAACAGGCCCGCGTAGCGGCCCCAGTCCGTCGCCGTCTCCAGCTGCCGGTCGACCTGCTCGCTGGTGTAGTGGTGGGCGAGCAGATCACGGAAGAAACCGGCCCGGACCGTGGCGCCCGCTTCACCGCGGAGGCTGTTGGTGATCAGCCTGACCAGCGGTACCTCCACCGCCGCCGCGGCGAAGAGGGCGCGGGAGTCCTGGACGTCGGCGTGGGCGAAGGCGGTGCCGTCCTCGGTGAGGAGCAGGTCGTCGCCGTGGATCTCGGCGAAGCCGAGCAGGTCGAGGGCGTCGACCTGGGGGAGCATGTCGTCGATGTCGAGGCCGAGTTCGTCGGCGAGGTCGGCGAGGTCGCAGCGGCCGTCGCGGTGGGCGATCATCTCGGCGAGGCCGGAGAGGCCGTCGACGCTGGCGGTGGGCAGCGGGGTGGTGGCGAGGGTCCGGCGGTCGGGGCGATCCGCGTCGGGGCGGCCCGGGTCGGGGCGGCCGGGCGGGCGGGTCTCCTTGGGGCGGCCGGTCATGATCCGGTAGACCCGGTCGACCAGTTCGTCGAAGGCGGCGCAGTCGCGGTCGCGCGGGCGGTCGAGGTCGACCTCGACGGTTTCGCGGATGGTGCCGTACGGGCGGGAGCCGAGGACGACGACGCGGTCCGCCATCAGCACCGCCTCCTCGATGTTGTGGGTGACCAGGACGACGGCGCGGGTGGGGAACTGGCCGGAGTCCCACAGCTCCATCAGTTCGCCGCGCAGGTTCTCGGCGGTGAGCACGTCGAGCGCGGAGAACGGCTCGTCCATCATCAGCACGTCCGGCTCGACCACCAACGCCCGGGCGAAGCCGACGCGTTGGCGCATGCCGCCGGAGAGCTCCTTGGGGTAGGCGGACTCGAAGCCGGCCAGGCCGATCAGGTCGATGGCCTGGTCGGCGGCCCGGGCGCGTTCGCGGGGCGGCACCCCGCGGGCCTCCAGACCGAGTTCGACGTTCTGTCGGACGGTCAGCCAGGGCAGCAGGGCGAAGGTCTGGAAGACCAGCGCGGTGCCGGGGTTGGCGCCGGTGAGCGGGGTGCCGCGGTAGCGGACGGTGCCGGAGCTGGGCGGCAGGAGGCCGGCCAGGCAGCGCAGCAGGGTGGACTTGCCGGAGCCGGAGCGGCCGAGCAGGGCGACGATCTCGCCGGACCGGACGGTGAGGTCGATCCCGGAGAGCACCGGCAGTTCGCCGTCGGCCCCGGCGTAGGCCTTGGTGAGGCCGACGGTCTCCAGCAGGATCCCGTCGTCGACCGGCGTCGCCGGCGGGGCCGGGGAGTGCGGCGGGACCGGGGCCACGGGGGCGACGACGGCGCGACGGAGGAACGGCAAGCGCATCGGACGGAACCTCACTGGAGCGAGTAGCGGCGCTCGGCCAGCCGGTACAGCCGGCGCCAGAGCAGGCGGTTGAGGGCGACGACGTACAGGCTCATCACCGCCACCCCGGCGAGCAGGTGCGGGTGGTCGCCGCGTTCGGTGGCCCGGGCGATGTACGCGCCGAGGCCGGTGGCGGTCAGGGTGGTGCCGCCGAAGGTGACCACCTCGGAGACGATGGCGGCGTTCCACGCCCCGCCGGAGGCGGTGATGCCGCCGGTGACGTACGCCGGGAAGATCCCGGGGATGATCAGCCGCCGCCAGCGCTGCCAGCCGCGCACGCCGAGGTCGTCCATGGCCTCGCGCAGGTCGCTGGGGATGGCCATGGCGCCGGCGATGGCGTTGAACAGGATGTACCACTGGGCGCCGAGGGCCATCAGCAGGATGCCGCCGAGGTCGATCGACAGGCCGGTGCGCAGCAGCAGCCAGACCACCAGCGGGAAGAGGAAGTTGGCCGGGAAGCTGGCGAGGATCTGGACCAGCGGCTGGGCGATCCGGGTCAGCCGGGGCGAGAAGCCGATCTTCACCCCGACCGGCACCCAGACCACGGTGGCCACCGCGACCAGCACGACCACCCGGGCCAGGGTGGCCAGGCCGAGCAGCAGCGGCTCGCCGAAGATGCCGAGGCCGGTGCGGTGGGCGAGGTAGCGGCCGAGGTCGACCAGGCCCCAGAGCACGATGGCGCCGGAGACCAGGGCGAAGGTGACGTCCCCGGCCCGCTGCCGGGCCGGGTGGACGGCGAGCGGGCGGTCGTCGGTGCCGAACACCAGCCCGGCCCGGTTCAGCGCCCGTCCGAGGGGGCGCAGCGCCCGGCCGAGCAGGGCGGGCAGGTGGGAGCGGCGCAGCAGGTCGAGGACCGTGGAGCGCTGCACCTCGGTGGCCTCGGACTGCTCGTTGCGGAAGCGCTCGGCCCAGGCGGTGAGCGGCCGCCAGAACAGGAAGTTGACGCCGACGACGAGGACGACCATGGTGGCGATCGCCCAGCCGACGCTGCCGAGGTCCCCGGCGGCGATGGCGGCGCCCGCGTAGGAGCCGACCCCGGGCAGCGCGTACCGCTGGTTGTCGACGGTGATCGCCTCGGAGGCGACCAGGAAGAACCAGCCGCCGCCGAAGCTGAGCATGCCGTTCCAGACCAGGACGATCATCCCCGAGGGCAGTTCCACCTTCCAGAACCGCGTCCACCGGCTGCACCGGAACGACCGCGACAGTTCGTCGAGTTCGCGGGGCAGCGAGACCAGCGAGTGGTAGAAGCCGAAGGTCATGTTCCACGCCTGGGACGTGAAGATGGCGAACATGGCGGCGCACTCCAGGCCCAGCATCGAGCCGGGGAACAGGGCGAGGAAGCCGGTCACCGCGACGGTGAGGAAGGCCAGTACCGGCACCGACTGGAGGATGTCCAGCGCCGGGATCAGCACCCGTTCCAGTCGGCGGCTGCGGGCGGCGGCGTAGGCGTAGCCGAAGGTGAAGACGACCGAGAGGGCGAGCGCGGCGAACATCCGCAGCAGTGAGCGCGCGGCGTAGTACGGCAGGTGGGACGGGTCGGTGGAGACGGTGGCGTCCCGGGCGGTGGCGAACCGCACCGTGGTGCCCTGCCCCACCCGCAGCGCCAGGTAGAGCAGGACCAGCACGGCGGCCGCCACCACCGCGTCCACCCAGACCGTCCGGGTCCGGCGGCGCGCGGCCCGGGGCGGCAGCGGGCCCCGGGACAGGCCCGGGGCGGACTTCAGCAAGGACATGACGGACCTCCGGCGCACAAACCCGGGCAGTCTGCTCCCTGCCGACGTCCGTATGCAAATGGACCGGTGCCGGACCGGCCGGTCAGGCCGCCGCCTCGACGAACTCCAGCAGGTTGCCGACCGGGTCGGTGGTGTAGAAGCGGCGCCGGGGCGGCAGGCTCTCGTCCCAGACCACCTGGGCGCCGAGTTCCGCGAGCCGGACCGCGAACTCGTCGATCTCGCAGACCGCCATCCCCGGGTGGGCCTTGGTGCTGGGGCGGAAGCGCTCCTCGATGCCGAGGTAGAGCCGCACCCGGCCGCCGTCGGCGGCGAACCAGCAGCCGCCGCGCCCGGTGAGCGGCTGGGGCTTGGGGATCTCCGCCATCTGCAGCACGTCGCCGTAGAAGGCGCGCAACAGGGCCTCGCTGCCGGGTGGGGCGGAGAGCTGGACGTGGTCGAGGGCCGTGATCAATGCGGCCTCCTGTCGGACGAGGTCGGAACGGACGTGGCGTGGCTCCGGGCCGCGGCTACCAGCAGCCGGGCGGTCGGGGTGGGCAGGTCCAGGTGGCGGGCGATCCACTGGGGGTCGTGCCCGTGGGTGGCGAACACCCAGGCGGTGTAGAGCCGGTTCAGCCCCGGGGCGTCGGCGGAGAGCAGGAGCGGGCGGACCTGCTCCATCGGGAAGCCCTCCAGCGAGCGGGCGCTGAACCACTGGGTGTCGTCGTCTCCGGCCCCGGCGGCGACCCGCTCGGCGGCCGGCCGGCCCGCCCGCCGGCTCTGGGCCAGCAGCAGGGCGAGCAGCAGCCCGGCCGTCGCGGCGCCGATGAGCACGCCGGACAGGAAGGGCCGCAGCGGGGCCGGGGCGAGGGCGAGGGCGGCGGTCTGGAGGACGAGCAGGAGGAGGACGCCGCACAGGGCGGTCCCTCTGCCGGTCCCGGGGAACAGGGCGGTTCTGGTCATGTGCGGCGTCCTCCTTCGGTGGTGCGGTGGGTGCGGCTGCCGGCTCGGGCGGCCTCAGGCGGCGCGGACCAGCCGGGGGTCGTACTTGTAGCCGATCTGCCGGACGGTGGCGATCGCCTCCCGGTGGCCGGGGCCGAGCTTGCGGCGGATCCGGGCTATGTGGGTGGCGATGGTGCGGGTGTCGCCGGTGTCCGGCCGGCCCCAGACCGCCTCCATCAGCTGGCGGCGGGAGTGCACCCGCAGCGGGTTGCCGACCAGGTGCGCGAGCAGTTCGAACTCCAGGTACGGCAGGTCGAGCTGCTGGCCGTCGACGGTGACGGTGCGCTGATCGGGGTCGACCACCAGTCCGGGGTCCGGGCTGATGACGGGGCGCGTGGCGGCCGGTGCGGCCGGTGCGGCCGGTGCGGGGCGCAGGTGCCGCACCGGTGCCGGGACGGCGGGGGCGGCGGCGTGGTCCGAGAAGATGGCTTCGAGCCTGGGGTAGCGCACGGCCATGGCGGAGCTCCTTCGTCGGGTCGAAACGAGTCGGGGAAGTGGTGGGTCAGAGGCCCGGGTGCCAGGAGGCTTCCAGCCGGGCCGTCCCGTTCGGGGCGGTGACGGTCCGCCAGCTGGACCGCATCGGCAACGGGCGGCCGCTCGGCACGGTCGCGGCCGGCCCGGCGACGGCCTGCAGGACGGGGTTGTCCAGCGGGCTCGCTGCCAGGCGTCGGCCCACCGCGGCGAGGGCGGCGCGCAGTCGGCCGGGGTCGGTGGACGGAAGGGCGGGCTGGAACGCGGCAACGATGGACATGGCAGGTCACCTCCGTGACGGGACAATGAAAAATGAGCAAGTGCGCCGATGTGCGCGGTAATCGATGAAGACTCAGGCAGCGGTCGCGGTGGCGGCCCGGTGATGGGCGGCGGCGTGGGCGAGGCGGTGCGCGGCGGCCGGCGGGAGGTCCGCGAAGGCGGCGAGCCAGTCCGGGCGGTGCCCCTGGCGGGCGAGCAGGTAGGCCAGGTGGACGCGCGGCTCGTACGCGGAGGCCGGGCTGTTGGGCGTGCCCGAGTGGGGGCAGGCGCCGGGGTCGTCGAGGCGGTAGGCGCGCTCGACGCCGTCGTACAGGGCGAGGCGGACGCTCGGGCAGTGGTGGAGCAGGGGGGTGGTGCGCATGGCCGTACTCCCTTCCTTCCCCCTGGTGCGGGGTGGTTGAGGGTTCCGGGTCGGGGCCGGGGGCGGCGGGGCTCATTTCGAGGCGCCGCCCCCGGCGTCCGGGTCAGTGGCTCAGGGCGGTCTGGACGATCTTGATGATGACCATGACCATCGCGATCAGCAGGTAGGTGCGCAGGGCGCCCATGCCGATCTTGCGGGCGGTGGACATGACCGGCCGCTCCAGCGTCTCCAGCGGGGGCATCCGCCAGCTCTCCCGACCGGTGCGGTCGATCGGGTCCTCCTTGGTGCCGCGGCGGCCGAAGGTGAAGAAGTACCCGGCGACCAGCACGCCCGCCACACCGCAGCCGGCCATGATCCACAGGAGCGCGTCGGAGCTGATGTCAGGCCAGACCACGGCGGCGGTCAGGATCAGCGACAGCATGACCAGGATGCCGACCACGGCGGAGGTGAAGGCGTTGGTCTTGGGGCCGTTGCGCCAGGGGCCGAGTACGGCCTTGTCGTTGCAGAGCAGCAGCAGGAAGACCGTGGCGGAGGGCAGCAGCACACCGGCCAGCACCTGGACGAACTGGGTCATCAGGCCCTGGGCGTAGTCGGTGGACAGCAGGGTGATCGCCGCGGCCACCACGACCACGCCGGCGTAGATGCCGTAGAAGCCCTTGGCGCCCTTGACCCCGCGGTGCAGCGAGTGCTTGATGCCGAAGACGTCGCCGATGGCGTAGGCGGTGGACAGCGACACCGCGAAGGCACCGATGATCGAGGCGTCCAGCAGCGCGATGGCGAACAGCACGCCCACCAGGTGTCCGGCCTTGTCCTCCAGGCCCTTGGCGATGCCGGCCGCGTCGGTGAAGTTGCCGAAGCCGTCGGTGCCGTCGAAGGCGGCGGCGCAGAGGCCCATCATGGCGGAGGCGCCGATGATCACGATCGCGATGCCGATCCACAGGTCGGCCTTCTCGTACTTCATGAAGCGCGGGGTGATGCGCTTGTCGATGACGTACGACTGCTGGAAGAACAGCTGCCAGGGGGCGACGGTGGTGCCGACGATGGAGACGATCAGCAGCATGACGGTCGCGAGCTCACCCGAGGCGCCCGGCATCTGCGGCACCACGAAGTCGTGGGCCATCTGCGAGGTCTTGGGGTGGACCATGAAGTAGATCGGCACCAGCAGCAGCGAGCCGACGCACAGCGTCACCGCGACCCGCTCGAAGCGCTGGAAGGAGCCGGTGAAGGCAGAGGCGATGATGACCGCCGCCGCCAGCACCACCGAGGCGACCTTGGGCAGGCCCAGGTACCCGGCCGCGAGTGTCACGCCGATGAACTCGGTGACCAGGGTCAGCGCGTTCAGCAGGAAGAGGTCGATGACGCTGAACGCGCCCCAGAACTTGCCGAAGCGCTCCAGGATGAGGCGGGCGTGGCCGACGCCGGTGACGGCGCCCAGGCGCAGCACCATCTCCTGGTTGACGTAGAGCACCGGGATCAGCAGGGCCAGCGTCCACAGCAGCTGGGTGCCGTAGTTCTGGCCGGCCTGGCCGTAGGTGGAGAAGGCGCCGGCGTCGTTGTCGCCGACCATCACGATCAGGCCGGGGCCGACGATCGCGAGCAGGGTCTTGAGTCTTGCTGAAAGACCCTGGCGTGGTGCGTCGTCATCGAGCTTGATGGTGCCGAGCGCACCCTTGATGTCGCCGACGTGGGCGTCGTCAAGTACCGCCGAACGCTGCGGCGGAACCTTCGAGTCGAGTGTGGCGTTGGTGGTCATGGCGTTCCTCCCGTGGGCCCCTGACAGGTGGGGCGGTTGGGGGCACGCGGCAGCAGTCCCCCCTGCGTGCGGGCACGGCGCGTCGGCGCGCGGCGGTGCGCGCCCGTTCGGGCACGGCGGAGCCGCGTGCGTGGTGCTCAGTGCTGATGCGTCGTCGGATGTACGCGCAGGGAAGGTTGTTACCGCGTGCCAGAGGTGTACGGGGTGTACGAGGACAGGCGGAGGTAGGGGCTACTGTGGCCCGGACTACTGCAATCCATGTCTCTCGCCTCCTCCCGGTCGACGCACCCCGTGGTGCGTGTCATCGACGCGGCAAGGAGTTCGCCGGCGCGCGAAGCGACCGCCGGCTCACCCCAACTCGTCAGAGCTTTGGCACTCCACGGCGTGTCCAACCCCCTTGGGCCGGAAGCCACTTCGGATCAACCCTTAGGTCGGGAAGATCTGTCCTAACCCTGGGCGTCTCTCGACGTCGTCGGATCAGTGGCCTGTGTCCGTGAAGAAGCCTCACCGAACGAGGTGCCTTCTTCAAACCTCCAGAAGCATAGACCGGCCGGAGGTCTATACTTGCGCACTTGGTAGAACCTTTACCTTTGTGAAGGGGAGCCACCCGCCCGGGTGGCGCGGGTTTGACCACCCTGCCGCCACGGAACGACTTCCCGCCGTACCCGCAGCGGCACCAGGCAGTGCCCACGACCCGAGGGGTGGCATGGCGACCACAGGCTCCCAGGGGGCTCCCCGACAGGCGAGGGCGCTGGCGCTCGCCCGGCACCCCAAGCTGTGGCTCTTCCCGAGCGTCCTGTGCGGCCTGCTGGCCGTGGTGCTCTCACTGCTCTACATGGGCGGCATCGTCAACCCGAACGGGAACCTGCACCGGCTGCCGATCGCCCTGGTGAACGCCGATCAGGGCGCGCCGCCGCCCGGCCGCCCGGTGAACCTCGGAACCGAGCTGACCCGGGCGGTGGTGGCCGGAACCCCCGACGACACCGTCGACTGGCGGCAGACCGACGACGCCGGCGTCCGCGACCTGCTCGCCTCCGGCAAGGTCTACGGCGCGCTGCTCGTGCCGGAGGACTTCACCGCGACCGTCACCAAGCTGGCCGCCGGCGGCGCCACCGAACGGCCCACCCTGACCGTCCTCACCAACCCCGGCCTCGGCAGCCTCGGCGCCTCGATGGCCGCGCAGATCGTCCAGACCGCCGCCCACCAGGCCTCGGTCACGACCGGCAAACAGCTGCTGGCCGCCCTACCGGCCTCGACCGCCCGGGGCCCGGACACCGGCGCCACCGCCCGGCTGCTGCTCGCCGACCCGATCGCCGTCACCGCCCGGGTCGGCCACCCGATCGGCGGCCACAGCGGCCTCGGCCTGAGCGCCTTCTACTACGCCCTGCTGGCCGTGCTGACCGGCTTCATCGGCGGCAACATCATCCACAACGGCGTCGACGGCGCGCTCGGCTACAGCGACAGCGAGATCGGCCCCTGGCACACCCGCCGTCCGACCGTCCCGATCAACCGCACCCAGACCCTGCTGCTCAAGATGGTCATGACGGCCGGGATCATGCTGCCCACCGCCTCCCTGGTGCTGCTCTGCACGGTCGGCATCCTCGGCATGGACGCCCCGCACCAGGCGATGCTCTGGCTGTTCGGCTACTGCGCGAGCGTGGCCGTCGGCCTCGGGGTGCAGGCGATCAACGCCGCGTTCGGCGGGATCGGGCAGCTGGTGTCCATGTTCGTCTTCATCGCGCTGGCCCTGCCCTCCTCCGGGGCGACCGTCCCGCTCCAGGCCGTGCCCGGGTTCTACCGCTTCCTCGGCATCTTCGAGCCGATGCGCCAGCTGAGCGCGGGCATCCGGGCGATCCTCTACTTCGACGCCCGGGGAGACGCCGGGCTGGCCCGCGGCTGGATCATGATCGTCGTCGGCCTGGTGCTCGCACTGGCCTTCGGCTTCGCGATGACCCGCTACTACGACCGCAAGGGCCTGCACCGCTGGACGCCTCAGCCCTCGGACTGACTCCCGTGGGCGTGCCGGTCGACCGGGCCCCGCGCGTCGAGCCGCTACGCCCCCGGCAGGCTGCCCAGGACGGCGGCGACATCCGTCCGCCGGGCCACCTCTAGCAGCGCGCGGGCCATCACCGAACCCGGCTCCCGGGCGGCGATCACCAACCCGATCGGCGCGCTGTGCACCGGCTCCACCAGCGGAACGGCCTGCATCCCCGGCGGGACGCCGAACACGTGCAGCCAGGCGTACGGCACCACGCTGGCCCAGTGACCGGTGCGCACGTGCGCGAACAGCGAGGCCACCGAGTCGGTCTCCACCCGGGGCGTCGGCTCCAGCCCGAGGCCCGTGAACACCTCGTCCAGTACCCGGCGGCCCTGCATGCCCGGGTGCAGCAGGCACAGCGGCAGCCGGGAGGCCTCCGCCCAGGTGGCGCGCGGATGCCGGGCCGGCCCGTCCGCCAGGCTGGTCAGCAGGACGTACCGTTCCTCGTACAGCGGCAGGGCGCGCAGGTCCGCGGAGCCAGGCCCGGGCAGGTAGGTGATGCCCGCGTCGATCTCGAAGTTCCGTACCTGGCGCAGCAGTTCCTCGGAGCGCAGGTTGGTGGACAGCTCCACGGCCACCAGCGGGTGGGCGGCGCAGAGTGGCCCGGTGAGCAGCGAGACGGCGCCCGAGGCGGTCGGCACGGCGCCGATCCGCAGTCGTCCGCTCAGCCCGGTGCGCAGCGCGTCCACCTCGTCCCGCAGGGCGTTTCGGTCGGCCAGGATGCGCTGCGCCCACAGCACGATCCGTTCGCCCTCGGGGGTGAGGCCCTCGTAGGCCCGGCCGCGCCGCACCAGCAGCACCTTCAGCTCGTCCTCCAGCTTGCGGACGGCCTCGGACAGGGCCGGCTGGGAGACGTGGCATGCCTGGGCGGCGCGGGCGAAGTGGCGCTCGCGGGCGAGGGCGACCAGGTACTCGAGCTGGCGGAAGAGCATCTACTCGGCCACCGGGACGGGGTCGGTGCGGCCGGTACCGCTGTGCGCGGGGCCGAGGCGGGCAGGGTCGAGTCGAACCAGGTCGACGGGGGCAGGGTCGACGGGGGCAGGGTCGAGGCGGGCCGGGTCGGGTCGGTCGGTGTCGAGCCGGTCGGTGTCGATGCGGTCCGCGCGGGTGTAGACGTTCATCGAGTCGCCGCGCAGGAAGCCGACCAGGGTCAGCCCGCTCTCCTCGGCCAGGTCCACCGCCAGCGAGGAGGGCGCGGAGACGGCGGCGAGCATCGGGACGCCCGCCATCACGGCCTTCTGCACCAGCTCGAAGGAGGCCCGGCCGCTGACCATCAGCACCGTGCCGCGCGCCGGGAGCAGGCCCTCGCGCAGGGCGTGGCCGACCACCTTGTCCACCGCGTTGTGCCGGCCCACGTCCTCGCGCAGGCAGAGCAGCCGCCCCTCGGCGTCGAACAGGCCGGCCGCGTGCAGGCCGCCGGTGCTGTCGAAGACCTTCTGGGCGGCCCGCAGCCGCTCGGGCAGTGCCGACAGCAGCGCGGGGGTCACACGCAGCCCGTCCTCGGCGACGCTCCACGGCGCGGTGGTGCGCACCGCGTCCAGGCTGGCCTTGCCGCACAGGCCGCAGGAGGAGGTGGTGTAGAAGTTGCGCTCCAGCGAGGCGTCCGGGGCGGGCACGCCGTGGGCGAGCACGACGTCCACCACGTTGTAGGTGTTGCCGCCGTCGGCGGTGGCCCCCGCGCAGTAGCGGATCCCGGCCAGGTGGTCGGCGGCGTGCAGCACGCCCTCGCCGACCAGGAAACCGGCCGCCAGGTCGAAGTCGCTGCCCGGGGTGCGCATGGTCACCGTCAGCGGGCGCCCGCCGACCCGGATCTCCATCGGCTCCTCGGCGGCCAGGGTGTCGGGGCGGTGCGAGGGCACGCCCTGGCGCAGTCGCAGCACCCTGCGCGGTACGGTCACTCGGCCCATCGTCGTCGGCTCCTCGGTGGTGTCGGTCCGGACTGTACGGATGCATCCTCGCTCCTTCCGCGGCCCGCGGGGGCCGGGTGGAGGTGCTCCGGTCCGGGCAGGTGGCGGCGGCTGTGCGCGGCGGTCACCGCCAGGCAGAGCAGGCCCACGGCCGCCATGCCCGCCAGCAGCGCCGGATAGGAGGCGTGGCCGGCGGTCCCGGCGAGCAGCAGCGGGGTGAGGAAGCCGCTGGAGGTGGTGCTCTGGTAGAGCGAGGCGGAGGTCGGGCCGCCGGGGCGCGCGGTCCTTCCCGGGGAGAGCCGTTCCACCTCGTGCAGCCCCGCGCCGAGCGTCAGCCCGTACCCGGTGCCGAGCACCACGGCGGCGGCCACCACCAGGCCCACCGAGTCGTGGGCGGCGGCGAGCGAGCCGAGCAGCAGCCCGGCGATCACGGTGGCCATCGCGGTGAGGGTGGCCCGGGCGCTGTCCGCGTCGTCCAGTCGGGCGGCGAAGGGCTGGGCGACCACGCCTGCGGTCAGGGTCAGCGCCGCGACCAGGCCGCTGAACAGCGGCGCGTAGCCGGGCACCCGGTCGGCGACCAGCGGCGGCAGGACCACGTACGCCACGGTGGCGGCGCCGAGGACGGCGGGGCTCGCGGGGAGCACGACGTAGCGGAACCGGGGATGGCGGACGGCCGCCGTGTGGTGCCGGGGCGCGCAGCAGCCGGGGGCGGTCTCCGGGAGCCGGCGGGTGGCCCGCAGCACCAGCAGACAGCCCAGCGCGTGCGCCAGGCCCGGCAGCGCCATCGGTCCGGGCAGCCACTCGGCGATCACCCCGGAGACCAGCGCGCCCGCCGCGAAGCCCGTGCCGGTGGCGTACATCGCGCGGCGGGCCCCGTCCTCGGGCGGGACCTCGGGCCCGGAGAGCTCCCGCAGCCAGGTCGTCCCGGCCAGGAACACCAGCCCGGCCGCGAAACCGGTGCCCAGCCGGGCCGCGTACACCGACGGCTCGTCCCCCAGCGCCAGCAGGACGCTGGCGGCGGCGGACAGGCCCAGCGCGCCGCGCACCGTCCGCCGCCGGCCGTACCGGTCGGCGGCGGGGCCGCCCAGCAGCAGGCCGGGCAGCAGGCCGAGCAGGTAGACCGAGAACATCGCCGCCAACGACAGCGCCGACCAGTCGGTGCGCGCCCGGTACACGGTGGCGAGGGCGGTGAACTGGTTCGCACCCCAGGCGGCGACGGCCACGGCGGCGGCCGCCGGGAGCCAGTGGCGGGTGGGGTGTGGCGCGGGCATGTCGTTGCTGCTGACCATGCTCCGTACTGCCCCTTTTCCGACGTTCCGGTCATTCCCGGACTCCGCCGGTCCAGTGTGTGGTCCGTCGTCGAGAGGCGTCAAAGACGCAATTCCTGTGAGCCGATAAGCCACGCCTATCAGCGGCGGATCGCACCGGCACCTCGGCTCGCGGACACCTTCGGCCGCGCGACCGGCAACCCCGCCCGGGCTACGCCGCGTTGCCGACCGCCAGCACGATCGCGCTCGCCGCGCCACCCGGCGTCTCGTAGCTCACCGTCTCCCCGGCGTGGCGGCCCAGCAGCGCCTTCCCGAGCGGGCTGTCGTACGTCACCAGGGTCAACTCCCGCTCCTCGGCCAGCTCCGAGACCTCGATGGTCTCCTCCTGGCCGTCCTCGAACCGCACCTTGACGGTCGAGCCCACCCCGATCACGTCCGTGGACGGCGCCCCGGCCACCTCGGCCTCCCGCAGCCGCCCCTCCAACTCGGCGATCCGCCGGTCCAGTCGGGTCACGTCGGAGGCCCGCTGCAGTTCGTCCGCCGCATCCGCGGGATCACCCACCGGATCGTCCCCCCGCAGCGTCGCGGCCACCTCCCCCCGCTCCGCCCGCAGCTGCGCCAACTCCTCCTGCACTGCACGCAGGCCCTCGGCACTGATCGGTTCCGGCCCACCGCTCATGGCAAGCTCCCGGGTCTGTCACGGAACACTCGAACATCGGCCGCCTCCCATTACCCCACCTCACCGCACCCCCGGCAAATCCTCGGCCGGGGCGGGCCGCGCGAGCGGGAGCCGCCCGGCCAACTCCCCGGTGGCAGGGGGGAGCTGGGGGTGGCGGTGATCACCTTTGGCGGTGGGGTCGTGGGGGAAAGCGCAGGTGGGAGGGGGGTGTGAGGTGGTCGGAGGAGGGACCGGCCGTTGGGGCGGGAGCGGGCGAAGCTACCATGAAGGCAACACCCTCAGCTCGAAAGATGGACTTGTGACTGTCAACGACGACGTGTTCACGGACTGGAAGAACCGCGAGGAGATCGCGGAGTCGATGATCCCGATCATCGGGCGACTGCACCGGGAGAAGGACGTCACCGTCCTGCTCCACAGCCGGTCCCTGGTGAACAAGTCGGTGGTCAGCATCCTCAAGACGCACCGCTTCGCCCGGCAGATCGCCGGCGAGGAGCTCTCGGTCACCGAGACCATGCCGTTCCTGCAGGCGCTGACCACCCTGGACCTCGGCCCCTCGCAGATCGACCTCGGGATGCTCGCCTCGACCTACCGGGCGGACGACCGCGGCCTGTCGGTGGAGGAGTTCACCGCCCAGGCCGTCGCCGGTGCCACCGGTGAGAACAAGCTGGAGCGCCGGTCCGCGCAGGACGTCGTGCTGTACGGGTTCGGCCGCATCGGCCGCCTGGTCGCCCGCCTGCTGATCGAGAAGGCCTCCGGCAACGGCCTGCGCCTGAAGGCCATCGTCGTGCGCAACGGCGGCGGCGACGACCTGGTCAAGCGCGCCTCGCTGCTGCGCCGGGACTCGATCCACGGCCAGTTCCAGGGCACGATCACCGTCGACGAGGCGAACAACAAGATCGTCGTCAACGGCAACGAGATCACGGTGATCTACTCCAACGACCCGAGCGAGGTCGACTACACGGAGTACGGGATCAAGGACGCGATCCTGATCGACAACACCGGCAAGTGGCGTGACCGTGAGGGCCTGTCCAAGCACCTGCGCCCCGGCATCGCCAAGGTCGTGCTGACCGCCCCGGGCAAGGGCGACGTGCCGAACATCGTGCACGGCGTCAACCACGACATGATCAAGCCGGACGAGCAGATCATCTCCTGCGCCTCCTGCACCACCAACGCCATCGTCCCGCCGCTGAAGGCGATGGAGGACGAGTACGGCGTGGTCCGCGGCCATGTGGAGACCGTCCACTCGTTCACCAACGACCAGAACCTGCTGGACAACTACCACAAGGCCGACCGCCGTGGCCGCTCGGCGCCGCTGAACATGGTGATCACCGAGACCGGTGCCGCCTCGGCCGTCGCCAAGGCCCTGCCGGACCTCAAGGCGAAGATCACCGGCAGCTCGATCCGCGTGCCGGTGCCGGACGTGTCCATCGCGATCCTGAACCTGCAGCTGAAGCGTGAGACCAACCGCGAGGAGGTCCTCGACTACCTGCGGGAGATCTCGCTGACCTCGCCGCTGAAGCGCCAGATCGACTTCACCGACTCGCCCGACGCGGTCTCCAGCGACTTCATCGGCTCGCGCCACGCCTCGATCGTGGACGCCGGCGCGACCAAGGTCGAGGGCGACAACGCGATCCTGTACCTGTGGTACGACAACGAGTTCGGTTACTCGTGCCAGGTCGTGCGGGTCGTGCAGTACATCTCGGGTGTCGAGTACCCGACCTTCCCGGCTCCGGCGGTCTGATCCACCGGTTGATCGGTTTCGACGGGGCGGTGACCGGTTGGTCGCCGCCCCGTCGGCGTTCCCGGGCGGTTGCGTCATGGTGCGGGCGAAGCGGTTCGTGTGCGCGGGGCCCGGGGTGGGTGGGGTGGGGGGTGGTCGCTATCTTGAGGGGTCACGGACAGCCGTAAGGGAGCGGGCATGGGGATGGGTGGTCGGCGGGTGGCCGTCGGGGTGGCGGTCGGGGTGCTGATGGGCGTGCTGGCCGGGTGTTCGTCCGGCGGGTCGGAGGGCGTCAAGGCGGCCTCGGGAGCGGCGAGTTCGGTGGGGCCGACGGTGACGGGCGCGGTGTCGGCCTCCGCCCCGGTGCCGTCGGCGTCCGGGGTCGGGGCGGGAGCTGTAACGGGGGCCGCGACGTCGGCGGCCGGTGCTGCCACGGTCGGGGGCGCCGCCGGAGCAGAGAGTGGGGCGCCGGTGCCGCCGCCCGTCGCGGCGACGCCCGGGGCGGACCTGGAGGGGGCGCTGCTGGACGACAAGGTGGTCGGGCAGGTGCTGCCGGACGGCAAGGTGATGGCCGGGTGGGACGAGGAGAAGCGCAAGGTCGACACCGCCGACCACGCCACCACCTGCACGGCGTCCACCCCCTGTGCGGGCAAGCCGCTCAGTGGGTCGGTGCGGTTCTCCTCGGGGGATCTGGTCACCCGCTTCCTGGTGGACACCCTGCCCAGCCGGGACGCGGCCAAGGACCGGTTGAAGGAGACCTACGCCTCCTATCCCGTCGGGCCGTTCCACAAGGTCGACACCCCGGTGCTGGGCAGTGAGAGCCAGGCCTTCGTCGGGCCGCTGTCCGCAGGTGACGGCGTCAGCATCGTGGTCCGCTCGGGCACCGTGGTGGCGAGCGTGACCACGGAGGGCGGTCCGGTGGACGTGGCCGCCGCCCGGCGGTTCGCGGTGATGCTGGTCAAGCGGATCGAGCAGGCGCAGTCGGGAAAGGCAGCGGACGCCGGGCTCGGCGTGGCCTGACCTGACCTGACCGGCCGTGCGGTCCGGGCGCCCCCGCCCCCGGTGGCCCTGGGCTGGGGAAACGGGTGTCGGAGACCCGTGATATGTACTCATCTGGCTGGCCACTGTGCGGCCATGCGAAAGATGCCGATGAAGTTCGAGGGGGCCACACATGCCGCTGTTCCGACGCCGCTCGGGCGGGGAGGGCGCGCAGGACCGGGCCGGTCGGCGCGGGTTCGGGTTCGGCAGACGGGCCGCGGAGGCGCCCGCGGCCGCCCGGGCGGCCGAGCCGCGGCTCGACCCGACGTTCGGTGACGAGTCCGTCCGTCCGGTGCTCGGGCAGGCCGCCGCCGGGGACTGGGCGGCGCTGCGCCCCGCGCTGGCCGCCGCGGCCGGGGCGGAGACGGGCGCGGCCGACCTGACCTGGCTGGCCGGCGCGATCGCCGACGTGTCCGGGGTCGAGCAGTGGACGGCCCGCGCGATAGCCGACGCGCCGGACGACGCGCTGCCGCTGCTGCTGTCCGGCGCCCGGCACGTCACCTGGGCCTGGGAGGCGCGGACCGGCGCCCGGGCCAAGCACGTCACCGAGGAGCAGTGGAAGCTGTTCCACGAGCGGCTGGACCTCGCCGAGGAGCAGCTACTGGAGGCCGCCGAGCGGGAGCCGTCCTGGCTCGCCCCCTGGTACTTCCTGCAGATCAGCGCCCGTGGTGCCTCGCTCGGCCCGGAGGTCGCCACCTGCCGTTTCGAGGCCGCCGTCCGTCGCTTGCCCGGGCACCCCGGCTCGCACCGCCAGCGGCTCCAGCAGCTGAGCGCCAAGTGGGGCGGCTCGCACGACGAGATGCACGAGTTCGCCCGTTCCGCGATGCTGGGCGCCCCGGAGGGCAGCCAGCTCGGTGAGCTGGTCGCGCTCGCCCACCTGGAGCGCTGGCTGGACCTCCCGGACGGCGAGGACCACGCGTACCTGTCCAGCCCCACCGTGCTGGCCGACCTGCAGGAGGCCGCGTTCCGGTCCGTCCTGCACCCGGACTTCGTCCCGATCCGCGGCTGGCAGGCGAGCTTCAACACCTTCGCGATGGCCTTCTCGCTCGCCGACCAGCGCAAGACCGCGCGGCTGCTGTTCGACGCGCTGGACGGCTTCGTCACCGAGTCGCCCTGGCACTACCTGTCCGGCGACCCGGTCAAGGTCTACCGCGCCCACCGCGACCGCTGCGCCGCGCACTGAGGCCGAGCCGCGCGCCGCTGACGCCACGCCGCGTCCCCCGAACCCTTCACCCTCCTCGCGATCGAAAGAGCCTCCGGTGTCCCCATCCGACAACCCGACGAGTGCGCACACCTTCCAGGTGGACCTGCGCGGCCTGGTGGACCTGCTCTCCCACCACCTCTACTCCAGCCCGCGGGTCTACCTGCGCGAGCTGCTGCAGAACGCGGTGGACGCGATCTCCGCCCGCCGCGCGCTCGACCCCGAGGCGCCGGCGGCGATCACCGTCCGCGCCGACGACGAGCTGTCCGTCACCGACACCGGCATCGGCCTGACCGAGAAGGACGTCCACACCTTCCTCGCCACCATCGGCCGCAGCTCCAAGCGCGACGCCGACGGCCGCCTGGACGGCGCCGGGCTGGCCAAGGCCCGCGGCGACTTCATCGGCCAGTTCGGCATCGGCCTGCTCGCCTGCTTCGTGGTCGCCGACGAGATCACCGTGGTCACCCGCTCCGCCGCCACCCCGGACGCCCCGGTGATCGAGTGGCGCGGCAGCTCCGACGGCAGCTACACCATCCGCACCCTGCCCGTCGAGGCCAAGCCCGAACCGGGCACCACCGTCACCCTCGTGCCGCGCGCCGACGCCGCCGAGTGGACCCGCTCCGGCCGGGTGCTCTCCCTCGCCCGGGACTTCGGCAGCCTGCTGCGCCACGACGTCACCGTCATCGACGCGAACGGCACCGAGCACCGGGTCAACCGCACCCCGCCGTGGGCCGAGCGGCACGGCTCCCCGCTGGCCCGGCGCGACGCGCTCGCCGAGTATTGTCGCGCCACCTTCGACTTCACCCCGCTCGACACCATCGAGCTGGACCTCCCGCTGGTCGGCCTGCGCGGCGTCGCGTACGTGCTGCCCGACGCCGCCCCGCCCTCGCGCCGCAACGGCCACCGGGTGCACCTCAAGGGCATGCTGCTCTCCGACCAGGCCGACGAACTGCTGCCGGAATGGGCCTTCTTCGTCCGCTGCGTGGTGGACACCGACGGGCTGCGCCCCACCGCCTCGCGCGAGGGCCTGTACGCCGACGAGACGCTGGCCGCCGTCCGCGAGGCGCTCGGCGCCCGGATCCGCGACTGGCTCACCGGCCTGTCCGCCAGCGACCCGGCGCTGCTGCACCGCTTCCTCTCCGTGCACCACCTGGCAGTCAAGGAACTCGCGCGCTACGACGACGAGTTGCTGCGGATGATGTTGCCCTGGCTGCCGTTCGAGACCACCGACGGCAACGTCACCCTGGACGAGTTCGCCCGCAGCCACCCGGTGGTGTTGGTGACCCGTACGGTCGAGGAGTTCCGCCAGGTCGCCCCGATCGCCGGCGCGGCCGGCCTCGGCGTGGTCAACGGCGGCTACACCTACGACCGCGACCTGGTGCACCGGCTGCCCGAGATCCGCCCCGGCGTCTCGGTCGCCGATCTCGACCCGGGCACCGTCACCGCGCACCTGGACACCGTCGACCCGGCCGCCGAACTGGCCGCGGGCGTCTTCCTGGCGATCGCCCGCGAGGTGGTCGGCCGGTTCGACTGCGACGTCGCCCTGCGCAGCTTCCACCCGACCAACGCGCCCGCCCTGCTGCTCGACAACCGGGAGGCCCGGCACGAGCGCACCCGCGCCCAACTCGCCGACGAAGCCGACGGGTTGTGGGCGGACATCCTGGGCTCGCTGCGCGCCGAGGTGCCCCGCGCCCAGCTGGTGCTGAACCACCTCAACCCGCTGGTGCGCCGCGCCGCCACCGTCACCAACCGGGAGCTGGCTGTCACCGCCGTCGAGGCGCTGTACGGGCAGGCCGTGCTGATGACCCGCCGCCCGCTCAAGGCCAGCGAGTCCGCGCTGCTGAACCGCTCGTTCATCAGCCTGCTCGACCACGCCATGCTCGGCCACGAGGCGGCCGCCGCCGGCACCGACGAGAAGGAGGCGTGATGCTGGACACCCCCGACGCGGTGATGGCCGCGCTGCGCGAGAACGACGCCCGCCCCTACGGCCGCACCCGTACCGTCACCGCCGAGGAACTCGTCGACGCCGCCGAGCAGTTCGAGGACACCGGGGTCCGCTCGATGGCCCTGCTCGAACTCATGGAGGCCTACGAGTACGACGGCGAGCGCAGCAAGAGCCCGGTGGTCTTCGCCCGGGTGCTCAAGTTGTGGGACCAGGACCCGGACGGCTTCGGCGAGTGGGCCCGGCACCAGGTGTCCTGGCGCTTCAAGTGGGTCGCCGCCGCGCTCATGGACACCCCGGACGTCCCGCTGGCCGCGATCCGGCGCTGGCACACCGAACTGCGCGACCGCTACCGCGCGGCCGGCTACGACCTCCAGCCGTACTACGCCCAGCGCTACCACCTGGCCGCGCAGACCGGTGTCGCCGTCCAGGACGCGTACGAGCTGTGGACGGCCCGCCCGCGCACCGAGCTGAGCGACTGCCACGCCTGCGAGACCCGCGCCCGCGCCCGGCACTTCATCGAGGCCGGGGACGACGCCCGCGGGCTGGAGATCCTCGCCCCGGTGCTGGACGGCCGCAGCACCTGCGAGCAGGAGCCCTACTTCAGCCAGGCGACCGCCCTGCTGCCGCTGTTGCGCCGCGGCCGGCTGGACGAGGCGCGCTCCGCGCACCTGACCGGCTACCGCTACGCCCGCGGCAAGGCCTCGATGCTGCACGCCGTCGGCCTGCACATCGAGTTCTGCGCGCTGTCCGGCAACGAGCCGCGCGGTCTGGAGCTGCTCGCCGAGAACCGCGACCTGTTCGCGGTGGCCGGCGAGCCCGCCGCCCGGCTGGAGTTCCTCACCGGCGTCGAGGTGCTGGTCGCCGGGCTGGCCGCGGCCGGCCACGGCGAACTCGCGGTCAGCGGTCCGGCCGGCACCTCCTGGACGGTCGACACCCTGCTCGCCCACCTGCGCGGCGAGGCCGACGCGCTGGCCGCCCGCTTCGACGCCCGCAACGGCACCGACGCGGTGAGCGCCGCGCGGCGCGCCCGGCTGGCCGTCGAACCGCTGCTGGCCGAGCCGCTGGCGCTCGGGGTGCGCGCCGCGGCGGCCCCCGAGCTGTCCACGGCCCAGGCCGCCGCCCCGGCGCCGCGCCGCACCGTCGAGGCGGAGCCGGAGGACTTCACCGCCCTGGTGCTGCGGGCCCGCGAACTGGAGGTGGTCGGCCACCCCGACGCCGACCGGCTCTGGAAGCGGATCGCCGAGCGCGCCGGCGCCGACGGCTTCGTCCACCCCGGAGGTGCCGAACTCGGCGGCCCCGAGCGGCTGGCCGCCGAACTCGCCGAGCAGCACGCCCACGAGGCGCTGCAGCGCGACCAGCACGCCGAGGGCGCGGCGGGCCTGCTGGCCGCGGCCGAGCTGTACGAGCGGGCCGGGCTGCCCGGCGCGGCGCTGATGGTCCGCACCCGTACGCTGATCGTCGAACTCGGCGACGTCGAGGGCGCGGTGGCGGACTGGACGGCGCTGGACGCCGCGCTGGCCCGGGCCGAGGAGCAGCGGGCGGCGGGCACGCTGGCCGACGACGACTACCTGATCATCCTGCAGTCGCGCGCCTACGCCGCCCACCACGACCTGGTCGAGGCGCTGCCCGAGCCCTCCGCGCAGACCGCCGCGCGCTTCGAGGCCGCCGTCGGCGCCTACCGGCAGACCGCCCTCTCCCTCGGCTCCGCCCGGCGGGCGGCGACCTCGCGGCAGTACACCGCCGACGCCGCCGCCCGGCAGGGCCGCCTGGCCGAGGCGGCCGCCGAACTGCGCGAGGTGCTGGCGCAGTTGGACGCCGCCGAACTGCCCTGGCACACCCCGCGGGTGCTCGGCCTGCTCGGCCAGGTGCTGCTGCAGGACGGCGAACCCGCAAAGGCCGCCGAGGTGTTCCACCGGGCGCTGGCCGAGGCGGTGCGCTGGGGCGACGACTCCTACCCGTTCGCGCCGACGTACATGATGCTCGGCCACGCGAGCATGCAGGTGGAGGACTTCGGCGGCGCCGTCCGGGCGCTCTCGGAGGCCGCCGCGCGCTACGACCGCCAGGGCGAGACGGCCGTCGAGGAGGCCGCCCAGGTGCGGCTGCAGCTGGCCGACGTGCTGCGCGGCACCGGCCGTTCGGCCGACGCCGTGGCCGTCCTGGAGTCGGTGCTGGACGCCGCGGGCGCCGGGCTGGACGAGCGGATGCTCGCCCAGGCCCGCCTCGACCTCGCCCGGGGCCTGGCCGAGCTGGACGAGTACCGGGACGCCGCCGAGGAGTACCTGCGACTGGCCGACCTGGTCGCCGACTGGGAGGACCAGCAGACCCACACGATGGTCGCCTGCGAGGCCACCCTCGCCCTCGCCCAGGCGGACCGCTGGGACGCCGCCGAGGTGGCCCTCGGGCGCGCCCGAGAGGCACACGGCAAGGCCCCGCAGGTCGACCAACTGGCGGCGACCCTGCGGGAGTTGGCCCGGCTCACGATGCGCGACAAGGGCGCCGAGGGGCTGGACGCGGCGCTCGCCCTGCTCGCCGAGGCGGACGCGATCGGCGAGGCCGCCGAGCGCACCGGCGAGGAGTACAGCGGCTGGTACCTGCGCGGCGGTTCGCACTACGAGCGGGGGCGCTGCCTGGCCGTCGCCGACCGGCACGAGGAGGCCCTCGCCGAGGTCGAGCGGGCGATCGCGGTCTACGAGCGGGGCGGCGAACGGGCCGAGTCGCCCCGCGCGGAGTCCGTCCGGCTGGCCGCGCTGATCGAGGGCAGCGACCTCGGGCGTCCCCAGGCGGCGGTGGCCCGGCTGACCGCCGGGATCGCCCGCTGCGAGGCCGCCGGGCTGCGGGAGGCCGCGCAGATCCTGGGCGAGCTGCGGGAGCGGTTCACCGCCAACTGACGGGGGAGCGGCGGGCGTTGTGTGCGCCCGCCGCTCCTCTGCTCGGGTGTTCTCGTCAGCAGGGGCCGTCGTCGGCCCAGACGCCCCACTGACCGCTGGCGCTGGGCACCTCGTTCAGCGTCCACCACTTGGCGTGGTAGTCGTGCCCGTTGTACGAGACCTTGGCGCCCGCCGTGTAGGTGGTGCTCGCACTCCACGCCGGGGTCGTGCAGGTGCCCGGACCGGTCGGCGGGGTGGACGGGGGCGTGGACGGGGGCGTGGTCGGCGGGGTGGTGGGCGGGGTCGCCCCGGCGAACTTCGCCGTGTACTTGGTGAAGTCCCAGTCGCTCTGCGCCACGCTGGAGCAGGAGCCGGACAGCCCCGGGTCCACGGGGCCGGTGCACTGGCGGTCCCGGTTCACCGACCAGAAGGTGTACCGGGCCAGGCCGTGAGCGGTGGCGAAGTCCAGCACGGTCTGGAAGTCCGCCTGGTGGAAGTACTCGGCGGCGTCGGTGCGGCCGTTCATCATCGACACGCCCTCGTGGGCGTACGCGGTGGCCTCGTTCCAGCCGAAGGTGGTCTGCAGGATCTGGTTGAACTTCACCAGCGCGTCGGTCTGCGCGGCGGCGCCGTTGAAGCCGCCGTCGAACGGCATGATCGAGTAGTTGTTCGGCGTGAAGCCCTGGGACTTGGCCTCGCCCAGCATCTGGGTGCCGAACCAGCCGGTGCCCGCGTTGGTCCCGGCGGTGGTGATCGAGATGTACAGTCCCGGGTTGTTCTGCTGGAGGATGCGGGCCGCGCCGATCTCGTTGTGGATCGCGGCCGTGTTCTCGTACTCCGGCTCCTCCAGGTCGAAGTCGATCGCCTTGAGGTTGTACTTGGTGACCACCTGCTGGTATCCGGCGGCGGTCGCCTCGGGGGTGCCGCAGACCTGGCCCAGCTTGGTGCCGCCGTACCCGCCGACCGACACCGAGACGTCCCCGCCCTTGTCGCGGACGGTCTGGATGACCGCCGGCATGGTGGTGTCGCCGTCGATCGGGGACGTGCCGCCCCAGGCGGGCGAACAGCTGTTGCCCTGGGCGAGGATGAAGGCCAGCTGGAAGGCCTTCTGTCCGGTCGCGTCCATCACGGCGGCGGCGTCCGGCGGGCTGTTGTCCTCGGGCATCAGGTACGGCGCCGAGGCGTACCAGTTGCTGCCCAGGCCGGTGCCGCTGTCGGCGGTGGAGGCCGAGGCCGGGCCGGTGCCGGCCAGCGCGGCGACACCCCCGGCGACCAGCCCGAGCACCCCGGCCACGGCGAGCGCGGCCCGGGACCTGCGCGATGCCGGTGCGGTGTGCCGCTGCGGGGGAACGTGCGAGGGAAGTCGCGAGGGACACTGTGGGGGAAGAGCGCGTTCCATCGGAGGCCTTTCCAGTGAACGGCGGTGGGGCAGTGCGGGCCTGGTCGCGCCGGGTGTGGGGGTGGCGTGACGGCCGAACGGACCGTCGGCGGCGGGTGGTTGCCGATGGTCCCCACTGGTATAGACCTGTTGGCGAAGGGTGGTCAACCCCAAAACGGTCAAGCCGATCGCCGCGGCAGGACCTGCCTCAGGCCCTGGAGTTGACGGGCGGCCGAGGAGAACACGGACAGCGTGGACGGGTGGGTGCACGCCGGCGCCATCGTCCAGGCGCACACCATCGGGCAGCTGCACCTGACCCAGCCCGCGCCGCCAGCCGCCCCCTGCCACTTGCCGCCCGGCCTGCCGCCCTTCGCCGACCGCCGTGGTGAGCGCCAGCACGTCGTCGCCGGGCGACCCGTCAGCGGGCGGCGGTCTGCCGGGACGTCCTTCCCTCAGGCCGAGGCTGAGGCCGCCACGCCCACGCCCATGCCCACCCCCGCACCCACCCCCGCGAGCAGGCCGCTGACCGCCGGGGACCAGGGCCGGCCGCTCGGCCCGGTGAGCGTCAGCGTCCGGTGCACGGCGGGCCGGATCGGCACCAGCACGCAGTCCGGCGGCAGCATGGTCAACGCCAGCGCCGGCATCACCGAGACTCCGACGCCCGCGTGCACCATGCCGATCAGCGTATTGAGGTCGCGGATCCGGTGCCGGGGCGTGAAGCGGGTGCCGGCCCGCCGGTAGGCCTCGCGGATGTGGCGCTCGCAGCCGCCCTCGGAGAGCAGGAAGTCGTCGTCCTCCAGTTCGGCCACGTGGACGGTCTCCTGCCCGGCGAGCGGGTGGTCCCGGCGCAGCAGCGCGTGCATCGAGTCGGCGCCGAGCGCGACCGCCCCGGGCGGCAGCGGGCCGGCGTCCACCAGCACGGCGGCGTCCACCGTGCCGGCCTCCAGCCAGGTGGGCAGCTCGGCGTCCTCGCCCTCGAAGAGCCGTACGGTGACCTGCGGGTACGCCGCCTTCCAGCCCCGCAGCAGCCCGGGTAGCAGCGCCTGGCAGACGGTGGTCGGCGCGGCCAGCCGCACGGTGCCGGTCGGGCCGCCGGAGTGCCGGGTGGCGATGGTGCGGACCGCGGCGGCGGAGGCGACGGCGGTCCGGGCGTGCGGCAGGATCTGCTCGCCGAGCGGGGTGGGCAGGCACGGGCTGCCGCGCCGCAGCACGGGGGAGCCGAGCGAGCGCTCCAGTGCGGCGACGGCGTGCGAGACGGCGGACTGGCTGATGCCCAGTTCGTCGGCGGCCGCGCCGAAGCCGCCGCTGTCGGCGACCGCGACCAGTGCCCTGAGCTGGGCCAGGTTGACCTCCGAGGCCATGAGACTTCCTCATCGTTCCGGCATCGCCACTTGTTGGACTCATGGTCCGTCGTCGGGCCACCCTCTGTCCAGAACACAACGGGAGGACGGACGGGGAGGTGGTCGGGGTGCGGCGCTGGTTGCCGGGCTTCGTGGCACTGTCGGCGATCTGGGGCGCGAGCTTCGCCCTGATCAAGGTGGCGGTCGACGCGGGGGTGCCGCCGGCGTGGGTGGCGCTGTGGCGCAGCCTGCTCGGCGCCCTCACACTGTGGGCGGTCCTGCTGCTGCGCGGCGAGCGGGCCCCGCGCGACCGGGCGCTGTGGGGGCACTCGGCGGTGGTCGCGGTGCTGCTCAACACCGTGCCGTTCACCCTGTTCTCCTTCGGCGAGACCAGGGTCAGCTCGGTGCTGGCCGGGGTGATGAACGCGACCACCCCGCTGTTCACCATGCTGTTCGCGGTGCTCACCGTCCCCGAGGAGCGCCGCCCGGGCGCCCGCCGGCTCTCCGGCCTCGCGCTCGGCTTCGTCGGCGTGCTCACCGTGCTCGGGGTGTGGCGCGGCCTCGGCTCCGGCGCGACGGTCGGCGCCCTCGCCTGCCTGTCGGCCGCCTGCTGCTACGGCGCCGGCTTCGCCTACCTGCGCCGCTTCCTGTCCGGCCGCCCGGAGTCGGTGACCGCCCTGTCCGCGCTCCAGATCGGCTGCGCCGCGGTCGAGTTGGCGCTGGTCACCCCGCTCGCCGCAGGCGCCCCGCACTGGCCGGGCGGCTCGGCTGCCGCCGCCCTGCTGGTGCTCGGCGCGCTCGGTACGGGCCTGGCGTACCTGCTCAACCTGGGCCTGGTCCGCGCGGCGGGCACCACCGTCGCCTCCGCCGTCACCTACGTCATGCCGCTGTGGTCCACCGCCCTCGGCGCCGCCTTCCTGGCCGAGCCGGTCGGCTGGAACGCCCTGGCCGGCGGCGCCCTGGTGATCGCCGCGGTCGCCCTGACCCGGCCCCGCAAGGCGCCCGTCGCCGCTCCTCCGCCCCCGAAGGACCGTCAGCCGGTTGGTTAGAGTGGTCCGTTGACGTCCTCCCCCGGCTGAAGCCGGGGGCATCCTGGGGGGAATCAGGTGAACGAGGACCCGCATCCGGTGGCTGTCCGGGCCGCGCTGCTGGCCCGTCCGTTGCGCTTCCCGTTCACCCGCTGGGTGCCGCGCTGCTGGGCGCACCTGCTCTGCGGCGCGTTGCTCGGGCCGCCGCTGCTGGTCGTCCTCGCGGCGCTTCTGGTGCCGCCGGGGCCGGACTGGCGGGGCTCGCCGACCGGGCGGCCCTACTGAAGGGACGGTTGATGGTGACGAGTCCGACGGGCGGTCCGACGACGCTGCGGCTGGAGGTCCCGTGCTCCGGATCGTGATCGCCGAGGACGCGGTACTGCTGCGTGCCGGACTGGTCGAACTCCTCGGCCTCGGCGGGCACTCGGTGACCGCCGCGGTCGGCGACGCCGAGGCCCTCGTCGCGGCCGTCGACGCCGACCGTCCCGACATCGTGGTCACCGACGTCCGGATGCCCCCCGACCACACCGACGAGGGCCTGCGCGCCGCCCTCGCCCTGCGCGAGCGCCACCCCGGCCTGCCCGTCCTGGTCCTCTCCCAGTACGTGGCCACCCCGTACGCCACCCGCCTGCTCGCCGCCGCCGGCGCCCAACCAGCGGGCCTGGGCTACCTGTTGAAGGACCGGGTCGGCGAGGTCGCCGACTTCCTCGACGCGCTGCGCCGGGTCGCCGCCGGGGAGACCGTCATCGACCCGGACGTCGTCCGCGTCCTGCTGCGCGCCCAGTCCGCCGACCGCCCACTGGCCCGCCTCACCCCGCGCGAACGCGAGGTGCTCGCGCTGATGGCCGAGGGGCTCAACAACCAGGCGATCGCCGGGCGGTTGTGCATCACCGAGGCCTCGGTGGTGAAGCACTGCGGCAACATCTTCATGAAGCTCGACCTGGATCCGACGGAGGGCAACCGGCGGGTGCTGGCGGTGCTGGCACACCTGCGGGGCGACGAGTAGGACGGTGGCCGGTGGGTGCTCGCGCTGCCGGCGCACGCCTGGGCGCGATCCGGGTGGCCGTCCGGGGCGTCCGCGGGCGGACCGGCCGCGTGAATGACCACCGCGGACACGAGCCGGCTGGTCGGCCGAGCCTGGTGGCGGCCCGAGGCGGCTCACCGCGCTTCGGCCATGGGCGAGTCGGCGTCCGCGATCCGGTCCGGCAGGGGCACCTCCGGGTCCAGCAGCCGCGCCAGGTGCCGGGCCGAGGCGTCCCAGGACCAGTGCTCCGCCGCCCAGCGCCGCCCGGCCGCGCCCATCCGTTCGCGCTCGGCCCGCGAAGCTAGCAGGAGGCGGGTGAGGGCGGCGGCGACCGCTGCCGGGTTCCGGCCGTCGACGACGGTGCCGGTGACGCCGTCGAGGACGGTGTCGGGGGCGCCGCCGGAGCGGCCGGCCACCACGGGCAGGCCGGCGGCCGCCGCCTCCAGGTAGACGATCCCGAGGCCCTCGGCCTCCAGGCCCATCCGGCGGGTGCGGCACGGCATGGCGAACACGTCGGCCGCGGCGTAGTGGGCGGCGGTGGCGGCATGGTCGAGACCGCCGGTGAACTCGACGCTGCCCGGCTCGGTGAGGCGGTGGGCCATCGCCCGCAACCGGGACTCGTCCGGTCCCTGGCCGACCAGCACGAGGGTGGTGCCCGGGACGGCCCGGCGGATCGCGGGCAGCGCGCGGATCAGCACGTCCTGGCCCTTGCGCGGGACCAGTCGGGCGACGCAGAGGATCACCGGGTGCGCCGTCGGAACGAAGGTGCCCGGCCGGAACACGGCCGGGTCCACGCCCGGCACCAGTCGGCTCAGCCGGGCGCCCGGCCCGAGGGCGGGGGCGATCCGGTCACGGGTGTACTCGCCGAGGAAGGTGACCGTGTCCACGCTGCGCCCGATCCGGCGCAGCACCCGGCGGGCGCCCGGGGTGCGGGCCCACCAGATCTCGTGGCCGTGGGTGGTGGCGACGGTGCGCAGCAGGCCGGGCGCCCGGCGCAGCAGGCCGGGCGTCATGGCGGCGAGCGGGGCGGCGGCGCCGAACCAGACCCGGTCGCAGCCGTGCGCTCGGGCTGTCTCGGCGGCGCGGCGGGTCGCCCGGGGCGTGGGCAGCAGGGTGCGGGCGGGGTCGCGGACCACCGGGTAGGGGAGTGTGGCGTCGTGGCGCTCGGCGCCCGGTTCGGCGGAGGTGTAGACGACCACTCCGCCGGGGAGGCGGTCGGCCATCGCCTGGACGAAGGTCTCGATGCCGCCCTGGCGGGGCGGGAAGTCGTTGGTGACGACGAGCGTGCTGCCCATGGCAGGCCTCTCATGACGGAATCGGAACGGGAATCGGAACGGGAATCAGAAGCGGACTCAGAACGGCGATCGGCAGGAAAGTCGGCGGGGCAGGCGAAGCGGAAGCGGACGTGAGCAGGACGAGGAGGACCCCCTCCATTCCATCGGCGCAGGTCAGCTGGGTCATCAGGGTCAGGTGGAGTCCCATGGTCGGGTTTCCCCCACCACCCGGCACCGCCCCCGACGGCTCCACCCACCGCCCCGGACGGACCGGGTCCCACGGCCTGCTCGGCCCGTTGCCGAGCCCGGCAGCGCGAAAACCCCGGGACGAGGCCCGGTGACCGTGGTCTGACGGTCGGTGTTCGGCGGATTACGTTTCGTACCCGGCGGCCCGCTATCGTGGCGTGGGTGAGGTCGTGGGATGCCGCGGTGGAGCGGGCGCAGGGGCGGTTGGCGGCGGGGAAGCGGCTGCGGGCGGCGGTGGAGGGGGAGGAACGGCGGTTCGCGCTGTGGGACTTGGCTTCCCTGGTGGAGGGCGAGCTGGGCGAGGTGGTGGACCCGGACGGGCTGACGCCGCAGGCCGAGCGGGCCTGGCGGGAGCGGCTGGGGGAGAGCGGACGGGAGTGGCCCGGCGGGGAGCTGTACCGGCGGCGGTACTGGATCCGGGATGACCGGGCCGAGGTCGTCGGCACCGTCGCGGTGGACAACTGGACCAAGGGGCCGAGCCAACTCGCCGTCAGTTCCCTCTACGTCGGGCCCGGGGCCCGCGGTCGCGGGCTGGCCGCCGGCGCGCTGGACGAGGTGTACGCGGCGGCCACCGCCGAGGGGTTGCCGGGGTTCCGCCTGGAGGCGCACTGGACCTGGCAGTCGGCGGTCCGGTACTACCTGCGCCGGGGCCTGTGGGTGGTGGGCTGGAAGCGGTCGCTGTCGCTGGCCCGGATGCCCCAACTGCCCTTGCACCGGGTGCGCGAGGAGGACGGGCGGCTGCTCCTGCTGGTCGCCGACGGGCAGCGCGGCTGGGTGCCGATACTGGCGGCCGGGCGGGAGGGGCGCTGGCTGCGGCTGGACGAGACCGCCGACTACCGGGGCTGCGACGGCTGGGTGCACGAGTACGCGCGGTCGACGCTGGCGCTGTACCTGGCGCTCGCCGGGTGGCCGATGGTGCGCGGGCCGCAGTGGTGGGCGGAGGCGTGGCGCTGGTCGGACGCGGGGGAGCCGGAGGGGCTCGCCTTCAAGATCGAGCAGTTCGAGCAGGCCGCCCGGGGGACGGGCCGCCGGGCGGTGAGCCCGTACCGTCCGGCGCCGGAGGCGACCGCACAGCTGGCAGACTCGGGGGATGGCTGACATCGAGATCGACGGCGCCCCCGCGGACCCGGCACGGCTCGCCGCCCTGGGGCTGCTCAACTACGGGCACTTCACCACCATGCGCGCCGAGGCGGGCCGGGTCCGCGGTCTGACGCTGCACCTGGACCGGCTGGTCCGGGACTGCCGGACGCTGTTCGGCACCGAGCTGGACCGGGCGGCGGTCCGGGAGCGGATCCGCGCGGTGCTGCCCGCCGACGGCGGACCGGTGATCGTCCGGGCCACCGGGTACGACCCCGCTCTCGGCCTGGAACGCCCCGCCGCGCCCGCCGCGCCCGCCCTGCTGGTGACCACCCGCCCGGCCGCGACGGCCGAGCCCGGCCCGCTGCGGGTGCGGACGACGGTGTACCGGCGGGAGCTGCCCGAGGTGAAGCACGTCGGCCTGTTCGGTCTGGTCCACCACCGCCGACTGGCCCAACTCGCCGGACACGACGACGCGTTGCTCACCGATGAGGACGGCCGGGTGACCGAGGGAACCACCTGGAACGTCGGCTTCCTGGCCGGGGACCGCCTGGTCTGGCCCGAGGGCCCCAGCCTGCCCGGCGTCACCGAGGCGCTGCTGGCCGGTGCGTACGGCGGCCCGCAGTCCCGCGAGCCCGTCCACGCCACCCGGCTGGACGAGTTCGACGCGGCCTTCGCCGCCAACGCGGGCGTGGGCGTGCGCCCGCTCGCCGCCGTGGACGGCACCGCCTTCGACCCCGCCCACCCCGTGCTCGCCGAACTGCGCGCCGCCTACCGGGGGATCGCCGCCGAGGCAGTGTAGGGATAACCCCACCCCCGGTCCGCCAGCGGACTCCATGGCCCGGGTGGACCTGGCTTCCTAGCGTGGAACCCGTCGACGTCCAGCGACGATTCCCGAAGGAAGGCCCCGCCATGGCACGCCGCCACGACCGCCCGACCGCCGAGCCGTACGCCGCCGCGCACGCCGGCCCCGCGATCGAACTGCGCGGGGTGCGCCGCAGCTACGGCCGCGGTGACGGGGCCGTGCACGCCCTGCGCGGGATCGACCTGGTGCTCGACCGCGGCAGCTTCACCGCCGTGATGGGGCCCTCTGGATCCGGCAAGTCCACCTTCCTGCAGTGCGCGGCGGGCCTGGACCGCCCGGACGCGGGGCAGGTCCGGCTCGGCGGCGAGGAGCTCACCGGGCTGAGCGAGAATCGGCTGACCAAGCTGCGCCGCCGCCGGATCGGCTTCGTCTTCCAGTCCTTCGACCTGCTGCCCTCACTGACCGTCGAACAGAATGTGCTGCTCCCGCAGCGCCTCGCCGGAGAACGCCAGGACCGCGCCAACGCCCGCCGACTGGCTTCCGCGATGACCCCGATCGTGCTGGTCACCGCCTTTTGCGGGACCGTGCTGGTGATCCAGAGCACCCTGATCCACGCCACCGGCGAGAACGTCCGCGCCGGCATCACCGCTGACCACGTGCTCTCCGCAGCCGGCCCCGGCCTGCCCGCCGGCACCGCCGAGCGGGCCGCCGGGGCGCCCGGGGTGGACGCCGCGGTCGGCGTGCTGCGCACCGCTGTCGTCCACCGGCAGAACGGCCGGCTCGGCTCCGCCCCCGCGCTCGGCGTGGACGGCGACCCGACCCGGCTGCTTAGGGTGCTCGACCTGGGCGTGCGCAGCGGCTCGCTCGCCGACCTCGGCCGATCCGGCGACACCGTCGCCCTGGACGCCACCCTGGCCGCCAAGGTGGGCGAGCGCGTCCCGCTCTGGCTCGGCGACGGCACCGCCGTCCACCCCGTGCTGGTCGCCGTGTACGACCGCGGGCTCGGCTTCGGCCGGGCGCTGCTGCCCCTGGCGGCGGTCGGCGCTCACGTCACCGCCGGGTACGACAGCCAGGTGCTGGTCGCCGACGCCCCGGGCGCGGACCGTACGGCGGTGGCGAGCGCGCTCGACGGATTCGGCGGGCTGACGGTGAGTGACCGGTCCGGGTTCGTCGCCAAGGCCGACAAGGACATGGAGCTCAACGGCTGGGCCAACACCGTGATGGCCGCCGTGCTCGGCGGGTTCGCCGCCGTCACCGCCGCCAACACCCTGGTGATGATGGTCCTGGACCGGCGCCGCGAGGTCGCCCTGCTGCGGCTGGCCGGCACCACCCGGCGCCAGGTGCGCGGCATGCTGCGCTGGGAGGCGCTACTGGTCGCCGCCGCCGGGCTGACGCTCGGCGGGGTGATCGCCTGGATCACGCTGGTCCCGGTCGCCCGCGGGGTCGCGGGCACCGCTCCGTACGTCCCGGCGACCCTCGTGGTGCCGCTGGCCGCCGGAGCCGTGCTGCTCTGCCTCGGCGCGGCCGGGCTGCCCGCCTGGGCGTTGCTGCGGACCAGGCCGACGACAGCGGGCGCGGCGCGGCAGTAGCCAAAACCGTCGGGGGAGGAGGGGGAGGGGGAGGGGGAGGGGAGGCCTTGAGTGCCCTGAGGGCTGTCACCAACGCTTCGGCCTCGTCCACGTCGACTGTGAAACGCAGAAGCGCACCCCGACAGCCTCCTGAATTGTCTTGGGCCCTCGGTAAGGGGTAGTGTCTCCCAGTCGCTCGGCAGGGAGCACCGGACACGCATCGGCGCGGACGGTCCCGGGGCGGCCACTCCTTTGAAACACCACTTCCGGTTCGTACCGGTCGTCTACGCGTTCTCGCGGTGCGACCCGGTGCTTATTCGGTGTGTGCGTTTTATCGGGTTGCGGCCGGATTCGCTTTTCGGAGCGAGGGTCGGCTAGAGTTTGAAACGTCGGACGGGGCGTCAAGCCCCAGAGGACATCGGCGAGTTGGATGAACGAAGCCCCGGAAGCGGAGCGGAAAACGTCTGATAAGCTGGAAACACGAAAGAATGAAGCGCCCGGAGGGCCCGCTGGAAGGCGGTCCGAAGGAAGCGTCCGTTCCTTGAGAACTCAACAGCG